>NZ_JBARTQ010000033.1:0-22562 GCF_049645325.1 Pseudomonas sp. | reverse complement strand
ATCGAAAGGAATACCGGAGATGGCCAGAGCAGCCGAGGTACCGATCATCGCAGCGATGTCCGGATCGGTTTTCTTGCTGGTGGAAACGACGGTGCAGACAACCTGCACTTCGTTCATGAAGCCTTCTGGGAACAGCGGACGGATCGGACGGTCGATCAGTCGGGAAGTCAGGGTTTCTTTCTCGGAAGGACGGCCTTCGCGCTTGAAGAAACCACCAGGGATTTTACCGGCAGCGTAGGTCTTTTCCTGATAGTGAACAGAAAGAGGGAAGAAGCCTTTGCTTGGGTCAGCGGTCTTGGCGCCTACAACGGTCACCAATACGGTGACGTCGTCGTCAACGGTGACCAGCACTGCGCCGGAGGCTTGACGGGCGATACGGCCTGTCTCGAGGGTAACGGTCGACTGACCGAACTGGAATTTTTTGATAACCGGGTTCACGGTGTCCTACCTTCTTTGTGGCTCTTGGGGAACTTGTCTTCTTGCGAAATTCTTGGGCAATGTCGGGAATCGGCCCGAGCCTGGTCCAGGGTAAAACGTGTATCCAGATAAAACTTGAGGCTGGGAGCCTGCCATGGGCCAGCGGGAAACCCACTGACACACGACAGCCAACCAACCTCTAGCGCAATCGCTTATTAGCGACGCAGACCCAGGCGACCGATCAGAGCCTGATAACGACCCAGATCCTTGCCTTTCAGGTAGTCCAGCAGCTTACGGCGCTGGTTTACCATGCGGATCAGACCACGACGGGAGTGGTGATCTTTACCGTTGGCCTTGAAGTGACCTTGCAGCTTGTTGATGTTGTGGGTCAGTAGTGCAACTTGCACTTCTGGCGAACCAGTGTCACCAACAGCTTGCTGATAGTCAGCAACGATTTGTGCTTTTTCTTGAACGTCGAGAGCCATGAGGCAATCCTTTTTTCAGGAAACCACCCAAAGGGCAGTTTCAACAGGCCAGGGACAAATCCCTGTATCTAAAAATGAGTGTTGACCGTGCCTGTTAACAGCCACACTCGTTCGGTCATTCTGACCGAATCAGTCGACGCGGCGCGATGCGCCCGTCTTCGCTCACTTCACCGATACCGATAAAGCGACCGTTGTGATCTTGTACCCGCACCATGCCGAATTTCGGCGCATCCGGTGCGCGTACGGGTTGGCCGTTAAGCCAGTAGAACGCGCTGTGCTCCGAAAAGTGCAGCAATGGCCAATCTAGCAAACCGCTGTCCGAAGGCATCAGGAAGCGATCAACCGCTTCATTGCCACCCTCGGCGTGTACCGCTTCCAACTCTTCCAGCGTGACCGTCTGGGCCAGGGTGAAAGGTCCGGCTTGAGTACGTCGCAACTCTGCAACGTATGCACCACAGCCCAGTTGCTCACCGATATCTTCCACGAGGGTACGAATATAGGTGCCTTTGCTGCAGTCCACCGACAACCGTGCGGTGTCGCCTTCACTGGCGAGCAATTCAAGCCGCGCAATAGTAACAGAACGCGGTTCACGCTCCACTACTTCGCCCGCTCGTGCCAGCTTGTAAAGAGGCTGGCCATCACGCTTGAGCGCCGAGTACATCGGCGGTATCTGACTGATTTTCCCGCGAAAAGCGGGTAAAACGGCTTCGATATCAGCACGACCAACGGTCACGTCGCGCACCTGCAGAACATCACCTTCGGCGTCGGCCGTGGTGGTGGTCTTGCCCAGTTGCATCAGGGTTTCGTAACCCTTGTCGGAATCGAGCAGGTATTGCGAGAACTTGGTGGCCTCGCCAAAGCACAACGGCAGCACGCCGGTGGCCAAGGGATCGAGGCTGCCGGTATGCCCTGCCTTCTCGGCATTGAGCAGCCAGCGGACCTTCTGCAACGCGGCATTGGAGGTAAAGCCAATGGGTTTGTCGAGCAGAATGATGCCGCTGACATTGCGACGGATACGTTTGACCTGAGCCACCGCTTACTCCTTGGCGTCTTCAGGTGTGGACGGATGCTGGCTGTCTTCAGCCACGGCGCGCTCGATCAGTGCCGACAGGTGCGCACCCCGTACGACGCTTTCGTCGTAGTGGAAGTGCAACTGGGGAACACTGCGCAATTTCATTTCACGGGCCAACTGCATCCGCAGGAAACCTGCAGCAGCGTTGAGCACTTTGATGCTTTGCGCGATTTCTTCGGCGTTGTCCTGCCCCATCACGGTGATGAAGATCTTGGCGTGACCCACGTCACGGCTCACTTCAACGGCGGTGATGGTGACCAGGCCAACACGGGGGTCTTTGACTTCGCGACGGATCAGTTGGGCCAGCTCACGCTGCATCTGATCGCCGATACGCTGGGTACGGCTGTATTCTTTTGCCATGTCTTGTTACCTGTTACTGCCACACGGTGAAACCCGTGGGGTCTGAAAGCGGCAAACGCCCGGCCTGACAAAAGCCAGACCGGGCGTTGCGTTTAGAGTCCGTACGCTGCGCGGGGCATCTGCATGCCCACACGCCGCGTGGCTCCGGAAGTGCGCGAGTTAGAGGCTGCGAGCAACCTGGACCTTCTCGTAGACTTCGATCTTGTCACCCGCCTTGACGTCGTTGTAGCTCTTGACGCCGATACCGCATTCCATGCCGGCACGTACTTCGGAAGCGTCATCCTTGAAGCGGCGCAGGGATTCCAGCTCGCCTTCGAAGATAACGATGTCTTCACGCAGTACGCGGATTGGACGGTTACGGTGCACAACACCTTCGATAACCATGCAACCGGCGATCGCGCCGAATTTCGGCGAGCGGAACACGTCACGCACCTCGGCCACACCCAGGATGTTCTCCCGAACGTCGCTGCCAAGCATGCCGGTAAGGGC
This sequence comes from Pseudomonas sp., assembly GCF_049645325.1. Classification (GTDB taxonomy): domain Bacteria; phylum Pseudomonadota; class Gammaproteobacteria; order Pseudomonadales; family Pseudomonadaceae; genus Aquipseudomonas. The sequence continues at coordinate 19,739 of NZ_JBARTQ010000033.1, read as the reverse complement.
TTTCTTGACGTCTTCGATGATGTCGTAGATGACGTTGTAGTAACGCATGTCCAGGCCTTCCTGCTCGACGATCTTGCGAGCGCCAGCATCGGCACGCACGTTGAAGCCGAACAGTACAGCGTTGGAAGCCAGTGCCAGGTTGGCGTCGGACTCGGTGATACCACCGACACCGCCACCGACAACGCGCACTTGCACTTCGTCGTTACCCAGGCCGTTCAAGGCGCCGTTCAACGCTTCGAGGGAACCACGGACGTCAGATTTGAGGACGATGTTAAGCGTCTTCTTCTCTGCCTGACCCATGTTTTCGAAGATGTTTTCAAGCTTGCCTGCGTGAGCACGGGCCAGTTTGACTTCGCGGAACTTGCCTTGACGGAACAGAGCCACTTCACGGGCTTTCTTCTCGTCCGACAGCACGCTCATCTCGTCGCCAGCGTCCGGGGTACCGTCCAGGCCGAGGATCTCGACAGGGATGGAAGGACCGGCTTCCTTGATTGGCTTGCCGTTCTCGTCGAGCATGGCACGTACACGGCCATAGTTCGAACCAACCAGGACCATGTCGCCTTGGCGCAGGGTACCGTCTTGAACCAGAACGGTTGCAACCGGGCCACGACCTTTGTCGAGACGCGATTCAACCACAACACCACGACCTGGGGCCGATGGGGTTGCTTTCAGCTCGAGGACTTCGGCTTGCAGCAGAACAGCTTCAAGCAGTTCGTCTACGCCGGTACCGACTTTCGCCGAAACCGAAACAAACGGCGTATCACCGCCCCACTCTTCGGACGTCACGCCGTGAACCGACAGTTCGCTACGGATGCGATCAAGATCGGCGCCCGGCTTGTCGATTTTGTTCACGGCAACAACCAGTGGAACACCAGCGGCCTTGGCATGCTGGACAGCTTCAATGGTCTGCGGCATCACGCCGTCGTCCGCTGCTACTACCAGGATAACGATGTCAGTCGCCTTGGCACCACGGGCACGCATTGCGGTAAACGCGGCGTGACCTGGGGTGTCGAGGAAAGTGACCATGCCGCGTTCGGTTTCAACGTGGTATGCACCGATGTGCTGGGTGATACCACCGGCTTCGCCAGCAGCTACCTTGGCACGACGGATATAGTCGAGCAGCGACGTCTTACCATGGTCAACGTGGCCCATTACGGTCACGACTGGCGCACGAGAGAACGTCTCACCTTCAAACTTCAGGGACTCGGCCAGGGAATCTTCCAGGGCGGTGTCGCTGACCAGGGTCACTTTGTGGCCCAGTTCTTCGGCTACCAGCTGAGCAGTTTCCTGATCAAGCACCTGGTTGATGGTCGCTGGAGTACCCAGTTTGAACATGAACTTGATGATTTCAGCAGCCTTGACCGACATCTGGTTGGCGAGATCGCCAACAGTGATGGTCTCGCCGATCTGCACATCACGCACGACAGGGCCGGTTGGGCTCTGGAAACCGTGGGCGTTGCGTTTTTTCAGCTTGGCCTTGCCGCGACCACCACGACGGAAGCCGTCGCTTTCTTCGTCGGTAGTACGTGGAGCAACGCGTGGAGCAGGCGCTTTCTCTTTGACCGAAGCACGATGCGGAGCGTTTTTACGCTCGCCATCGCCGCCGCCGCCACTGCGACGATTGTTATCGTCGGCACGTGGTTTGTCGGGACGACGAGGTTCGTCACGCTTGCGGGCATCAGCTGCAGGAGCAGGTGCAGCGGCAACCGGAGCGGCCTCACGCACAGCTTCAACAGGTGCGGCAACCGCGTCATTGGCTGTAGATTGCGCTGCAGCAGGCTGGCTACGCGCGTCTTCTTCGGCGCGACGTTTGCTTTCTTCTTCAGCCTTCTGACGAGCAGCATTTTCTACTGCGCGACGTTCATCCAGTTCGCGTTTGCGCTCGGCTTCGATTTCTTCCGGGCTGCGCTGTACGAAGACTTTCTTCTTGCGTACTTCAACGCTGATGCTCTTGCTACCCGCAACACGCAGGGTGCTGGTGGTTTTGCGCTGCAATGTAATCTTGCGCGGTTCTTCCACTTTCGCCTTGTGGCTGCTCTTCAAGTGAGTCAGCAAAGACTGCTTCTCACTATCGCTCACACCTTCATCGGCGGCGGTGTGCGGCAGACCTGCCTCACGCATCTGCTGCAACAGGCGCTCTACCGGTGTTTTGACCTCATCGGCCAGTTGTTTCACCGTGACTTGCGTCATGCACTTCTCTCCTCAGGCCGCGCCTAGTTACTCGAACCAATGGGCTCGGGCGGCCATGATCAACTTGCCGGCACGATCATCGTCAATGCCGTCGATGTCGAGCAGATCGTCAATAGACTGCTCGGCCAGGTCTTCGCGGGTAATTACGCCGCGCACCGCCAGTTCCATCGCCAAATCCTTGTCCATACCCTCAAGCGAGAGCAGGTCTTCGGCCGGATGGGCGTCTGCCAGCTTTTCCTCAGTAGCGATGGCTTTAGTCAACAAACGATCCTTGGCCCGAGCGCGAAGCTCGTTGACGGTATCCTCGTCAAAGCCGTCGATGTTGAGCATTTCTTCCAACGGTACGTAGGCAATCTCTTCCAGGCTGGTGAAGCCTTCATCTACCAGCACCTGTGCCAGGTCTTCGTCGACTTCCAACTCGTCGATGAAGTTGCGCAGGATGTCACCGGTTTCAGCTTGCTGCTTAGCCTGGATGTCCGATTCGGTCATCACGTTCAGGGTCCAGCCGGTCAGTTGGCTGGCCAGACGCACGTTCTGACCACCACGACCAATGGCCTGAGCCAGATTGTCTGCGCCAACGGCGATGTCCATTGCATGGGCATCTTCGTCAACGATAATTGCCGCCACTTCAGCCGGCGACATGGCGTTGATCACGAACTGCGCCGGGTTATCGTCCCACAGCACGATGTCCACACGCTCACCGCCCAATTCGCCCGACACTGCCTGGACGCGCGAACCGCGCATACCAATGCAAGCGCCTTGCGGGTCGATGCGTTTGTCCTTGGAGCGGACCGCGATCTTGGCGCGCGAACCCGGGTCGCGGGACGCAGCCATGACTTCGATCAGGCCTTCAGCGATTTCCGGCACTTCGATACGGAACAGCTCGATCAGCATTTCCGGCGCGGTACGCGACAGGATCAACTGAGGGCCGCGGTTCTCGGTGCGGATTTCCTTGAGCAGCGCACGCAGACGCACGCCAACACGGAAGGTTTCGCGGGAGATGATGTCTTCGCGGGCCAGCAACGCTTCAGCGTTGTTGCCCAGGTCGACGATCACGTTGTCGCGGGTGACTTTTTTCACGGTACCGGAGATGATTTCCCCCAAGCGCTCGCGATAGGCGTCAACGACTTGAGCGCGTTCGGCTTCGCGAACTTTCTGCACGATGACTTGCTTGGCAGTCTGTGCAGCGATACGGCCGAACTCGATCGACTCGATCTTTTCTTCGACGACATCGCCAACGTTGGCGCCAGGGTGCGTTTCCGCAACCTTGCTCGGCCAGGTTTCGATGGCCGGATCATCAAGATCGGCTTCTTCGACGACCGTCCAGCGACGGAAAGTCTCATAGGCACCGGTGTGGCGGTTGATTTCCACACGCAGATCAACTTCGTCTTCAAAACGCTTTTTGGTAGCAGTGGCCAGGGCCAGCTCCAGCGCTTCAAAAATCACGTTTGCCGGTACGCCCTTTTCATTGGATACCGACTCAACAACCAGCAGTACTTCTTTGCTCATCGTACGCCTCGCCTTTCGCAAGCCATTGGATCCGCGGGATCCGCGTCTCAGTCAAAACTGGGAATAATGTTGGCCTTGTCGATCATATCGATCGGCAACAGGAACTCATGGTCTTCTACCTGCACCACGACATCCTGCTCTTCTACACCGCGCAGAAGGCCCTGAAAGTTGCGTCGCCCTTCGAACGGGGAGCGCAGCTTGATCTTCACTTGTTCACCGGCAAATTTTGCAAACTGATCAATAGTGAACAGTGGGCGTTCCATGCCTGGCGAGGAAACTTCGAGGGTGTATTCAACGGAGATTGGATCTTCAACATCCAGCACACCGCTGATCTGACGGCTGACAATGGCACAATCGTCCACCAGCACACCGCCCTCTTTATCGATATAAACGCGCAACATTGAGTGGCGACCTTGAGCCGAAAACTCAATACCCCAGCATTCATAGCCTAGGGCCACGACCACCGGGGCCAGCAAGGCCTGCAACTCTTCTAGCTTGCTCGACACCTGAACCCCCTCGTGCATGTATGTGCATGCTGTGCAAAATAAAAAAATGGGCGAAACGCCCATCCTTGAAACGCCGTCGAACAGCGGCGTTGAAAGTGTCCAGCTAACAAAAAGCCCCTTAAAAGGGGCTCCGTAAAACTGGTTGCGGGGGCCGGATTTGAACCGACGACCTTCGGGTTATGAGCCCGACGAGCTACCAGACTGCTCCACCCCGCGACAAAGCTGGGGCGGAAGTATACGACCGATCCCTTACAGGGTCAATGTAACCTTCCACCTACAAGAAAGCCCGCAACAGCGGGCTCTCCTGATAATTGGTACCGAGAAGGGGACTCGAACCCCTACACCCTATGGGCACAACCACCTCAAGGTTGCGTGTCTACCAATTCCACCACCTCGGCAATACAGCGCTTACAACCCTTCTTACTTCTGCTCTTGAGCTGGAGGTACGTCAGTCGCTGGAGTAGCCGACTTTTGCTCTTGAAGCACCGGGACATCATCAGAAGCCGGTTTTGCTTTTGGCACTTCCAACACTGCTGGGTTTGGCAAACCTACTTGAGTCAGCACATGAGCTTTCTCTTTAGCAAAGTAACCTAACCCTAAGCTGGTTATGAAGAAACCGGCGGCAAGTATAGCAGTAAACTTACTAAGAAAGGTAGAGGAACCTTGGCTTCCGAACACAGTATTTGAAGCACCTGCACCGAAAGACGCACCAGCATCCGCACCTTTACCCTGTTGCAACAAAACCAGGGCAACTACGCCCAGGGCAGCCAACAGATGAAAAACGACTACGACTGTTTCCAGCATTTTTTCAGTTTCCCGCGGCGCGACAGATCGCACCGAACTCATCTGCATTCAGGGAAGCTCCACCAATGAGCCCCCCATCGATATCCGGCATGCCGAACAGTTCGACCGCATTGGCCGCCTTCACGCTGCCGCCGTATAGAAGCCGCACACCTTGTGCGATTTCAGAATTCTCTGCCGCCAACTGCGCGCGGATGGCTGCGTGCACATCCTGCGCCTGTTGCGGTGTAGCAGTCAGCCCGGTACCAATGGCCCAGACCGGCTCGTAAGCAATTACTGCCTTTGCAAACGCACCAACACCCAGCTCCTCGATGATGCTGCCCAGCTGACGCGAGACAACTTCAAGAGTCTTGCCCGATTCGCGCTGCTCAAGGGTCTCCCCTATGCACAACACCGGAATCAAGCCACAAGCCTGTGCTGCTGCGAACTTGCGGTTGAGTGTCCCATCACGCTCGCCCATCATCTGACGGCGCTCGGAGTGCCCGACGAGCACATAGGAACAACCTGCATCAACCAGCTGACTCGGCGAAATCTCACCAGTCAACGCACCTTGCATCGGTTCCACCGCAGAATTCTGCGCGCCGACCTGGATCGACTTACCTTTCAAGCCATCAACCACTTGGTTGATATGCAGGCAAGGCGGAAAAACCGCAACATCGACACCGCTAGGCAAGGCCAAGTGACGAAGGCCATTGATCAGCTCAGCGACACTGGCGCGGGTACCGTGCATCTTCCAGTTACCAGCTACCATAGTGCGACGCATGCTGTACCTCGTCGGTCAAAGTGGGCGCAGATGTTACCCAACCACACCATCACTGGCAAGCCGAATTCAGGCGCAAATTTCAGTTACCAGTTTTGCCAGGTCTTCGGCATGGCCGCGAACCTGCGTTTCGTCTTCGCCTTCGACCATCACACGCACCAAAGGCTCTGTGCCCGACTTGCGCAGCAATACCCGCCCACGCCCAGCCATAGCCAGGGTCACGCGCTCGCAAGCCTCTTTCACAGAAGGGTGCTCGATTGGATTTTCACCACCGGAAAAACGCACATTGAGCAGAACTTGCGGGCACTTGCGCAGCGCTTGGCGCGCCTGAGCCAGACTCTCTTCGCGACGACGCAAGGACAGAAGCACCTGCAACGCAGCAATAATTGCATCGCCGGTGGTGGTGTGCTGGAAGCAGACGATGTGCCCGGAGTTCTCACCCCCCACCTGCCAATTTCGCTCCAGCAGTTCGGCGATCACATAGCGGTCACCCACGTTGGCGCGCACGAAGGGAATATCCAAATCTGCCAACGCCAATTCAAGCCCGAGATTACTCATCAGCGTACCGACGACACCACCTTGGAGCTTGTTACGCTCATGCAGGTCGCGAGCAATGATGAACAAAAGGTCGTCACCGTCGACCACAGCGCCCGTGTGATCCACCATCAGGACGCGATCGCCATCACCATCGAAGGCGATACCGAGGTCGGCGTGCTCTGCCAGCACGGCCGCCTGCAACTGCTCCATATGGGTGGAGCCACAGTTGTCGTTGATGTTAAGCCCGTTTGGCTGGGCCGAAAGCACGGTCACGTCCGCGCCCAACTCCTTGAACACACTCGGCGCCACCTTGTAGGTAGCACCGTGCGCGCAATCGATCACCAACTTCAGCCCGGCAAAATTGGTGCTGGTAGGCACGCTGCTTTTGCAAAACTCAATGTAGCGACCGGACGCATCGTTGATACGCGACACCTTACCCAGCTTGCTTGACTCGACCACCGTCATCGGCGCGTCCAGCAGTTCTTCGATCATCAATTCGATTTCGTCCGGCAGCTTGGTGCCCTGGCCCGAGAAAAACTTGATGCCGTTGTCGTCATGGGGATTGTGCGAGGCACTGATCACAATACCGGCTTCAGCGTGGAAGGTACGCGTCAGGTAAGCGATCGCCGGTGTCGGCATGGGGCCGAGCAACATTACATCAGCACCTGCGGCGGACAAGCCGGCCTCCAGTGCGGACTCAAACATGTATCCCGAAATACGGGTGTCTTTGCCTACCAGGATGCGACACGCGCCCATGCTGCGGAACGCCATGCCTGCCGCCCAACCCAGCTTGAGCATGAAATCAGGAGTAATCGGGAATTCGCCGACCCGACCACGGATACCGTCGGTGCCAAAGTATTTTTTAGTCATAAGTGCTCCATCATTCTTATTCGGCTGATTCTACAGCTGTAATCATGCGCACCACATCGACCGTCTCGGCGACATCATGCACACGCAAAATACGCGCGCCCTTGGTCACGGCAAGCACCGCAAGCGCTAAACCGCCATAGAGACGCTCACCCACCGGGCGATTCAAAGCCAGCCCTATCATGCTCTTGCGCGAAACCCCAACCAACAGGGGCCGACCAAGGGCATGCAAGGATTCCATATGCTTGAACAGGCTTAAATTATGCTGCAGGGTCTTGGCGAAGCCAAACCCAGGGTCAAGGATGATCTTTTCGGCAGCAATGCCCACCTTGGCGCATTCAGTGATCCGCCCAGCCAGGAAACCACTCACTTCGCCAACAAGATCGTCGTAGTGCGGGCTGTCCTGCATGTTGCCGGGCTCTCCCAGCATATGCATCAGGCATACCGGCAAACCGGTTGCCGCTGCGGCATCCAGGGCGCCGTCACGCTGAAGGGAGCGCACATCATTGATCAAGCCCGCGCCGAGACGCGCTGTCTCGCGCATGACGGCAGGGGTCGACGTGTCGACGGAGATGATTACATCCAGTTCGCGAGCTATCAGCTCGACTATCGGCGCAACGCGCTCCAGCTCCTCCAGAGGAGAGACAACACGAGCGCCGGGGCGGGTCGACTCACCACCGACATCAATCAAGGTCGCGCCCGCCAATACCATCGCCTCGGCATGACGCAGCGCCGCATCCAGCCGGCTGAAGCGGCCACCGTCAGAAAAGGAATCGGGGGTAACGTTAAGAATGCCCATGACATGCGTATGGGACAAATCAAGAACCCGGTTGCCGCAAGGCAACCGGGTGGAGGACAACACAGAAGTCATTTCAAACCTTAGATGTCAGCTGCCGGGCCGCCAATTGGGGTTTCAGGGCGCTCGTTCTGAACGACAGGCGGAGTGCCCGAGGTTCCTGAACCACCTTCCCAATCGCGAGGCTCACGGGGTGCGCGACCCGCCATGATGTCGTCGATCTGATCGGCATCAATGGTTTCGTACTTCATCAGCGCGTCAGCCATCGCGTCCAGCTTGTCGCGGTTGTCGGTCAGGATCTGCTTGGCCGTGCCGTAGCACTGGTCAATGATGCTGCGCACTTCGGAGTCGATCAGCTTGGCTGTCTCACCCGAGAAGCTCGCGGCTTGACCGCCACCGCCACGCCCCAGGAACACTTCGCCTTCTTCCTCGGCATACATCAAAGGACCGAGTTTTTCCGACAAGCCCCACTTGGTCACCATATTTCGCGCAATCTGGCTGGCACGCATGATGTCGTTGGAGGCACCGGTGGTCACACCGTCAAAGCCTAAAGTCATCTCTTCGGCAATCCGACCGCCGTACAGCGAGCAGATCTGGCTGATCAGCGCACGCTTGGAGAGGCTGTAACGATCCTCTTCCGGCAGGAACATAGTCACACCCAGCGCCCGACCACGAGGAATGATCGACACCTTGTAGACCGGATCATGCTCAGGCACGACGCGACCCACAATGGCGTGACCGGCTTCGTGATAAGCGGTGTTCTGCTTCTCTTTCTCGGACATGACCATGGATTTGCGCTCAGCGCCCATCATGATCTTGTCTTTCGCCAGTTCGAACTCTTTCATCTCAACGATGCGCTTGCCGGTACGGGCTGCAAACAGCGAAGCCTCGTTCACCAGGTTGGCCAGGTCAGCACCGGAGAAGCCTGGGGTACCACGAGCGATTACGGCCGGAGCCACGTCGTCACCCATTGGTACTTTGCGCATGTGCACTTTCAAGATCTGTTCGCGACCGCGGATGTCCGGCAAGCCAACTACAACCTGGCGGTCGAAACGGCCCGGACGCAGCAAAGCAGGGTCCAGCACGTCCGGACGGTTGGTGGCGGCAATGACGATGATGCCGTCATTCATTTCAAAACCGTCCATCTCTACCAGCAACTGGTTGAGCGTTTGTTCGCGCTCATCATGACCACCACCCATGCCGGCGCCACGATGGCGGCCAACGGCGTCGATTTCATCGATGAAGATGATGCACGGCGCGTGTTTCTTGGCCTGTTCGAACATATCGCGAACACGGCTGGCACCGACGCCGACGAACATTTCGACAAAGTCGGAACCGGAAATGGTGAAGAACGGCACCTTGGCTTCGCCGGCAATCGCCTTGGCCAGCAAGGTTTTACCGGTACCTGGAGGGCCAACCATCAGCACGCCACGAGGGATACGGCCGCCCAGGCGCTGGAACTTGCCCGGATCACGCAGAAACTCGACCAGCTCACCCACTTCTTCCTTGGCTTCGTCGCAACCTGCGACGTCAGCCAGGGTAGTTTTCACCTGGTCTTCGGAGAGCAGGCGTGCCTTGCTCTTGCCGAAGCTCATCGGCCCGCCCTTGCCTCCCGCGCCGCCCTGCATCTGGCGCATGAAGAACATGAACACGGCAATGATCACCAGGATCGGGAAGCTCGCTACCAAAAGCTGAGTCCAGATGCTCTGCTGCTCAGGCTGCTTGCCCTCGACAACCACGTGATTATCGACCAGGTCGCCGATCAGACCATTGTCCTGAATGGCCGGACGAATGGTCTTGAAGCTGTCGCCATCGTTGCGTTTGCCGGTAATCACGTAGCCATCAACCGCTACGCGCTCGACCTTGCCATCCTTAACTTGCTGGATGAAGTCGGAATAGTTGAGGGTCTGCGGCTCGTTAGGGCTGGAGAAGTTGTTCATCACCGTCACCAGGACAGCCGCGATGATCAACCACAGGATCAGATTCTTTGCCATATCGTTCAATTAACTACCCTCTGAAGCAAGCTCCGCTACTGGCGCGTGCTTCGCATGATATTCACCGGCCTAACTTACTACATTACCTACAACTCTGGCAGGCGCCGTCTGTAACCCTTTGTGAAACTTTGACTACACAATATTCGTAAAGCTTCGTGACGAAAGCGATATAAAAAAACCTATCGCCCTCCTCGAAATCCTCAAAAACGCTCTTCACTCTCCGCGCCTTCCACTCCGCGGAAGCCGCGGCACAGCAGGTATTGCTCGCGTGATCGGTCACGTGAAGAGTCGGGCTTGCGCGTCTGTACCTTGTCGAACAACTTGCGAATGTTCTTGTGGTACTCGTCAAACCCTTCGCCCTGGAAGACTTTCACCAGGAAATCACCACCAGGACGTAATACCCGACCCGCCAGATCCAGCGCCAGCTCACAGAGGAACATGGCACGCGGCATATCGACGGCCGGTAATCCACTCATATTGGGGGCCATGTCGGAAATCACAAGGTCTACCTGAGAATTTCCCACGGCCTCGAGGATCTCTGCGAGCACGGTGTCCTGGGTGAAATCCCCGTGAACAAAGGTCACATCGGGGATGCTGTCCATCTCCAGGATGTCGGAAGCGATCAAGCGACCTTGCCCACCAATCAGACGACTGGTCACCTGGGACCAGCCACCCGGGGCCGCGCCAAGGTCAATAACGCTCATGCCTGGACGAATCAGCTTGTCCTTGTCCTGGATCTCCAGCAGCTTGTAGCTGGCCCGCGAACGGTACCCGTCCTTCTGCGCCTTTTTGACGTAAGGATCGTTGAAATGCTCTTGCAGCCACTTAAGGCTAGTTTTGGAACGGGCCACGGGCCACCTCGAAAATAAAACGGGTCGTGATTAACTGGGCGGTCCCGGACTCGCTCGGGTAAACTGGCCGCCGCTTTTTACAAGATCAGACGCAGGGGTCAGATTATGCCGCTCACTCAAGAGCAGAAGAAACAGTACAAATCCATTGGCCACCATCTGAAACCAGTTCTGATTGTGGCAGACAACGGTTTGACTGAAGGTGTGTTAGCCGAATTTGAACGCGCACTGAACGATCACGAACTGATCAAGATCAAGGTCAACATCCTCGACCGTGAGGCGCGCCTGGCTGCCATTGCAGAACTGTGCAAGGTAGGCAAAGCGGACCTGGTTCAGGTCATCGGCAAGATGGCGCTGCTGTATCGCAAGAACTTCAGCGTCAACAAGCAACTGTCGAACGTTCACCGCTTCAAATGATAGCTTTCAAATGATTGCAAGGGTCACGGGCGTGCTTCGCGCGCCCTGCCACTCCATCCGGGCGCTGGCTGTATCACCAGCACCAAGCCGGAGAACCCTAGCACAAGATAGCTGAATAGCTGCCAGCGCAACGCTTCCGGCAGCCACACATGCACCACGCAAAACATTGCGCATGCATACAGCGCCATCAACAGCAGTTGGCCGCGAATATCCCGCCACAAACTCCCCACGCCTTCGGCCTTGATCAGCACCAGCACCTGGAGCGTTACGCACGCCGCCGCAAAACCCACCAGCAACGCGCTCAGTAATCCATCGAGCTCATCGATCAGCAACGGCGCCAGGCCAATAAGACCCAGCGCCGGTAACACACCGATGTGCAACAACCACAGGCCGCCGACCCAAAGCATCTGGGAGAGCTGCCATAGCATGGCGCCCGCACGAAGCGGGCGCCGCCTTTCAGATGTGACGAACTTCAACAATCTCGTACTCGATCACGCCACTCGGCGTCTTCACGGCCACTACATCACCCTCTTCCTTGGCAATCAGGGCACGGGCAAGCGGTGAACCGACAGAGATCTTGCCGAGTTTGAAGTCAGCTTCGTCTTCGCCCACGATGTGGTAAACAACGCGCTCGTCAGTCTCGACGTTGGCGATTTCCACGGTGGTACCGAAAATCACTTTGCCGGTCTTCGGAATGGTCGTGACGTCGATGATCACCGCATTCTGCATACGACCTTCGATATCGCGGATCCGCGCCTCGACCATGCCCTGCTGTTCGCGAGCAGCGTGGTATTCGGCGTTTTCCTTCAAGTCACCCAGCTCGCGGGCCGTACCGATGTCCTGGCTCAGCTTTGGACGGACGACCTTGGTCAGATGGGCGTGTTCCTCTTCCAGGGCTTTGGCGCCCTGGACAGTCATTGGGTATTTGGTCATGCCTTCAATCCTGCGTGTAGATCCTGCAAGCGACGCACGGTCTTTTCCGGACCGAACTTGAGCGCTTCACAGATGGCTTCGCCAGCAGCAATGGTAGTGGTGCAGTAAATCTTGTGCTGCAAGGCGTTTCGACGGATGGAGTAAGAGTCCGCGATCGACTGGCGACCTTCGGTGGTGTTGATGATCAGGGTGACTTCGTCATTCTTGATCATATCGACCACGTGCGGACGGCCTTCCGTCACCTTGTTCACGCGACGCACTTTCAGGCCGGCAGCTTCGATCAGCTTGGCGGTCCCGGCGGTGGCCACGACTTCGAAGCCCAAGTTGATCAGATCACGGGCCACGCCTGCAACTAGCGGCTTGTCATCGTCACGCACACTGATAAACGCGGTACCGCCGGTCGGCAGCACTTCGCTGGCACCCATCTGGGCTTTGGCAAAGGCTTCACCGAAGGTATCGCCCACGCCCATCACTTCACCGGTGGACTTCATCTCTGGGCCCAGGATCGGGTCCACGCCAGGGAATTTGGCGAAGGGGAACACCGCCTCTTTCACGCTGTAGAAGTTCGGAATGATTTCCTTGGTGAAGCCGATTTCCTTCAGGGTCTTACCGGCCATCACGCGGGCAGCGATCATGGCCAGGGAGACACCGATGCACTTGGAAACAAATGGCACGGTACGCGAAGCGCGTGGGTTGACTTCGATGACGTAGATGTCTTCGCCTTGCAGCGCCAACTGTACGTTCATCAGGCCGACAACGCCCAGTTCCAGGGCCATTTTCTTGACCTGTTCGCGCATCTCGTCCTGGATGTGTGCAGGCAGCGAATACGGCGGCAGCGAGCAGGCGGAGTCACCGGAGTGAACGCCCGCTTGTTCGATGTGCTGCATGATTGCGCCGATCACTACATCGGTACCGTCGCAGACAGCGTCAACATCCATTTCGATAGCGCAGTTGAGGAAGTGGTCGAGCAGCACCGGGCTGTCGTTGGACACTTTCACCGCGTCACGCAGGTAGCGCTTGAGCTCGTCTTCTTCGTAGACGATTTCCATCGCCCGACCGCCGAGTACGTAGGACGGACGCACCACCAGCGGGTAGCCGATCTTGCTGGCTGCGCGGATAGCTTCGTCTTCGCTGCGCACAGTGGCGTTCGGCGGCTGACGCAGGTTCAGGCGTTCAACCATTTGCTGGAAGCGCTCACGGTCTTCAGCGCGGTCGATAGCATCAGGGCTGGTGCCGATGATCGGCACGCCAGCGGCCTCGAGTGCGCGAGCCAGTTTCAACGGGGTTTGGCCGCCGTACTGGACGATCACGCCTTTTGGCTTCTCGACGCGGCAGATTTCCAGCACGTCTTCCAGGGTTACCGGCTCGAAGTACAGACGGTCGGAAGTGTCGTAATCAGTGGAAACAGTTTCCGGGTTGCAGTTGACCATGATGGTCTCGTACCCGTCTTCGCGCAGGGCGAGGGCGGCGTGTACGCAGCAGTAGTCGAACTCGATGCCCTGGCCGATACGGTTCGGACCGCCGCCCAGGATAATGATCTTGTCGCGGTTCGACGGCGCGGCTTCGCACTCTTCCTCGTAGGTGGAGTACATATACGCGGTGTCGGTTGCGAACTCGGCGGCGCAGGTGTCAACGCGCTTGTAGACCGGGAAGATATCCAGCTTGTGGCGGTGCGTGCGCAGGTTCTTCTCGGTGACACCCAGCAGCTTGGCCAGGCGCATGTCGGAGAAGCCTTTACGCTTGAGGCGGAACATCAGGTCGCGGTCGATAGAGGACAGGCCGAGGGTCTTGACCTTCTCTTCTTCCTTGATCAGGTCTTCGATCTGCACCAGGAACCACGGGTCGATCATGTTCATGCCGAAAATGTCTTCGACGGTCATGCCGGCGCGGAAAGCATCGGCCACGTACCAGATGCGCTCGGCGCCCGGCACGGTCAGCTCGCGCTTGAGCACGCTCATGCTTTCCGGGTTGCTCAGGTCGAGCTTCTCGTCCAGACCGCAAACGCCCACTTCCAGACCACGCAGGGCTTTCTGCAGGGATTCCTGGAAGGTCCGGCCGATGGCCATGACTTCACCGACCGACTTCATCTGAGTGGTCAGGCGAGCGTCGGCTTTCGGGAACTTCTCGAAAGCAAAACGTGGCAGCTTGGTCACGACGTAGTCGATCGACGGTTCGAAGGACGCCGGCATTGCGCCGCCAGTGATTTCGTTCTGCAGCTCGTCAAGGGTGTAACCGATCGCCAGCTTGGCGGCGATGCGCGCAATCGGGAAGCCGGTCGCTTTCGATGCCAGCGCCGAAGAACGCGATACACGCGGGTTCATCTCGATCACGACCATACGGCCGGTGTCCGGGCAAATACCGAACTGAACGTTGGAACCGCCGGTTTCAACGCCGATCTCACGCAGTACCGCCAACGAGGCGTTACGCATGATCTGGTATTCCTTGTCCGTCAGGGTCTGTGCTGGCGCAACAGTGATCGAGTCACCGGTGTGCACGCCCATTGGGTCAAAGTTTTCGATGGAGCAGACGATGATGCAGTTGTCCTTCTTATCGCGGACAACCTCCATCTCATATTCTTTCCAGCCGATCAGGGATTCGTCGATCAGCAGCTCTTTGGTCGGCGACAGGTCCAGGCCGCGAGCGCAGATTTCTTCGAACTCTTCACGGTTGTAAGCGATACCGCCACCGGTGCCACCCATGGTGAAGGACGGGCGAATGATGCACGGGAAGCCCAGCTTCTCGAGCACCACATTGGCCTCTTCCATGGTGTGGGCGATACCGGAACGCGGGCAGTCAAGGCCGATGGACTTCATGGCCTTGTCGAAACGCGAACGGTCTTCAGCCTTGTCGATGGTGTCGGCATTGGCGCCGATCATCTCTACGCCGAACTTTTCCAGGACGCCTTCGCGCTCCAGGTCCAGAGCGCAGTTCAGGGCGGTCTGGCCGCCCATGGTTGGCAGCAGCGCGTCCGGACGCTCTTTCTCGATGATCTTGGCAACGGTCTGCCACTTGATCGGCTCGATGTAGGTGGCGTCGGCCATGTCCGGGTCGGTCATGATGGTGGCTGGGTTGGAGTTCACCAGAATGACGCGGTAACCCTCCTCGCGCAGGGCTTTGCAGGCCTGGGCGCCGGAGTAGTCGAATTCGCAGGCCTGGCCGATCACGATCGGGCCAGCGCCGAGAATCAGGATGCTTTTTATGTCTGTACGTTTTGGCATGGGTTTGTCACTCAAATCCGCAGGTCAGTCGGCAAGCCGTCTTGAACAATCTTGAAGAGCCTGCGGGGGCCACTGAGGTTCGGGGCCGCCCGCAGGCCAGTCAGTCAGCGTCGCTTGGCCATCTCATTGATGAAACGGTCGAACAGCGGCGCTACGTCGTTCGGGCCCGGGCTGGCTTCAGGGTGGCCCTGGAAGCTGAACGCGCTCTTGTCGGTGCGCTCGATGCCTTGCAGGGAACCGTCGAACAGCGACTTGTGAATGGCGCGGACGTTAGCCGGCAAGGTCGCTTCATCCACCGCAAAACCGTGGTTCTGGCTGGTGATCATCACAACGCCGGAATCCAGGTCCTGCACCGGGTGGTTGGCACCGTGGTGGCCGTGGCCCATTTTCAGGGTCTTGGCGCCGGAGGCCAGGGCCAGCAACTGGTGGCCGAGGCAGATACCGAATACCGGGATCTCGGTGTCCAGCACTTCCTTGATGGCCTGGATAGCGTAGTCGCAAGGCTCAGGGTCACCCGGGCCATTGGACAGGAACACACCGTCCGGTTGCAGGGCGAGTACATCGCTTGCAGGCGTTTGCGCCGGCACCACGGTCACGCGGCAACCGCGCTCGACCAGCATGCGCAGGATGTTGTACTTGATGCCGTAGTCGTAGGCCACGACATGGTATTGCAGGTCGGCGGCTTCGATGGTTGCGTGGCTGTCGGTCTTCAAGTCCCAGACAGTGGAGCGCCACTCGTACTGCTCTTTGGTGCTGACAACCTTTGCCAGGTCCATGCCTTTCAGGCCAGGGAAGCCTTGCGCTGCGGCGATTGCCGCCTCTTCGGAAATATTGTCACCGGCCATGATGCAGCCGTTCTGCGAGCCTTTTTCACGCAGGATGCGTGTCAGGCGGCGCGTATCGATCCCGGCGATCGCCACAACATTGTTAGCTTTCAGGTAATCGGACAGCGACATCGTGTTACGCCAGTTGCTCGCAACCAGTGGCAGGTCACGAATCACCAGACCGGCCGACCAGACACGATCAGACTCGACGTCTTCCGGTGTAGTACCGGTGTTGCCGATGTGCGGATAGGTCAGGGTAACGATCTGTTGGGCGTAGGAAGGATCGGTAAGGATTTCCTGATAGCCGGTCATGGCAGTGTTAAACACTACCTCTCCAACGGTTTGACCGTCGGCTCCAATGGCTTCGCCGCGAAAAATGCTGCCATCAGCAAGGGCGAGTATGGCTGGCTTAGTCAAGAAGACCTCCCGTAAATAAAGCCTGAAAGGGCGATCGCAGGTGTAAAAAAGCGGAGTGACGTATGGACACGTCACTCCGCTTATTCACTGAATTATTCTGCGCGCTTTTAGTGAACACACTAAAGCTGTAGCTTACAGAAAAAGGCTTTTTTGGTCCACCGCTAATGAGCCTAAAAGGCAGGAGAATGCGACAGGACGTCGCCTAGCGGGTAAAAGCGGGGCCAAAGCATAAGCGTTAGCCCCCGTTTTAACGACTGATTAGTGCAGATCCAACACATCGCGCATGTCATACAGACCAGGCTCGCGACCTTCCAACCAAAGCGCGGCGCGCACCGCACCCTTGGCGAACGTCATGCGGCTGGATGCCTTATGGGTGATCTCCAGGCGCTCGCCCTCAGTGGCGAACAGCACCGTGTGATCACCGACCACATCACCACCGCGCACGGTCGCAAAGCCGATGGTGTCACGCGCCCGCTCGCCGGTATGCCCTTCGCGACCGTACACGGCCACTTTCGACAGGTCACGCCCCAGCGCATCGGCAATCGCCTCACCCATGCGCAATGCAGTGCCCGACGGCGCATCGATCTTGTGGCGATGATGGGTTTCGATAATCTCGATATCCGCCTCATCACCGAGCACGCGCGCTGCCAGGTCCAGCAGCTTGAGCGACAGGTTCACACCCACGCTGAAGTTGGCCGCGAAGACGACAGGAATATCCTTGCCCGCCTCCACCAGCAACTGTTTCTGCTCTGCACTCAAGCCCGTGGTACCGATCACCATAGCCTTGCCCGCCTTTCGGCAGAACGCCAGGTTTTTCAGCATCACGTCCGGCAGGGTGAAATCGATCAGCACGTCAAACTCGTCGGCCACCTGCTCCAGGTTGCCCGACAGCGACACACCGATGCGACCCAATGAGGCCAACTCACCGGCGTCCGCGCCGATCAACGTGCTGCCCGGGCGAACGATCGCCGCGGTCAGCCCAGAGGCAGGCGAACGCTGCTGCACCGCCTCGACCAACGTCTTGCCCATGCGCCCTGCAGCGCCCATAACGGCTATACGTCGCATACTCACTCCTTACAGGTCGCCGAAGAAGCGCTTCACGCCGTCGAAAAACCCAGCGGTTTTCGGCGAGTGGGAGTCATCACCTTCCAGCGAGCTGCGGAACTCTTCGAGCAGTTCGCGCTGACGGCGACCCAGGTTGACCGGTGTTTCCACCGCCACACGGCACATCAAGTCACCCGCCCCGCCACCGCGCACCGGCGCAACGCCTTTGCCACGGATACGGAACTGCTTGCCGGTCTGCGTGCCTTCCGGAATCTTGAGCTTGACCCGACCGTCCAGCGTCGGAATCTCCAGCTCGCCACCCAGTGCAGCATCAACAAAACTGATCGGCACTTCACAGAACAGGTGCTTGCCGTCGCGCTGGAAGATCGAGTGCTCGCGCACATTGATCACCACGTACAGGTCGCCGGTAGGCCCACCTTGAGTGCCCGCCTCGCCTTCGCCCGACAGGCGAATACGATCACCCGTGTCCACACCCGCAGGCACTTTCACCGACAGGGTCTTGTACTCTTCGACGCGGCCTTCGCCGTGACAGGAGTCGCACGGATCGGAAATGATCTTGCCTTGGCCATGGCAGCGCGGGCAGGTCTGCTGCACCGAGAAGAAGCCCTGCTGCATGCGCACCTGACCGATACCGCCACAGGTCGGGCACGTGATCGGCGAGGAGCCTTTCTTGGCGCCCGAGCCATCACACGGCTTGCAGTTGACCAGCGTCGGCACGCGGATATTGACGCTGGTGCCGCGCACGGCTTCTTCCAGGTTCAATTCCAGCGTGTAGCGCAGGTCGCTGCCACGCTGGGCGCCGCCACGCTGGCCGCCACGACCACCGCCGAAAAAGTCGCTGAATACGTCACCGAAAATGTCGGAGAAGTTCTGACCACCAAAACCGGCACCGCCGCCGCCCATGCTCGGGTCGACACCGGCATGGCCATACTGGTCGTAGGCCGCGCGCTTGTTGGGATCAGACAAACATTCGTAGGCCTCGTTGGCCTCCTTGAACATCTCTTCGGATTCTTTGCTATCCGGATTACGGTCCGGGTGGTGCTTCATCGCCAGGCGACGGTAGGCCTTTTTCAGGTCCGCTTCGCTGGAACTGCGCTCCACACCCAATACTTCGTAATAGTCACGCTTTGCCATAAGTCTTTGCACTCTTAAGGACGTTCGGCCAGACCCTCCTGAGCCTTGCCAAACTCGTTGAGCCCCAATACAGGCCCGGACCCAACTCACGTCAATTCAACGATCCTGGTCTTTACTGCTTTTAGCCAGGGACCCGGCCAAAAACGCGGTGACTGTCGCTCGGAAAGCAGGAGCATTCCCGATCACACCGCCAACATCCGAACGCTGTCGCATGTTGTAAAAATTCGCATACCCCAGACACGCCAACGCGGGAGCAAGCTCCCGCGCGGCGACATCCTACCAGTCACCGCTTGATAGCGGTCAACCGGGCGACCAACTTACTTCTGGTCTTTGACTTCTTCGAACTCGGCATCGACAACGTCGTCATGCTTGGCTTCAGGTTCTGCGTGTTGCGCAGCGCCTTCAGCAGGCTGGCCTTGCTCGGCGTACATTTTCTGTGCAACCGGCGCGGAGACTTTCGACAGCTCCTCAACCTTGGCGTCGATGGCAGCCTTGTCGTCGCCTTTGATGGCGGCTTCCAGGGCAACCACAGCCGCTTCGATCGCGGTTTTCTCTTCAGCAGTCACTTTGTCGCCCGCTTCGGAGACCATTTTGCGCGTCGAGTGAACCAGTGCGTCGCCTTGGTTACGGGCGCCGGCCAGCTCTGCAAACTTGGCATCCGCGTCAGCGTTGGCTTCAGCATCACGAATCATCTGTTGAATTTCTTCATCAGACAGACCGGAGTTGGCCTTGATGGTGATCTTCTGCTCTTTGCCAGTTGCCTTGTCTTTCGCGCCGACGTGCAGGATGCCGTTGGCGTCGATGTCGAAGGTCACTTCGATTTGTGGCACACCACGTGGTGCTGGTGGAATCTCAGCCAGGTCGAACTTGCCCAGGGACTTGTTCTGAGTCGCTTGCTTACGCTCACCTTGCAGCACGTGAAT
>NZ_JBARTQ010000032.1:0-16124 GCF_049645325.1 Pseudomonas sp. | reverse complement strand
TTGACCGATTTCCAACATGAGAATGCGGTCGAATGTGGGAGCGGGCTTGCTCGCGAATGCAGGCAACTCGGTCTGGCAGGCTCGCCCAAGCTGGAGCCCAACCACCTGTGGCTGTTACCATTCCCCCCTTGTTTCAATTTTCAGTTTTATCGCCCATTCGAGACCTGCCATGACCACCGTCCGCACGCGCATTGCGCCATCGCCTACTGGGGATCCCCACGTCGGCACTGCCTACATCGCCTTGTTCAACTACTGCTTTGCCAAGCAGCACGGCGGTGAATTCATCCTGCGGATCGAAGATACCGACCAAGTGCGTTCGACCCGTGAGTCGGAACAACAGATTTTCGATGCCTTGCGCTGGTTGGGCATTACCTGGGCGGAAGGCCCGGACGTCGGTGGCCCGCACGGCCCGTATCGCCAGAGCGAGCGCAGCGACATCTACAAAAAGTACACCCAGCAGTTGGTCGACATGGGCCACGCCTTCCCGTGCTTCTGCACCGCCGAAGAGCTGGACCAGATGCGCGCCGAGCAACAGGCCAAGGGCGAAACCCCGCGTTATGACGGCCGCGCGCTGCTGCTGTCGAAAGAAGAAGTGGCCCAGCGCCTGGCGGCCGGCGAGCCTCACGTTATCCGCATGAAAGTGCCGAGCGAAGGCGTGTGTGTGGTGCCGGACATGCTGCGCGGCGACGTCGAGATCCCGTGGGACCGCATGGACATGCAGGTGCTGATGAAGACCGACGGCTTGCCGACGTACTTCCTCGCCAACGTGGTCGACGACCACCTGATGGGCATCACCCACGTGCTGCGTGGCGAAGAGTGGCTGCCGTCGGCGCCGAAACTGATCCTGCTGTATGAGTACTTTGGCTGGGAACAACCGCAACTGTGCTACATGCCGCTGCTGCGTAACCCGGACAAGAGCAAGCTGTCCAAGCGCAAGAACCCGACCTCGGTGACGTTCTACGAGCGCATGGGCTTCATGCCGGAAGCGATGCTCAACTACCTGGGCCGCATGGGCTGGTCGATGCCGGATGAGCGCGAGAAGTTCTCGCTGCAGGAAATGGTCGATCACTTCGACCTGTCCCGCGTCTCCCTCGGCGGGCCGATTTTCGACATCGAGAAACTGTCGTGGCTCAACGGCCAGTGGCTGCGTGATCTGCCGGTGGACGAGTTCGCCACACGCCTGCAGCAGTGGGCGTTGAACCCCGAGTACATGATGAAGATCGCACCGCTGGTGCAGGGCAGGGTGGAGACATTCAGCCAGGTCGCCCCTTTGGCCAGCTTCTTCTTTGCCGGTGGCGTGAACCCGGATGCCAAGCTATTCGAGTCCAAGAAGCTCTCGGGCGACCAGGTTCGCCAGTTGATGCAGTTGATCCTGTGGAAGCTCGAAAGCCTGCGTCAGTGGGAGAAGGATGCGATTACCGCGACGATCCAGGCGGTGGTTGAGTCGCTGGAACTGAAATTGCGCGATGCCATGCCATTGATGTTTGCCGCAATCACCGGACAGGCGAGTTCGGTATCTGTGCTTGATGCGATGGAAATTCTCGGCCCGGACCTGACGCGTTTCCGTCTGCGCCAAGCCCTTGATTTGCTTGGGGGTGTGTCGAAGAAAGAAAACAAAGAGTGGGAAAAGCTGCTGGGCGCGATTGCCTGAATGAGCTGTTGAAACGACGAAACCCCGGTTTTCCGGGGTTTCGCCGGTAAGTGATTGTTATCCCGGCAAAAAACTTTGGAAAATGTTGAAAATAAATTTGACACACTTCCAAACCGCCATTAAGATTCGCCCCGTCCTCACCGATGAGGGGCTATAGCTCAGCTGGGAGAGCGCTTGCATGGCATGCAAGAGGTCAACGGTTCGATCCCGTTTAGCTCCACCAATTTACAGGTTCAAGGTCTGGCCACACCGTCCTTGAATTGATCAGTTCTCAGCGCTGATCGGTTGTACAGAAGGTTTTGTCCCCTTCGTCTAGTGGCCTAGGACACCGCCCTTTCACGGCGGTAACAGGGGTTCGAGTCCCCTAGGGGACGCCATATGCGGGAATAGCTCAGTTGGTAGAGCACGACCTTGCCAAGGTCGGGGTCGCGAGTTCGAGTCTCGTTTCCCGCTCCATATTTAACGAAAACGCCGATCAGCAATGATCGGCGTTTTTGTTTGTGCTGCTTTTATCTGGCGAAGCATCCAGGCATGCAGGGTTTGTTGTGAGGTGGGTAGGAATAGTCTGTACTTACAGTCGGGTGGGTGTGTACCTGTTCAGCTGTCTCTACTCTGGCCATCCCTTTCTGCTTGTTCACTTCAGAGAACTGCCCAGATGCTTCAGCTCGATTTCTATTCAACCCTCGTCGCCGCCTCCCTGGTGCTGTTGCTGGGCCGTTGGTTGGTGGCTCGAATTGGCTTTTTACGCGTTTACAGCATTCCGGAGCCGGTCGCCGGTGGTTTATTGGTTGCCGCGTTGCTTGTGACGCTGCGCGCAATCGCGGGGGTTGAGGTTCGTTTCGACGCTTCATTGCAAGCCCCATTAATGTTGGCGTTTTTCGCCACCATTGGCCTGAATGCCGACTTTGCCAGCCTTAAGAAAGGCGGGCGCGTATTAGGTGTGTTTCTGCTGGTCGTGACAGCCTTGCTGGTGGTGCAAAACGCCATGGGTATCGCCCTGGCCAAGGCGCTGGGGCTCGACCCATTGATGGGCCTGCTGGCGGGTTCTGTCACTTTGTCGGGAGGGCATGGCACAGGCGCCGCATGGGGCGCGGTGTTCAGCGAGAAGTATGGCGTTGCGTCCGCGTCTGAGCTGGCCATTGCTTCAGCAACCTTTGGCTTGGTGCTGGGTGGTTTGATTGGTGGCCCGGTGGCGCGCTTGCTCATCAAGCGTGTCCAGGTGCCGGGCGTTGAGCACGCGCAACCGCGCCAGTCGAAGGGCTTTGAGCAGCCCGACCAGGAGCGCACAATCACCTCGTTCTCATTTATCGAAACGTTGGCGCTGCTTGCGATCAGCCTGCAGGTGGGGACGTTCCTGAGTGGCTTGATTCAAGGCTCGGCCTTCGAATTACCGACTTTTGTGTGTGTTCTGTTTATCGGGGTGGTGTTGCGCAACGGCTTGTCGGCGCTGGGCTGGCACCAGGTGTTTGAGCGCGAGGTGTCGCTGCTGGGTAATGTCAGCTTGTCGTTATTCCTGGCGATTGCCCTGATGTCGCTCAAACTCTGGGACTTGGCGGCATTGGCCATGCCGATTGTCATCCTGTTGGCTGCACAGGCTTTACTGATGGCCCTGTTCGCGATTTTCGTGACGTTTCGGGTCATGGGCAGCAACTACGATGCTGCGGTGCTGGCGGCGGGGCACTGCGGTTTCGGGCTGGGCGCCACGCCCACCGCCATCGCCAATATGCAGGCGGTGACTCAACGCTTTGGCCCTTCGCAGATTGCATTTCTGGTCGTGCCGATGGTGGGCGCGTTTTTCATCGATATCACCAACGCGGTGGTGATCAAGTTGTACCTGGCGCTGCCATTTCTGGGCGCAGCGGGCTAAGCCAGCGCGTGAGTGTCCTGTTTTGGCATGAAGAAATGTGCAAACAGTTCGGACTGTGACTTGATGTTCAACTTGTTGTAAATGTTACGGCGGTGCACCTTTACCGTTTCTATGGACAGGAACAGTTTGCCCGCTATTTCTTTGTTGGAGAAACCGCTCAGCAGCAATTTGAGTACGTCCTTTTCGCGCGTCGTTATCTGCGTGCCCAACTGAACAATCGCTTCAGACCAGGACGGTGGTTCGCTGAGGTTTTTTTCCAGGTCATTCTCAAAACACATGCGTTGGTGCATCAACGCCATGACCCATGGCTTGATGATATCCAGTGTGGTGACCTGCTCCGGGCTGAACCGAACGTTACTGCCAAATGAAATGCATAGCGTTCTGTCGGCGTCGAGTTGGACGTTGTGTTGCACCTCGTCCACCGAGACGTACTGAGCGAAATACTGATGGTAATACTCGGTGGTCAGAAAGTGTTCCGGTGCGATGTCCGACAAATGGAAAAAACCACTCTGCGGGTTTTCACGGTTGGCAATGTAAAACGGGTCGAGTAAATAAAGCCCTTTTACATAGCGTTCAGTCAGCGCATCCACTTCCTGCGCATCGGCTACCTCGGTCACGCAGATAACGTTGACCTGTTGATCGCTGAAGACCAATACCACCCAGTTATCGATCTGCACATATTCTTTTAATACACGAACCAGTGAACTCCAGAAGGCTGGGCGGTTCAGCTCCATGATCAGCTTGCCGGCCGATCGGTGCCAGGCCAGGTTATGAAGGTCGAGCGACATGTTCTACCCCTTTAGGGTTAGGTATTCGTAGGTCTTAGCTAAGTACTTGTAGGTATTTACTATTCGATCATGCCGGGTATATTCACCACCCATTGGATGATGGCCATGAAGGCTGTCGTTTTGACAAGGATAGTCATATGAGTCAATCACATTTGCGAGCCATTTTTTTGGCCTCGCTTGTTTGTATGGGTGCAAGCGCGCCGGCAGCGGCGGTCGAACCGCGGGTGAATCTGTACAACTGGTTTGGGTTGATTGCGCCAGAAACCCCCAAGGAATTTGAGCAAAAAACCGGTACCAAGATGCACCTGGATGCGTTCGACAGTGCCGAGATCATGCAGAGCAAGGTGATGGCGGGGCGTACCGGTTATGACGTTGTCGTCGCCACCTCCAATGTTTTGCCAAGCCTGATCCAGGCGGGCGTCCTGGCCCCGCTGGACCGCAGCCAACTCAGTAATTTCGCGCATATCGATCCGCAAATGCTGGCCCTGCTTGCGGCTAATGATCCCGGTAACCGCTACGCCGTGCCTTACTTGTGGGGCACCACCGGCATTGGTTATGACGTGGATAAAGTCAAAGCGGCGCTGGGTGATAACGCTCCGGTAGACAGCTGGGACTTAATCTTCAAAGAAGAAAACATCAGCAAGCTGAAGTCGTGTGGTGTGGCAATGCTCGACTCCCCAAGTGAGATCATTTCCATCGCTTTGCATTACCTCGGGCTGCCGAGCAACAGTCAGAACCCTGAGGATTACCAGAAGGCTCAGGCGCTTCTGTTGAAGATCCGCCCTTACGTCCTCTACTTCGATTCCTCTCGAACGGATGCCGACTTTGCCGATGGCAACATCTGTGTCGTCGTGGGGTGGGCGAGCGGGGCGCTGACGGCCCAGGCGATCAATGAGAAAAACAATACCGGGCGCAAAATTGCCTACAGCTTGCCTCGTGAGGGCGGGTTGGTGTGGTCGGAAAACTTTGTACTGCTCAAAGACGCGCCCCACGCAAAGCAAGGGTTGGCGTTTATCAACTACATGCTTGACCCGCACGTGATTGCCAAGAGTTCGAACCATACGCTTTACCCTAACGCCAACAAGGATGCGGCCGAGTTTGTAGAACAGAAGCTGCGTGACAACCCCTGGATTTATCCTTCCAGGGAGACGATTGCGACGCTGGTTCCACTTGAGCCGTTGCCACTGAAGTTGGAGCGAATTCGTACGCGTGTGTGGACCAAGGTCAAGAGCGGCACATAGGCACTTCCCGACAGCAAGGCATTGCTCAATAAACAGGGTACGGGTGGTCGCTGGGGTTCCAGGGAAGGAGAAACATCATGCGCCAGGCGGCTAACCCGTACTTTCTGAAGTCGGATGAGTACCAAGCGTACAAGGACATCGAGGAGCAGATCGGCAACTGCACGCCTGAGCAGGCTTGGGCGATGTATTACGTCTCCAGCGGGATGGTGCGTGAGTTCATCACGCTGGCGGTGATGGAGCATATCGGTCGGGGCAATCGGGCACTGTTGCTGGAGTTCCCTGACCTGGCCCGGCTTCAAAGCAGCGGCCATCGCGCGCTCTAGCTTTATCGATGTGTGTGAGTGCTCAACGCCCGCTCATCACCCGTGCCAAACGCAGTGTGGCCTCCCGGATCTCATCCCGATCAAGGGAGGCAAACCCCAGGCGCAGGGCATTTTCCGGCACATTCAGCGGTGAAAACTGACGCGCACTGCGCACCACCACGCCCTGGCCTTGGGCGGCGGCGAGCAACTGATCAATATCTGTTTCATCCTGGAAGCGAACCCACAGGGCCAGGCCGCCTTCTGGCTCTCGCACCTGGATTCGATCGCCGAATGCGCTGTGCAAACAGCTCTGCAGCACCTCTTTACGCGCCAGGTATTCTTTCGAAACACGGCGCAGGTGCTTCTTCAATTCCCCTTGATTGATCAGGTCCGCGAGCATTTTTTGTGCAACCGCGTCGGTGTCGCCTACCACCAACGCTGCACTGTTCTGCAGCACCTCAATCACGCTGGCAGGAGCCACCACATAACTGCAACGAAACGTCGACCCCAACGCTTTGGATAACGAGCCGACATAGATCACATGGCGTTGCGTGTTATCACTGGCCAACGGTAAATAGGGCCGCCCGTTGAAGTGATATTCGTGGTCGTAGTCCTCTTCGATCACGCAGAAGTTGTGCCGAGCCGCCAACGCCAGCAAGTGTTGCCGACGGGCCGCATGCAGGCTCACCGTAGTGGGGAACTGGTGGTGCGGCGTGAGGTAAATCATCCTTATATTATGTGCGTGGCATAACTGCTCGACGTGGTCCGTGCGACAGCCTTCATCGTCCATATCGACAGTGATCAATTGCGCGCCGAGCTTGCGGAAAATTTCCCACGCCGGTGGGTAACTCAGACGCTCCACCAACACCACATCACCGGGTTTGATCAGCAGGCTGGCCGTCAGGTACAGCGACACCTGAGTGCCGGGCGTGAGGCAGATATTCTCGGCGCTGACGGTCAGCCCGCGATTGTTGCGCAGCATCTCGGCCAAGGCGCAGCGCAACTCATACCCGGTGCCTTCACTGCCGTAGCGCACGGTGTTGGAAGCAAAGCTGTTGCGCAGGGCATTGCGGTAGTAGCGATGCAGCACGGCTTGCGGCAATAGGCGGTGGTCGCAGGCACCGTTGTCGAAAAACAGCGCGTCATGCCGATGGTGCAGGGCGATCGCCTGGGCGTTCTGGGTGAAATACGGGACGACGGTTTGCTCAAGGATGCGCGGTGCAAAGGACTGCTGCGCGGGGTTAGGCGCAGGCTTGGCGGCCAGTTGTGTATTAACGAACGTGCCGCGTCGCGGCTCGCTGATCAGCCAACCTTTGGTCAGGGCCTCCTCATAAGCCAGGATTACCGTCTTGCGGTTGACGTCGAGCAACTGCGCCATTTCCCGCGTGCCCGGCAACAGGCTGCCAGGCGGCAGCCGCCCCTCGATAATCGCGGCCACCAGGCCTTCGGTAATCTTGCGATAGGTTGCCTGGGGTGCGCCTTCGTCAAGCTTGAGCAGCGGGCGCCATTTTCGCATCTGGACCATCTGAAGTATCCAAAACTGGAGGTTCTAATGGGCCCAGTCTAGCGCAACAATCAGGCCTCACTCACCCCCGAGGTCTTTATGAACGCACGCCATGTAATCGAACTCTCTCCCTCGGGCACCACCTTTGAGGCCGGTGATGAACTGTTGCTGGATGCGATGCTCGCCAGCGGCTTGCCCGTGCCGTTCTCCTGCCGTCGCGGGGCGTGTGGCTCCTGCAAGGTGGTGGTCACCCAGGGAGAATACCGGGCCAAGCGCCTGGCGCCGGGCGCACCCGCGCCATCCTATCCCCTGGCGGCCAATGAAATGCTGCTGTGCCAAAGCCACGCTTGCGCCGACATGCGCCTGGAAATCCCCGGTTGGTCACTGGACACGCCCGCGCTGGTGGTCGAGGCGACAGTGCTGAGCAAACGCGCACTCAGCCCCGACATCATTGAGTTGGTGGTGATGCCGGACATGCCATTGGCTGTGCGGCCGGGCCAGTACCTCAAGTTCCGCCTGGTCGGTGGCGACTCGCGTTGCTTCTCGATCGCCAACCTGCCGGCCGACGGCGATGGGCGCCTGATATTTCAGATTCGCCGGGTGAACGGCGGGCTCTTCTCCGAGGCGCTCCTGGGCAGCCTTGACGCCGGCGACCTGTTGCAACTGGAAGGGCCTTTTGGTGCCTGCACCTGGCAGGACGATGACGCTGCGCCTGTCATCCTGTTCGCTACGGGCACCGGCTATGCGGGGATCAAGCCGATCCTGCTGACCGCGTTGAAGCGTGATGTGGAGGTGACGTTTTACTGGGGTGGCGCGCAACCTGCAGACTTTTACGACCGTGAATTCCTGGACCAGGCGGTCATCGACCACCCGCGTTTTCACTGGCACCCGGTATTGGCAGCGCAGGGTAGGGTGCAGGAAGTGGCGCTGAGCCATGGGCACCGGTGGCAGGCGGCTCAGGTGTATGCCTGCGGTAATGGCGACATGATCAGCCAGGCGCGTGCCGATTGCCTGGAAGCGGGCGTGCCGAGCCACCGTTTTATCGCCGAAGCGTTTGTACCCAGTGGCCAGTCGAGCGCCGACACGCTGCTCAATGGGCTGGATGAAACCTGGGAAAAAGTCGGCCCGCGGTACTCGCTGGACGGCATGCTCGCCGCGCGTGAAAAAACCATCCGCGCCCTGGCGGCGATTGCCAGCCAGATCAAAGTCGGCATGACCACCCGGGAAGCCCTCGACATGGCCGCCGAGCAATTGCAGGCCATGGGGGCCTCCCACACCTGGCACCCGACATACATCCGTTTTGGCGACGACACGGTTCGCCCGCCCAGGGAAGGCATTGACCCGTTGCGTACGCTGCGTGCCACCGATATCGTGGTGATCGACCTCGGCCCGGTGTGGGACGGCTACGAGGGCGACTATGGCGACACCTTCGTCTTCGGCGAGTCAGCGCTGCACCGCGATTGCTTCAAGGTCTTGCATGAAGTGTTCGATGAAACCCGCGAGGCCTGGCTGCGTGGCATGACCGGCTGTGAACTCTATGACTTTGCCGAGGAACGGGCCATTTCCAAGGGCTGGCGGTTGTCGCGCAACCTGGCCGGCCACCGTATTGCGGATTTCCCCCACGCCTTGTTCGGCAACCAGGAATTGGCCGCGCTTGAGATCACGCCGAGTGAAATGGTGTGGGTGCTGGAGATCCAGCTCTGCCACCCCACCGAGCCGGTCGGTGGGTTCTTTGAAGATATCCTGATGCTTGAGGCTTGAAGGGCTACAGCGCAGCCCGCCAATGCCGCGGGTTGCAATGCCAGGCTCTGGCCGCAACGGCCTGAGCTAGAGCGGGCGCAGCTAAAAAACCAGCTGTCGCCCGTAAAGTAATGCCTGTCAGCCCGAGAAAATAAGGAGATTGATCATGTGGCGTAAACCTATGGCATTGGCGCTGCTGCTTGCTCCCCTCGTCACCGCGTGTTTCAGCGAGCCCTTTCAGCCCCCGGCGGCTGATGCGGACTTGTGGGAGAAACCCGGCGCCAGCCACCAGGATGTGGTTGCGTCCATGTTGGCATGTGGTGAAAAGAATGGTTCGGGCATTGATCCCAAAGCCAGCTTCCAGGAGATGGCCCAGCGCTTTGTGTGTATGAAGCGCGCGGGTTACACCCGGCGTGACGGTTTCGATATCTGTGCATTGCACCCCAAGGAGCCGTTGAAGGCCTGTGAGTCAGCGCAATGAAACCACAAAAACAACGCTCTGTTTTTAAGGGCTCGGCATTCAACGCGATAGGGACATCACCTGTGAAATATGCAATCTGCGCCACCTTGCTGTTGTCACTGAGCGGCTGCCTGACCATGTCGGGTGAATACACCGTAACGGCTCAGGACGCTTCCGGCGCCCCGTTAACCAAGCTCGGCACGTTCACCGCCGAGGGCCATAACATTTACCCCATACGCAATGCGTTCTGCCTCAATGCGCCGGGGGCGACGGTCATCATTCGCGATGCCTTGACCGGCGAGGAACTGCGCAGCGAAAGTCCTTATCACTGCCGTTAAGCCTCAAAAAAAGGATTTCCATGAGAGCGTTTCTGATAGCAGGCCTGGCCCTGGCCGTGAGTGGCTGCGGCAATATTTCCAATATCCGTGCTTACAACACGGCCTATGTTGAACCCACATCCGGGGATACCGCACGTTTGCGTGTGATCACCAATGGCATGGCGCGCGGTGTGCCGGGCCGTGATTGCATCGACTGGCGTGTGCCTGGCGCCGGGGTGATGGCCGTGTCCGAATCCGGCTTTGCGGGTCAGAATAATGGCCGCAGCCTGGGCATGCCCGAGAGCAACCGCCGGGTGGAGGCGCAAGGCTCGGCGCGTAGCGAACTGAAGGTGCCGGCGAACAAGCCTTTTGCCATGAACTTCCAGAGTGAGGGCTATGTTTCTGGCGGCAATTCCTATAGCTGCAGGCAGAGCTTTCACTTCACCCCCAAGGCCGGGCAAGATTACGAACTGATCCTGCTGGACGGTGGCCAGTGCCTGATTGCGTTGCAGCGGCTGAACCCGACGGGGAAACCGGAGAACGTGCCGGTAGAGAAGGCCAAGTTGTGCAATGCGATGGATATGTTTTAGGCCGCAAGCCAGACCTGTTTAACCAAAACGCCGATCAATGTTGATCGGCGTTGTGGTTTTTACCTGCGCTTATCAGAGCTTCGGCAACTGCCCGACACGGCCCATCATTTCCGTGACGATCTGCAGGTCCAACAGGAACTGCTCGACGGTCTTGAACTCACCGTCGGTGTGCCCGGTGTACTTCACGTCCGGCTTCGCCAGGCCAAATTGCACGCCATTGGGCAGTTCGTGTACAGAGGTAGCGCCGGCCGACGTGCCGAACTTGTGCTCCATGCCGAGGTTTTCGCTGGCCACCGCCAACAGGGCTTTCACCCACTCACCTTCAGGGTTGCGGTACATCGGCTCGGCCACCGAGTAAGTGAAGTTCACGTTGACCTTGGTTTTGGTGTCCCAGGCGCTCAATTTGTCGGCGATCTCAGCCTTGAGCTTCTCCGGCGACTTGCCCTTCGGCACACGCAGGTTCACTGCCAGCTTGAAGGCTTTGTCGTCCAGGCCGACAAACGTCAGCGAGGTGGTCAGCGGCCCCATGAATGCGTCGGAGAACCCTACGCCCAATTTACCGCCCAAATAGTCCAGGCCCCAGTTGTCGGCGGCATAACGCGCGGCGTCAGTGATGTGGTTGTGCTTGAGGGCGATCTTGCCGTCAACGCTGTGGATCAGCTCCAGCATGCGCGCGACCGGGTTCACGCCTGATTGCGGTTCGGACGAGTGCGCGGACACGCCGGTGACCGTCAGCTTGACCTGCTTGCCATCGACCTTGGCGTTGACCTCAAAATCGCCGCCATTACGCTTGGCGTATTCAGCACCGGCTGTTTGCAGGCTGGCAGCCAGTTCAGCGGGCTTGTCGGTGACGAAGGTGGCCACCGACACCGAAGGGATCTGGTTGGTGGCCATGCCGCCGGTCATCGCAATGATTTCCGCGCCTTTGCCGTCGCCCTTGCGCACCGGGAAGGAGGCCATGACGGTGCCGTAGCCTTTTTCGGCGATCACCACCGGGTAGCCGCCGTCCAGCGCCAGGTTGTACTGCGGAACCGGGTTGTGTTCGAAGTAGTAAGGAATCGCGTCGCCGGAAGTTTCCTCGGTGGTGTCCACCAGCAGCTTGAAGGTGCGCGACAGCGGCAACTTCTCTTCCTTGATGACTTTCATGGCGTACAGGGCCACCACGATGCCGTTTTTGTCATCCTCAGTGCCGCGGCCGTACATGCGGTCACCGATCAAAGTGACCTTGAACGGGTCGAGTTTGGTGCCGTCCTTGAGCACCCAGTTTTCCGGCGTCACCGGCACCACGTCGGCGTGGGCGTGAATGCCCACCACGTCGTCGCCGCTGCCTTCCAGGCTGATTTCGTAGACACGGTTGTCGACGTTGCGGAAGTTCAGGTTGAACGACTTCGCCAGGTCCTGGATCTTGGCAGCGATCTTGAGGAATTCCGGGTTCTTGTACTGCGGCAGGCCGTCGACGTTGAAGGTCGGGATTTCCACCAGCTCGCGCAGGGTTTCGAGCGCGGCCTTGCCGTACTTGACGCGGGTGTAGATGCCGAGCAGGCGATTGATTTCGTTCTCTTGGTCGGCGGTCAGGGTTTTGTTGTCGAGAAAGGCGCTGATGGCCGGCGCCACGTCGACGGTTTTGCCCAGGTCGCCTTTGGCCAGGGTGGCGAGGAAACCACGGAAATCGGTGACCGATGTTTCGCTGAAGCTTTTGAGAATCGCCGCACTTTGTTGCTCGGTGATGTTGGCGAAAGCAGGGCTGGCGATGGCCGACAGGCTGGCGGCAAACAGGGTGGCCACCACGATTTTTTTCAGTGGAAAATGCATTGCTGAAGGCATTCCTTTGCAGGTAGTGAGTAAGAGGTTTCTGATCAAACTGTCAGAAACATTTCCACACACTACCATCAGCGAGGTCGGGATAGGGAGACCTTGGTGTGGGAAATGTCGTACTTGAATGCCAGCGCTGCAGAGATCGAAATGTGGGAGCGGGCTTGCTCGCGAAGGCGGTGTGTCAGTCAATACAGGGGTGCCTGACACACCGCCTTCGCGGGTAAGCCCGCTCCCACAGGGTTTTGTGGTGTAGGACGGACCGAGTCCAATTCAAGGCTTGCCGGGATGAGGGTCGGGATACTGCGCCGTCACGTCCAATGGCTTGGCATACGGGCCGTCCCACAACTGTTCGTGCAGTTCTCCCACACGTTTGGCCATCGCTTCGCTGCGCATCACCACCTCCAGGTTGCGCGAGTTGTCCAGGTACCCGCCCAGCCAGTTGCTGGTGCCGACCCACGCCACTTGCCCGTCGATTTCCATGGTCTTGCTGTGGATCACCCGCGCGTAAGGGATAAACCCTTGCTTTGCCTCGGGCAAGGTAACAATTTTAACCTGCACGTTGGGCAGTACGGCCAAGCTTTTGAGGTAGGGCAGCTCCAGCGGGTCGGTGTTCCAGTTGGACACCATCAGCTTGACCGACACCCCCCGCGCGGCGGCGGCGCGCACGGCGTTGTCGATCACGGCGTAGTAGGGCCGGGTTCGGTCCGGTCCGTAGGACAGTGGTGCGTAATCGAGCAATTGCACGCGCACTTCTTTTTTCGCTTCACCGAGCAGGCGTGGCAGTTCCAGCTGCGAGTCACCCACGCCTGGCGGGTTGTAGCGTTGCGGGCTGGCGACCAGATAATTGCCGGTGCGCACAGGCTCCCCGCCGGCAGTCGGCAGCGGCACGGGTTTGTTTTCGGTCAACGCCGCCTGCGCTTGCCAGTCCTGATCGAAGATGGCCTGCACCTGGCCGACCACGGTTGCATCGCTGATGCGCAGGCCGGTTTCGTGGATATGCTCCAGCGAGCGCCAGTCGAAATTCTGGCTGCCGACAAACGCCTGCTTGCCATCCACCACCATGTATTTGGCATGGATGATCCCGCCGCTCAACTGCCCATAAGTCAGCACGCGAAAGGTCAGGTTGGGGATTGCGCGCAAGCGTTCCAGGGTGGATGCCTCCGACAACTTGATGCCTTTTTCTTCCAGCAAAAAGCGAATCTTCACACCGCGTTTGCCGGCGGCTTTCAAGTGTTCGATGACCCTGTCCATCACCGAGCCGGGATGGTCCGCTGCGTAGAACTGGCCGATGTCGATTTGGCTTTTCGCACCATCAAACAACGCGATCCACACCGGCCCCGGCTGGCGCAAATCGGCGCTGGCAAGCTCGGTGTCTACCGGCACGGTATGCACCAGTTCAAACCCTGGAATTGAAAAGTCCGCCTGGGCAAGCGGACTGAGGAGCACGCCGGCGAGGCCTGCAATACACCATTTTATCGGAAGGGCCATAGGCGTCTCATCGGGCAAAAGATAGCGGGCGCTGTGTGCGCCCGCCTTGGAGGTTATGCCGTGCGGCTGTGCAGCGCCGTGGCGACCAGGTGCGGGGCTTCGCTGTGGACGCGGGCACCGCTGGAGGCGCGAATCAGCAGGATTTTCAGTTGATCGTTGATGCGCTCCAGGCTGTCCTGGAAGAAGTTGTGGAACACCACGCAGAACAGCGCAATGGCGATACCCAGGCCGGTGGCGAACAGCGCCGTCCCGATGCCACCGGAGATCTGGCCCGGGTCGGACACGCCCGCCGAGGCCAGCGCCTTGAAGGTGTCGATGATGCCGAGGATGGTGCCGAGCAAACCCAGCAGCGGCGCGGCGGTGGTGATGGTCTCGATGATCCACAGGCTGCGCGACAGCGGCGCGCGGGTCTTGAGGTACTGGGTTTCGATTTCATCGTCGAGGTCTTTGCGCGAACCCTGGGACACCTTCTGCGCCAGGATCGGCAGCACCATGCTCAGCGGCAGGCTGTCACGGCGGGTCAGGCTCTCGGGCAAGTCGCGTTCGCTGTGCACGCTGGCGCCCAGCACCTCGGTCAGGGCGCGGGCCTGGCGGCGCACGTAGGCGAAATAAATGCCACGCTCGATGCTGATAAAAATCGCTATCGCCATCGCGGCATACATCACATAGAAGGTGACGTCGTGAAGCAGGTTCATGTCCATGTTTGATTACCTCGCAATTAGAAATTGGCTTCCAGCGAAACCGTTACCGTGCGGTCCAGGCCAACGATGTACGCCGGGTCGCCGTCGCGAAAGCCGCTGTAGCTCGCCGAGTTGGTCTTGGTGGTGTACACGCCGTCCAGGTACTTCTTGTCGAACAGGTTGTCGACGTTCAGGCGCAGGGTCGCGTCCTTGACCACTTTCTTGTCCACCGGCAGGTAGATACCGGCGCCGAGGTTGAAAATGGTGCGGCCGGAGATGGCCTCGTCGTTGGTCAGGTCACCAAAGAGCTCGCTGGTGTATTTGCCGCCGAAGGTGCCGTAGAAACGCCCGTCGTCGTAGCCAATGTTTGCCGCCAGCATGTTCTTCGGCACGTTGGCGAACTGCTTGCCGCTGGTGGGCAGCACGATGGCTTTGCCGGCGTTGTAGACGGTCAAATCGTCCTGCTGCTCGGCCTTGGTGTAGGTGTAGGAGGTGTAGTAGTTGAAGTGATTCGGCAGCAGGCCGCTCCACTCCAGTTCCAGGCCGCTGTTGTTGACGGAGCCGGCGTTGATGTCGGCGAAGTCACCGTTGACGTCTTTGGACGATACCTGGCGATCCTTGAACTGCATGTAGAACAAAGTGGCTGCCACGGTCATGTCTTCATCGGTGAAGCGCCAGCCCAACTCGTGGTTCCAGCTGGTTTCCGGCTTGGAATTGATCGAGTCCACGCCCTTGTCGTACAGCACGTAGTTCTGCGGGATGCGCATGTTGCGCGACAGGCTATAGAACAGCTGGTCACGCTCATCCAGCTGGTATTTAAGGCCGACGTTAGGCAGCAATTTGTTGTAGCTCTGGTTACGTTTTTCCGGTTGCTCGGTGAGGCTGCCGTTGTTGGTGCCGTCACGCTTGACGTTCATGTAGGCCAGGCCTGCCACCAAGGTCCAGTCCGGGTTGATGTACCAGGTGTCCTGGGCCCAGACTTTTTGCGCCGGGGTGATGGTGAACCGGTCGCGGCCCTGCACGGTGTTGCCGTTGGCATCGACCACGGAGTCGCCGTCCGGCCAGGTGTCGCTCGGCTTGCCACTGTTCTTGAGGGCAATGAACGGTTGGGTCTGGCTCTGGCGCGCACGCTCGTACCAGTAGCCGAACTGCAGGCTGTGATCGCCCAGGTCCCAGTTCAGCTTGGTGGTGATGCCCGGGCGCCAGGTCTGGGTGCGGGAAGGGCGGTAGTAGACGCCCGTGGTCGAGGAACCGTCGGCGTTGTACTGGGCGGCGGTGGGCAGGTTGCCCAGGTCGAAGACGCCACCCTGGTTCGAGCCGCGGTTCAGCGCATAGCTGGACGCGCCCACGCCGCTGCCGTTGCCCCAGTAGTAATACGGGATGACCGACAAGGCCAGGTTGTCGGCGAGTTTGAACTGGGTGTTGAGCACGCCGGTAAAGGTCTGGAACGGGTTCTGCGCCAGCGCGTAGTAGCTGTTGACCTTGCCGTTGCTGCCCACGGTCGGCGTGGCGGGGTACGGGTCGTATTTGCGCCCGTACTGCTGGAACTGCGCCTTGGTCAATTGGCTGTAACTGTTGTTGTCCTGCTCGTGGTACTTGAGGATCAGGTTCGCGGTGTTGCCGTTGCCCGCGTCAAAGAAGCTGTTCCACTCGACCTTGTCCGCACGCACCGCGCCCGAAC
>NZ_JBARTQ010000031.1:0-6300 GCF_049645325.1 Pseudomonas sp. | reverse complement strand
CCCGAAATCTGATCGATTAAGTGCGGCGGGAAGCGCCACAACGATCGGCCCATGCATTGGAAGAGGAGGGAACATATGGCCAAATTTTCTGCCGCCAGCTTCAAAACCGTCCACCTCGGAATATTGCTTGGGCTGACGGCCACGCTGAAAGATCGGTTGCTGGATCGACACCTGATGCCGCTGGGCATCACCGCCGCGCAACTCAAAGTGCTGAGGATTGTGGGGCGCGGCGATGACACGGCGGTCGCGCTATGCCGGCACCTGTCCATCCACAGTGCTTCGATGACGCGAATGCTCGATCGTCTAGAGCGTAAAGGACTCATCGCCCGTAGTCAGGACGGGCAGGATCGACGTCAGGTGCGTCTAATGTTGACCGATAAAGGCGAAACATTGAGATCAATGTTCCCGCCGATGGAGGCCGCCGCGATGAATGAATTCACGGAGTGCCTCTCGACTGAGGAGCTGAAGTGCCTCGAGAGCCTGTTGGGAAAAATGCTCTCAGACGTTCCGCAGTAGCGTGATCACCAACGCAACGTGATCCGCTACCGAGGTAACGCCTTGGCTCAAACGCTTAAAACTGCTCCGCCGGCATCCTGAACAACGCGCCACTACCCGCACGGATGCACTGTTCCAGGCTATCAATCCGTGGCAGCAGACGTGTGAAGAAGAATTCCGCCGTCGCCAGTTTCGCTTGATAGAACGCCGCGCCGCTGTCGGAAGTGTTCTGCGCCACCTGCGCCATACGCGACCACATGTACGCGTATGCCACGTAGCCAAAGACTTGCAGATATTCCACGCAAGCACTGCCGACCAGATTGGCATCAAGGCTGGCTTTGTCCAGTAACCAGTGGCTGAGGTCATTCAGCCGCTCGGCTGCAGCGGCGAGTTCGACGCGGTATGGGGCGTCTTTTTGCTGGGCGAACTGTGCAATCTCATCAGTGAACAGACGCAGGCTGACGCCACCGTTGCCAACAACTTTGCGCCCCAACAGATCCAGCGCCTGGATACCATTGGTACCCTCGTAAATCTGCGCGATGCGCACGTCTCGAACCAGCTGCTCCTGCCCCCATTCGCGAATGTAGCCGTGGCCGCCGAATACCTGCTGACCGGTCACGCAGCTCTCTAATCCGCTGTCGGTAAAAAACGCTTTGGCCACGGGTGTCAGCAGGGCTACCAGCGCAGCGGCGCGTTGTTGTTCTTCGGTTTCCTCGGCAAATTTCGCCAGATCCAGTTGCTGGCCGACGTAGCAGGCAAACGCGCGTCCACCCTCGGTCATGGCTTTCATGCTCAGCAACATTCGACGCACGTCCGGGTGAACGATGATCGGATCGGCAGCCTTGTCCGCCGCGACTGGCCCGCTGGGTGCGCGACTTTGCAGGCGATCAAGCGCATAGGCCCGGGCATTCTGGTACGAGGCTTCTGCGCAACCGAGGCCCTGAATGCCAATGGATAATCGCTCGTAATTCATCATGGTGAACATGGCGGCGAGACCTTTGTTTTCCTCGCCGATCAACCAGCCACCGGCACCGTCAAAGTTCATCACGCACGTTGCAGACGCCTTGATTCCCATCTTGTGCTCGATGGAGCCACAGCTGACGGCATTGTGGTCCCCTAGCGATCCGTCATCGTTGACCAGCCGCTTGGGCACCAAAAACAGAGAGATCCCTTTTGCCCCTGACGGCGCGCCCGGCACTTTGGCCAGTACCAGATGAACGATGTTTTCAGTCAGGTCCTGCTCACCACCGGTGATGAAAATCTTGCTGCCGCTGATGCGATAACTGCCGTCCGCTTGCACCTGCGCAGTCGTGCGGATCAGCCCTAAGTCTGTACCGGCGTGCGCTTCGGTCAGGCACATCGAACCGGCCCAGCGCCCCTCGTACATCGGCGGCAGGTATTGGTTTTTCAGTTCTTCGCTGGCATGCGCATCGATCGCCAGGCAGGCGCCGGAGCTCAACGCTGAATAGAGCGCGAAACTGCAATTGGCGCCGTAAAGCATCTCCTCGAAACACACCGCGAGCATTTTTGGCATGCCCATGCCGCCAAACGCCGGATTACCGCTAAGCCCGACCCAGCCACCTTCGGCATAAGTTGCGTAGGCGTCTTTGAATCCAGCAGGTGTTTGCACCTTGCCTTCGCGCCATTGCGCGCCTTCTTCATCGCCGCTGCGATTGAGCGGGGCGATCAGGCCACCGGTCACTTTTGCGGCCTCTTCGAGAATTGCATCAGCGGTAGCGGCGTCGATCTGCTGCGCCAGTGCAGGTAAGCGAGCCCATATCGCAGGCGCCGAGAAAACCTCATGAAGCAAAAAACGCATATCGGTGAGCGGGGCGTTGAACTGGGGCATTGCACAACCTCTTTTGTTATTGGTCATGGCTGAAGGCGGCCATGAACGGTTGGATAACGTGCTTTACAGCGTTTTGAAATGTAGTGATTCGGGCGTTGAAAATGCTGCAGAAGAAAACAATTGAATACTGTCTCATTTTTGTAGAGGATATCAATAACACGTTGACGGCGCTTCTTCGCTGCACGTGGCGAACCCCAAAACAAGATAAAAAACAGGTGAGAACATGACTTCGCTCCAACGCAGCGACCTACCCGGTAATCCCTCCGACACCTTTGGAAACAGCGCTAGCCTGTTAGCACATGCGCGTTCGCTGGTGCCTGCACTGAAAGAGCGCAGCAAAGAAACTGCCGGTCTCGGACGCTTGCCGGAACTAACGCTCGCTGACTTGGATGCAGGTGGATTGCTGGGCATGACCATTCCGCGTCGTTACGGCGGCAGTCAGGTTTCGGTGCGGACGTTTCTTGATGTGGTCGCCGAAATCGGTCGTGGTGACGCATCGGTGGCGTGGGTCACGGCGCTGACCAACATTACCAACTGGTGTGCCGCGTCGTTCTTTGGCGAGGAGGCCGCAAAAGAGGTGTTCTGCGGCGCCAAACCGGCTCGAGTTGTCGGTGTTCTATCGCCACGTAAAGCCGTCGTACGCAAAGTCGAGGGCGGTTATCTGATCGAAGAGGGCGTGTGGGGCTTCAATTCCGGCGTCTACCACGCGACGTGGGACATGCTCGGTATTCCCTTGGTCGATGAGCACGGCAAAGTGCTGGACCAAGGCGCGGCGCTGATTCCGATCGAGCAAGTGCAGATCCTCAATGACTGGAACGTCATTGGTATCAGTGGCAGCGGCAGTTCCAGCGTGTCAGTCAGCAATGTGTTTGTGCCGGACTCGCGCATTGCGTCGGTCAGCCAGGCCATCGAAGGCAATTACCAGTCGACGCATCTGGAAGGCGAGTCGGCGTATCGCGCGGCGTGCATGCCGATGCTGGCGATCATTCTGGCCTTCCCTGCATTGGGCCTCGGCGTCGCGGCACTGGAAACATTCCTCGAAACGCTGCCACGTCGCGGCATCCAGTATTCCTGGTACAGCAAGCAGGCCGACGCGCCCGTCACCCATCTGGTGGTCGGCGAAGCCTCGGCGAAAATCGACGCGGCGCGGGTCATTCTTGAGCGCCACGCCGACACCATTGATGCCAGCGCCGCATCGGGCGTTTACATGGATTACCTCGAACGCGCCAAGGTACGCCGCGATGTCGGCTACGCCGAAACCTTGATCTGGCAAGCCGTCGACATGCTCGCGTCGGCCTCAGGTGGCTCGTTGGCCTCGGCCAATAACCCGATGACCAAAATCTGGCAAGACGCGCGGGTGGCCTCACTGCACGGCATCGTCAACCCCTCTCTGAATTTCGAAACCTACGGCCGGCTTCTCTGCGGCAATACCGCCGGCACGCCGTTTATCTAAGCGCGCAACGCTGCGTATTCACCGGGAGACGACCATGCAAGCCAAAGCAATAGACGCGCGGGTTTTTCGCCGCGTGATGGGCAAATTCGCCACCGGCGTGACCGTGATCACCTTCATCCACGAAGGGCAATTCAGCGGCATGACGGCCAACGCCTTTATGTCTCTGTCGGTCGATCCGCCGATGGTGTTGATCGCTGTGCGCAATCAGGCGCGATTCGCTGGCGCGATCAAACCCGGCGATGCGTTCGGCATCTGTTTTCTGCGGGAAGAACACGAAGCGCTGAGCAGTCACTTCGGCGGTCGGCCTGTGGCGGATCTGCCGGTGGACTATCGCCAACTGGGCGACGCCCCGGTATTGGCCGGTGCTTTGGTGCAACTCGCCGTACGCGCCAATGCCGTTCACGCGGGCGGAGATCACCTGATCTATACCGCCGATGTACAAGCCGTGGAAGAGTCGGACGGTCGTCCGTTGCTGTTCTATTCCGGCTCTTACAAGCAACTCCATGCTCTCGACCCTGCGACCTGCTGGTTCGATCTGGGCTAGCTGACAACTCCATCTCAATAATTACAAAAGGAGCACGCCATGATTGCTGTACGTGATATCGCCTATGTTCGCTACCAGGTTGAAGATCTCGACGCTCAAGAACAGTTTTTGCACGATTTCGGAATGCTGCCGCACGTTCGAACTGCCGACACTTTGCAAATGGCAACGTATAAGGGTGGATACCCGGCCTACATCGCCCAGCGCGGCCCGAAGAAAGCGCTGGGCATCGGCCTCCAGGTCGCCAGCCTTGATGATTTGAAACGCGTTGCCACTCACTTCAACAGCGACATCAGTGAAAACACCGAACTCGGCACTGGCTGGGTGCTGACGCTACAAGACCCAGATGGCCTGCGCGTGGATTTGCTTCACGCCGGCGACGTGATTGCGCCACAGACTGCACGACCGCCGCTGTTGCTGAACAACGCTGAACAACGCCCGCGCCTCGGCAAAACCAATCGCATCGACATCCAGCCTTCGCACGTCATGCGCCTTGGCCATGTGGTGTTGAAGACGGTCAATTTCGCGGCGATGTTCAGTTTCTATCAGGACCTGTTGGGCTTCCGTGTGTCCGACAGCTACTTCGCCGAAGCCCCGGAAAACACCGTCGCAACCTTTATGCACTGCGGGCTGGGGGACGAGTTCACCGACCACCACACCGTTGCGTTGATCAACATGGGCGCCGAAGAACCGGCGTTCGACCACTGCGCATTCGAAGTGCTGGATTGGGACGATGTGGCTTGCGGCAGCCAGTTCCTCACGCAAAAACAATACAACCACTCTTGGGGCATTGGCCGGCATGTGCAGGGCAGCCAGATCTTCGATTACTGGCTGGACCCGGCCGGCAACAAGATCGAGCACTGGACCGACGGCGATCTGGTCAACGACACGACCCCGGTCACCCATGAACCGCTGAGCCTCGATGGTCTCTCGCAATGGGCACCGCCGCTGTCGCCTGAATTCCTCGCCTGACCCGCTGACCTCTCCAAAAAAACCTACAAGGAAATCCCCATGGCTGCCAAAGCGTCGAAAATTATCATCACCTGCGCCATCACTGGCTCTGTTCACACGCCGTCGATGTCGCCGTTCCTGCCGATTACGCCCGATCAAATTGCCCGCGCCTCGATTGAAGCGGCAGAGGCGGGCGCATCGGTTGTCCACCTGCATGCCCGTGACCCGGAGACCGGGATTCCGAGCCAGGATCCGAATCTCTTCGAGCAGTTTCTGCCACAGATCAAACAAGAGTCCGACGTCGTGATCAACCTCACGACCGGTGGCTCGCCGGCCATGACCATCGAAGAACGGCTGCAACCGGTCATGCGTTTCAAGCCCGAAGTCGCTTCGTTGAACATGGGCTCGATGAACTTCGGCACCTATGAACTGCTGCAGCGCTTCAAAGAGTTCAAATATGACTGGGAACAGCCGTTCCTGGAGGCCAGCGACGAGCGCATCTTCCGCAACACCTTCAAGGACATTGCGCACATTCTCGGCACCTGCGCGCAGAATGACACGCGCTTCGAAATCGAATGCTACGACATTGGCCACCTCTACACGGCAGCGCATTTTCGTGACCGCCAATTGGTCAAAGACCCGCTGTTCATTCAGTCGGTGTTCGGTATCCGTGGCGGCATCGGCGCGCACCCGGAAGATGTCATGCACATGAAGCGCACCGCCGACCGCCTGTTTGGTGACACTTACAACTGGTCGGTACTGGGCGCGGGCGCTCATCAATCGCGCATTGTCACACAGTCTCTGTTGATGGGCGGGCACGTACGTGTGGGCCTCGAAGACAACCTCTGGGCCGGTAAAGGCCGACTGGCGCAAAGCAATGCCGAGCAGGTTGCAGCGATCAAATCGGTGATCGAATCGCTGGGCTTCAGCGTGGCTACCCCGGATGAGGCGCGTGAGATCATGGGCTTGAAAGGGCGTGACAACGTCGCGTTTTAACGCTGGGTCATTGCC
>NZ_JBARTQ010000030.1:0-6991 GCF_049645325.1 Pseudomonas sp. | reverse complement strand
AGCTCGAATACGAAGTGGACCTTGGCAGCCTTGAACTGGACCTGCGCAAAACCAAGCAGATCATCTACAACCTGCTGGCCAACGCGGTGAAGTTCAGCGAGCACGGCAGCTCCGTGATCTTCGCCGTGCGCGAGGTCGGCCATGACGCCGTCGGCCAGATTCCCGGCGACTGGCCCGCGCATGGCTTTGCCCTGCAACCCAGTGCCCATGAGCACTTCCTGGAATTGAGTGTCAGCGATACCGGCATCGGCATCGCCGAGGATGACATGAGCAAACTGTTCAAGGCGTTCAGCCAGATCGACAGCAGCCTGGCACGCAAATTCGAAGGCACTGGCCTGGGGCTGGCGATGGTCAAGCAACTGACCGACCTGCATGGCGGCAGTGTTGCCGTGGCCAGCCGCGTCGGCGAAGGCACGCGGTTTGTGGTGTGGCTGCCGTT
Organism: Pseudomonas sp.; assembly: GCF_049645325.1. GTDB lineage: Bacteria > Pseudomonadota > Gammaproteobacteria > Pseudomonadales > Pseudomonadaceae > Aquipseudomonas. The sequence continues at coordinate 6,552 of NZ_JBARTQ010000030.1, read as the reverse complement.
GCTGCGTGCGAAGGAGGCTGCATGGCCGAAATCCTGATCGTCGAAGACAACGAAGCCAACATGCGCCTGGCGCGCTTGTTGCTGGTCAATGCGGGGCACACGGTGCTGTGGGCCGCGGATGCCGAGACCGGCCTGACCCTGGCGCGGGACAAACAGCCGGCGCTGATCCTGATGGACATTCAATTGCCGGGCATGGATGGCCTGGCCGCTACCCAGTTGCTCAAGCATGACCCCAATACCGCGCACATCCCGGTGATCGCGCTGACCGCCATGGCCATGAAGGAAGACCGGGAAAAAACCCGGCTGGCCGGCTGTGACGCCTACATCATCAAGCCGCTGCGCTACAAAGAGCTGTACCAGGTGATCGACACCTTGCTGCAATCGACTATCAACCCTCTCACATGAGTCCTTTCCATGGCCAGCCAACCCGCAACGTTGCTGATCGTTGATGATGAACCCCAGGTTCGCAAGCTGCTGGAAACCCTGCTGCAACACGAGGGCTACCAGACCCTGTGTGCCAGCAGCGGTGAGGAAGCCTTGCAACTGGTGGCGCAACGCCCCCCCGACCTGATCCTGCTGGACGTGATGATGCCGGGCATGGATGGCTACGAAGTCGCCAGCCAGTTGAAGAATGACGCGACCACGGCGAGTATCCCGATCATCATGCTCTCGGCACTCAGTGAGTCGGATGCGCGCGTCGCCGGGCTGGAAACCGGCGCAGAAGAGTTCATCAGCAAACCGGTGGAGCGCGTCGAACTGTGGCTACGTGTGCGCAACCTGCTCAGGCTGAAAGCGCACGGCGATCAGCTGAAAAATCACAGCCTGATGCTCGAGCAGCGATTGCAACAGCAAACCGGCGAAACGGCTGACATGAACGTGCACGACCTGGCCCGCCAGGACCTCGAAAGCGCCCTGCGCCAGGCCGTTGAACAGCGTGACTTCAGGGTGCATTACCAGCCCAAGATTGAACTGGCAGGCGGCCAGATTTGCGCGCTTGAAGCCTTGCTGCGCTGGGAGCGTCCGGGCTACGGCGCCGTGTCGCCGGCCGTGTTCGTGCCGGTGTTGGAGAGCATGGGGCTGATCGTCACCGTGGGGCGCTGGGTCATTGAAAATGTGTGCGAACAGATTGCCGAATGGCAGCGCGGCCCGATCGGCGCGGTTGAAGTCTCGGTGAACGTCTCGGGGCACCAATTGATCGAGGGCGATCTGATTGCCGATATCGCGCTCATCCTCGCGCAAACCGGCGTCGAGCCGCATTGGCTGGAAGTCGAACTGACCGAAGGCTCGCTGATGGAAAATACCCAGCACACCATCGCCAGCCTGAAACGGTTGCGCGCCATGGGCGTGAAAATTTCCATCGACGACTTCGGCACCGGTTATTCGAGCCTGGCCTATCTGCGCCGCTTTCCCATCGACACGTTGAAGATCGACATCGCATTCATCCGCGAAGTCACCACCAACCCACAGGACGCGGCCATCACCCGCACCATCATTGAATTGGCCCACAGCCTCAACCTGCGGGTGGTCGCCGAAGGTGTGGAAACCCAGGCACAGCTGGCGTTTTTGAAGGAGGCCGGCTGCGACCAGATCCAGGGGTATCTGTTCAGCCGGCCATTGCCGGTGGCAACGCTTGAACGCCTGTTGATGGAGCGCACAACCTCGTTGTAGGCATCAGCCTCACGCGGCGTCGCTGACCTCAAACAACCCGACCAGCTTCTGCAGTTTATTCGCGTTGGCGCGCACGCTTTCCGCACTGCTTTGCATGACGCCCACCGTGACGCGCATCTGCTCGGAAGAATGGCTGACCTGCTTGATGGTCTTGCCGTAGTCGAGACTGCGCGCATTGAGCTGCTGGATGATGCTGAACATGCTGTCCACCGCTTGATGCAGGTGGACGTTTTCCGAGGTGGCCTCTTCGGCCAGACGCAGGCTGTTATCGACGTCGGTCACGCCACTGTCCATGAAGCTCACGGCCTTTTGTGTCTCGCCTTGCAGCCCTTCAACCATCTGGCGAATATCGTCGGCGGCCTTGGAAGTGCGCAGGGCCAGGCTGCGTACTTCATCCGCCACCACGGCAAAACCGCGCCCGTGCTCACCCGCCCGCGCTGCCTCGATCGCGGCATTGAGGGCGAGCAAATTGGTCTGGTTGGTGATGGTGCTGATCAACCCGGTGATCGAGCTGATCTGCGCCATGCGGCTGTCCAGCAACTGCACACTCTGGCTGGAACGCAGTACCACGTCGCGAATCGACTGGGTGCCGGCCTGCACCGCCTGGAACTGTTCACGGGCACGGTGCACCACGTCATCCATGGCCTGCTTCATTTGCTCGGCGCTGACCGACGCCTGCTGGATTTCACCCAACTGTTCTTCGACGATGATCATCATGCGGTGGGTGGCATCGGCGACTTCGATCGACATCAACCCGGCTTCCTGGCTGCGGCCCAGCATCATCTGGTTGGTGCTGCCCACGTTATGGCTGGCTTTCACTACTTGGCCCACCACCGAGTCGAGTCGGTCGATGAAGCTGTTGATCCAGCGGCTCATCTCGCCGGTTTCATCGTTGGCCATGCGCCCGGCGTCCAACCGCTGGCGCAGGTTGCCCTCGCCTTCGGCAATGGTGCGGATCACGTCGGTCATTTCATTCAGGCGTTTGGCCAGGCGCTGGGGCCCCAGGCGACTGAACAGCAGCGCCGCCACGCCCATGCTCGCCACCTCGGCGGCATCGATCCAGGCTTGGCTCAGGCCGCTGTAATGCTGAATCAGGAAGTTGCTGGCGAACAGCCCGACCATGGTCGCCAGGTACGGTTTCATCAGGCCATGGCTCAGCGAGCGACGGCGATAGACTTCCTCCAGGTCCGCCTCGCACATCATGCCCCAGCGGTCCGGCGAGCCTGGCAGCTCAAACGTCACGCCCTTGCCCACCACGGGAATGTGCCGGTAGTCCGAGTAGCCGGGGTAGGTCACAAACAGGTTCGACCCTTTGCGGATGGTTTCACGCACGCCGGGGTGCAATTGCTGGGTGGCCGGGTCGATAAAGCGCAATTCCAGCTCGGTGTGCCGTTGGATCTGCACGGTTTTCCAGGGCGTGTGCACGCCGCTCTTGAGGTTTTCGCCGTGGGTGAACGCGCCGTCTTCAAAGCGTGAGCGCGACAAGGCGATGCCCGGCTGAATCGAGGGGTCAAAGCGCGACTGCACCATAAACAGGTAGTTGTCGCCCGACTCCGGGTAGATATGCCCGGCTTCGCGCTGGATCAGGTCCCCGAGGATATCGTTCGGCACTCGCCCACACAGGCAGCCGACAGCGCGGCCTTCGCTGAACAATGGCTGGTAGAACATCAAGGTCACTTCGTCATGAAAGCGCGACGACGACGGGCCGATCTCCAGTGTCAGCGGGTCGATATACGGGCCGTGCAGAAACGGCGCCTTGAGGCCCGCAGCCAAGGCTTGCGGGTTGACGACGCGCCGCGCGGGCGTGCTCCAGGTGGACGCCAGCACCTGCCCGCCCGTATCAACGACAAACAGCTCGGAAAAATCCCCGGCCTGGCGCAACTTGTCCAGCAGCAAGGTCGCGTCCGAATAGCCGCCGTCACGGCTGAGCGCGCCCGCCAGCTCACTCAGATGTTCCCATTGCTCACGCGCCCAGTGTTGCAACAGCTTGACCCGGGTATCGGCGAACGCATCGAAGGTCTGCTCCATCACCGGGTACAGCGCGCGATTGAGGCGACAGGACCAGCCCAGCGCCAACTTGCCGTTTTTGCCCAACCAGGGCAGCCAGGCTTTTTCAGTGGGTGACAATTGCATTGTGGTGCTCGACAGGCTCATGGCGCACTCCCGGAGTGATGTCTAATTGCCATAACCCAAGGCAAATACCACGCCAGATAGCTAGCTACCTACCGATCCGCCTGTTGACGGTAAACCCAATGTCGACAAATGTCATAAAACGGTGCGCAATCAATAAGATGCACCAACATGCGACAGTGAAATCTCTTTGCGCAGGCTCTCGATCAGGCCTTGATGTGTCGCGCTCAGTCGCTCCGCGCCGCTGATCAAGGCCAATTCCGAGGGCGGCACCGGCGGCAACTCCGAGCAGATACGGTGACTGGGCAATACCGCGCTTTTGGGCAGGATGCTGATGCCCAGGCCCGACGTCACCGCCGCCTGGATGCCGGTGAGGCTGTGGCTGCCAAACGCCACACGCCAACTGCGGCGCGCCTTGTCGAGGCTGCGAATGGCGCGCTGGCGGTAGATGCAGCCCTGTGGGAACAACGCGAGCGGCAGGGTTTCGGCCTGCAAGTCCTGACTCTCGCCGCACACCCACACCAGCGGTTCCGGCCAACTGGCATGGCACTCGCCACTGCCGGCTTCACGCTTGACCAGGGCAATATCGAGCTCACCGTTTTCCAACTGTCGCCGCAGGTCAGTGCTCATGCCGCTGACCGTTTCCAGACGCGCTTCGGGCCGTGCGCGCACGAACCCCGACAGCATCGACGCCATGCGTGTCGCGTCAAAATCCTCAGGCACACCCAGGCGCACCGGCACCACGCTGGCCTCGGTGTTCAAGGCATCGCGCGCCTCGCGGGACAGGTTCAACAGACGGCGCGCGTAATGGGTCAGCAGTTCGCCGTGCTCCGTGGCGCTGACCTGTTGACCGGAACGGTCGCGCACCAGCAACACCTGGCCCACGCTCTCTTCGAGCTTGCGGATCTGCTGGCTCACTGTGGATTGCGTGCGGTGCACGCGCTCGGCGGCGCGGGTGAAGCTGCCTTCGTCAACCACGCAGACCAGGGTTTGCAGCAATTCAAGATCAAACATGGCGGCGAGCCTCATATCGACAATTCAACTGTGATGCAGAGGTTAATTTAATTTCCAACTGACAACCAGGTTTCCTATGCTGCGCAGGTCGCTAATTTTCCAGACCAGCAGGTGCGCCAATGACCCTTGAACACTCCCCTCGCCCGTTGTGGCTGACCTTTGACTGCTACGGCACCCTGATCCAGTGGGATGAAGGCCTGCGCGCCGCCATCGACCGCATCCTTGAGGAAAAAGGCGCGCATCAGGTCGACCCGGGCACCTTGCTCAGCGTCTACGACCGTCACGAACACGCCCTGGAGCAAACGCCGCCGCATCGCAGCTTTCGCACCTTGGCGGGTTTGGGTTTGCAACGGGCGCTGCAGGAACTGGGCCTGCCCGCCAATGCAGACGACGCGGCAATACTGACCGACAGCATCAGCGCCATGCCACCGTTCCCCGAAGTCCTCGGCACCCTCAAGCAGTTAAAGGAAATGGGTTACAACCTGTGCATTGTCTCCAACACTGACGATGACGTGATTGCGGGCAATGTCGCGCAGTTGGGAGGGTACATCGACCGGGTGATCACCGCGCAGCAGGCCGGGGCCTACAAACCCAATCGCCGCCTGTTCGACTACGCCCATGAACAGCTGGGCGTGAGCCTCGACCAGGTGGTGCATATTTGCGCCAGCCCGCATTTGGATCACGCCGCCGCGCGGGACATTGGCTTTCGTTGCGTGTGGATCGACCGCGGCACCGGGCGCCAATTGCTGGCGGATTACACCCCTGACGCGATTTTGCCGACCCTTGATGGCGTGCCCACGTTGTTCAAATCCTTGGGGTGGTGAGGCATGGCCCATACCTTTACGCCCACGTCGTCGAGCCCACGCGCCGGGCGCTTTCATCTCGACAGTAGTGCCGCCATCGAAGCCCGGGTGGAACTCGCCGCGTGCCTGCAACTGGCGGCGCTGCATGGCATGGAAGAAGGCATCTGCAATCACTTTTCGGCCACGGTAGCGGGGCATGACGGGCTGTTTTTCGTTAACCCGTTCGGCTACGCGTTTGAAGAAATCACCGCGTCCGATCTGCTGGTGTGTGATTTCGCCGGCAACGTGATCGATGGCGTCGGCACGCCTGAGGCCACCGCGTTTTACATCCACGCCCAGTTGCACCTGCGCCAGCCACGGATCAAGGCCGCGTTCCATACCCACATGCCCAACGCCACGGCGCTGTGCCTGTTGCAAGGCCCACCCTTGCTGTGGCTGGGGCAGACGGCGCTGAAGTTTTACGGACGCACGGCGGTGGATGAGCACTACAACGGCCTGGCCCTGGATAACAGCGAGGGTCAACGCATCGCCGCCGCTTTGGGCGATGCCGATATCCTGTTTTTGAAAAATCATGGGGTGATGGTGGCTGCGCCGAATATCGCTGAAGCCTGGGATGATCTGTATTACCTGGAGCGTGCGGCGCAGGTGCAGTTGAAGGCCATGGCCAGTGGGCAGGCGCTCAAACGGATTGACCCGGTGGTGGCGCAATTGGCCTATGAGCAGATGCGTGAAGGCGACCCGGCCAGTGCGCGGGCGCATTTGGACAGCGCGATGCGGCGGTTGAGGCGGTTGGGGTCGCACTTTGATAAATGACGGGATGGGGGGCGCGCGGTGTGTATATCCGTTGTTTGGGTGATGGCTGGGATGGGTTCCGCTCTTACAGCGGCTCACTTTTGGTGGAGCGCAAAAGTAAGCAAAACGCTCTTGCCCCTCCACT
>NZ_JBARTQ010000029.1:0-6163 GCF_049645325.1 Pseudomonas sp. | reverse complement strand
CCTTGGCATGTTCGGCGTAGTTACGCCCGATGCACACTACTTTGCCCAGGGGAAAGTGGATGTTGGTGCCGTCAACATACTTGTGCTGGTAGCTCATGGAACGACTCCTTCAGGGGCGGTTAAACAGCGAAGATCTTGCCAGGGTTCATGATCCCGTTCGGGTCGAACACCGCTTTCACTGCTTTCATGTATTCGATTTCAACCGGGGAACGGCTGTAGGTCAGGTAATCGCGCTTGGTCATGCCCACGCCGTGTTCGGCGGAGATCGAGCCGTTGTATTTCTCGACGGTTTCGAACACCCACTTGTTCACGGTGGCACATTTGGCGAAGAACTCGTCCTTGCTCAGGTTTTCCGGCTTGAGAATGTTCAGGTGCAGGTTGCCGTCGCCGATGTGGCCGAACCAGACGATTTCGAAATCCGGGTAGTGTTCGCCGACGATCGCGTCAATTTCCTTCAAGAACGCCGGCACTTTCGAGACAGTCACCGAAATATCGTTCTTGTACGGGGTCCAGTGAGAAATGGTCTCGGAGATGTACTCGCGCAGTTTCCACAGGTTGTGCAGTTGGGTGTCGCTCTGGCTCATCACGCCATCCAGCACCCAGCCCTGCTCGACGCAGTGCTCGAAGGTTTCTAGGGCATGGTTGGCGACTTCTTCGGTGGTGGCTTCGAATTCCAGCAGCGCGTAGAACGGGCACTCGGTGTCGAACGGCGCAGGCACATCGCCACGCCCCATGACTTTGGCCAGGGCCTTGTCGGAGAAGAATTCGAAGGCGGTCAGGTCCAGCTTGCTTTGGAACGCGTGCAGCACCGGCATGATCGAGTCGAAGTCGGTGGTGCCGAGCACCATCGCGGTGAGGTTCTTCGGCGCGCGGTCAAGGCGCATGGTGGCTTCGACCACAAAGCCCAGCGTGCCTTCTGCGCCGATGAACAGCTGGCGCATGTCGTAGCCGGTGGCGTTCTTGATCAAGTCGCGGTTCAGCTCCAGCACGTCACCTTTGCCGGTGACCACCTTCATGCCAGCGACCCAGTTACGGGTCATGCCGTAGCGAATAACCTTGATCCCGCCGGCATTGGTGCCGATATTGCCGCCAATCTGGCTGGAACCGGACGACGCGAAGTCCACCGGGTAGTACAGGCCTTTTTCTTCGGCGACGTTCTGCAATTGCTTGGTGACCACGCCCGGCTGGCACACGGCGGTGCGGTCGGTGAGGTTCACCTCGAGAATCTGGTTCATGTAGTCGAACGACACCACCACTTCGCCATTCGCCGCGACAGCCGCCGCCGACAGCCCGGTGCGACCGCCGGATGGCACCAGCGCCACCTTGTGTTCATTGGCCCAGCGGACAATGGCCTGCACCTGCTCAGTGGTCTTGGGGAACACGATGGCGCTGGGCGCGGGTGCGAAGTGCTTGGTCCAATCCTTGCCGTAAGCCTCCAGGGAGTCTGCATCAGTCAGCACTTTGCCGGGCTCAACCAGGGTCTTTAGCTCATCAATCAGGGCAGGATGGGTCATCGACAGAACTCTCGAACAATTCATGGTCATCCTGAGAACGCTTCACGTCGCAGGAATGGGTGTTTAGCGGGGCACGTATGCTAGCATACCGCCCCCGCAGGACAGAGCCCAAGGGCGTTCTGCGGTGACGGCTTTCCTGCCGTCCGGGTCAGCTTGCGCTGCTCGATTCCCTGCCATTTTTCTCCGGGATACAGGTTTACGCAGATGAGCAAGACTTCTCTCGATAAGAGCAAGATCAAGTTCCTTCTTCTGGAAGGCGTCCACCCATCGGCCGTCGAAGTGCTGAAGGCTGCTGGGTACTCCAGCATTGAGTACATCACCAGTTCTCTGCCGGAAGCCCAGTTAAAGGAAAAGATCGCCGACGCGCACTTTATCGGCATTCGCTCCCGCACTCAGCTGACCGAAGAAATCTTCGACCACGCCAAGAAGCTGGTGGCTGTCGGCTGTTTCTGCATCGGCACCAACCAGGTTGACCTCAACGCAGCGCGCGAGCGCGGCATCGCGGTGTTCAACGCACCGTACTCCAACACGCGTTCCGTTGCGGAACTGGTGCTGGCCGAGGCTATCCTGCTGCTGCGCGGCATCCCTGAGAAGAACGCTTCCTGCCACCGTGGCGGCTGGATCAAAAGCGCGGCCAACTCCTTCGAAATCCGCGGCAAGAAGCTGGGTATCGTCGGTTACGGCTCGATCGGCACGCAGTTGTCGGTATTGGCCGAAGGCTTGGGCATGCAGGTGTTCTTCTACGACACCCTGACCAAGCTGCCATTGGGCAACGCCACGCAAGTGGGCAGCCTGACCGAGCTGCTGGGCATGTCCGACATCGTGACCCTGCACGTTCCGGAAACCGCTGAAACCCAGTGGATGATCGGCGAGAAAGAAATCCGCGCAATGAAAAAGGGCGGGATCCTGATCAACGCCGCACGCGGCACCGTGGTCGTTCTGGAGGCCCTGGCCGACGCGATCAAGGACAAGCACCTGATCGGCGCCGCCATCGACGTGTTCCCGGTAGAGCCGCGCTCTAACGACGACATCTTCGAAAGCCCGCTGCGTGGCCTGGACAACGTGATCCTGACCCCGCACATCGGCGGCTCCACCGCAGAAGCCCAAGCCAACATCGGCCTGGAAGTCTCGGAAAAGCTGGTCAAGTACAGCGACAACGGTACGTCGGTGTCCTCGGTCAACTTCCCTGAAGTGGCGCTGCCGGCTCACCCTGGCAAGCACCGTCTGCTGCACATCCACCAGAACATCCCTGGCGTGATGATGGAGATCAACAAGGTCTTCGCGGAAAACGGCATCAACATTTCCGGTCAGTTCCTGCAGACCAACGAGAAAGTCGGCTACGTGGTTATCGACGTAGACGCCGAGTACTCGGACCTGGCGCAAGAGAAGCTGCAGCACATCAACGGCACGATTCGTAGCCGCGTGTTGTTCTAAGGTTTCAACGCCGCACAAAAAATGGAGCCTTTCGGGGCTCCCTTTTTTTGTCTGAACACATCTTACTTGACGTTAACCGTGATGACTTTCGAGGCTACAGTCGGGTTGAACTGCATGTGCAGTTTGTCGCCGGCCACCAGTTGCAAGGTGTGCTTGCCTGGGGTGAGGGTCAGTTCGGTTTCGGTCTGGGCCTTGCCATAGTGGATCACGGTGTCAGTGGCCGGGATCGGCACGCTGGCATCCGGCAACTCTTTCTGGTCGACCAACAGGTGATGGTGGCCGGTGCCTGGGTCCTGGCTGGTGGCCGGGGCCAGTTTCAGGCCTTCCATGCCGAATTTGACGGTGAAGGTTTTATCGACGGTGGCGCCGTCTTTGGGCGACACGATAAATACTTTGGCGCCTTCCGGTGGAGCGCTGCGCGGAATACCGTCAGCGGCGGTCGCCAACATCGAAGCACCCAGCAAGAGGCTGGCCAGGGTTGCACGGGACAAAAGAGCTTTCATTCGCTTCTCCAGTTTCTGCGGGAAATCTGTTGGGTTATGACAACTTCGCGACAAATTGCTGTCCAAGGCACTCAACACCATAGCAAAGCGATGCTGAATGGCGCCTCGCACATTAAAAATCTCTAGGAGCGACCATGCGCTTTTCGCCTGGCCTTGTACTGTTGCTGTCCTTGCTGAGCCCCTTGGCTCATGCCGAATTGATCGACGATGTGTTTGACCGTGGCGAGCTGCGCATCGCCATGGAGGCCAATACACCGCCGTTCAACTACAAGGACGGCGACAAGCTAACCGGTTTTGAAGTGGAGCTGGGTGAACAATTGGCCAAGGAAATGGACGTACGCCCGTCTTTCATCACCACCGATGACACCGACCTGCTGCCCGGTGTGGAAACCGGCAAATACGACGTGGCCATCAACCATATCGCTATGACTGCCGAGCTGCAGGATCGGTTCGATTTCAGCGAGGTCTATAAGCAAACACCTGAGCTGGCAATTCCATTCCAAAAAGGAAACCCGGCATTCAAAAGTAGCCTGGACAAGGCGTTGCATCAGATCAAGGCCGATGGCCGATTGAAGGCGCTGACGCAGAAGTGGTTTGCCGGGGACACACCGACCGCCAAGGCCGAATGACTTTCAATGTGGGAGCTGGCTTGCCTGCTCCCACAGTTGATTTAGGTTGGGTCAGAGAGACGGGCCAGGGCGGCAGCCGCCTCAGGCAATTCAAGCTCACTGAACACCAACACCCCATGGCGTTTCAGCAGCGCAGCCGTCACGCCTTCGCCACTGACCTTCACGCCGCTGAACGTACCGTCATAAGTCAGCAAGTTGCCGCAGGACGGGCTGTTGGCCTTGAGGATGGCGATGCGGATGGCATGGCGTTGTACCAGCGCCAGCGCCTGGCGGGCGCCGTCGAGGAAGGCGGCGCTGAAGTCTTCGCCCTCGGCGGTCAACACCTGCGCGCGCCCTTCCCACACATCGATGCCCTGCCCGCCCGGAATTTCTGCCGAGGGGCGAGGCGTCGGCAAACCACCCGATACTTCCGGGCAGATCGCAACCACGCGACCTTCGGCCTGCCAGGCGGCCAGTTGATCGAATGGGCCGCTGGCGCCGCCGTCATAGCGCACCTTGTGCCCCAGCAAACAGCGGCTGATCAGAATCTTTTGCATCATTAAAACGGCTCGTTACCGCGCCGGCGGAACCAGCCGGTGAGGGACAGGCGTTCGCGCGTCGCGGGCAAAACTTCGTGGGGCACATCCCCGGACAGGAACACCACCAGGCTACCGCCGGTGGGCACCACATCGTATTCGACGCCGTCCTTGAGGTACATGCGCAGTTGCCCGCCATGTTCGGGCAACCAGGCGTCATTCAAATACACGACCGCCGAGACCATGCGCCGGTCATCGTCGCGAAAACGGTCCACATGCTTGAGGTAAAACGCCCCCGGCGGGTACATCGCGAAATGGCTTTCAAAATCTTCCAGGCCCAGGAACAGGCCGCGATTCATCGCCTGGCGCAGGCTGCCCATCACGCCCATGTAAGTCTCGCAGACGGCAGCGTCGCCCTCTTCCAGCCACTGGATATGGTCACCGCGAATGCCCTCGCGGATCTCCTGGGCCGGCCCGCGCCCGACCGCGGCGGGGGCCAATTCGCCCTCGGCCGCACGTTTACGGCACTCAGCCGCCAGCTCCAGGGTCAGAGCCTGGGGCAGGAAGCCGTTCTGCTGCGACCAGCCTTTTTCGGCGAGGTCGTCGACAATGCGTTGCAGCAGAGGATGATCAAGGGGTATTTGCATGGCGCGCATAGTATCCATACGCCTGTGAATCCAACAGAGCCGCCGAGCGTCTGAACACACTTTAGTCAGGTGACCGATAGGATTTCTCGACAAATCCTACGCCCGACACGGACAATAGTGGCCGACTGACAGGAGTCCATATGCGTCGTTTGTTTTTTTCCTTGCTGATGTTCTGCGTTTTGCCCGCTTGGGCAGACGGCCATGACCAGTTGTACAAGGTCGCCGGCTGGGCCGAACAACGTGCGCATTTCAATGACGCCCTCAGTGCCGCCCAGCAACGCTACCGCAATAGCCTGCCGCCGGCGGTGTACCAGGCGCTGGTGGACAACAGCAATAAACGCTTCGCCGCCCAGGCCATGGACCAGCGTGCCGAGGCGCAATTGCGCAAGAACCTGGCCGACCCGAAACCCGCCCTGGGGTTTTTCCAGTCGCCACTGGGCCGCAAGATCGTCGCCGCCGAGTTGCTCGCCACACGCCGCGACCAATTGGCAAAAAACGCCCAAGGCCTGCCGCACATCGAAGCCGACGCCACCCGCAGCCTGATCATCGGTCACCTGGCCCAGGCCCTGCCGGCCCGTGAAGCCGGTGCGGAAGTCAGCCTGGCGATTGCCGGCGTGGCCGCCGACAGCTTGAGCCAGATGATCCCCGGCTTGCTGGGCGGCGGTCAGGCCCAGGGCATGCTCAATGGTCAGCGCGAGCGCTTGATGCAGCAGATCGGCAATGATTTGAACAACACGTTGCTGTACGTCTATCGGGACTTGTCCGACCCGGAGCTGGAAGAGTTCGCGACGTTTGCGGAGTCGCCGGAGGGCAAGGCGTATTACCAGGCAGCGCTTGCTGCGATTCGCGCAGGTCTGGCGGTCGGTCAGAGCACGTCCAGCCTGTCGCAATAAAAAATGTGGGAGCTGGCTTGCCTGCGAT
>NZ_JBARTQ010000028.1:0-14117 GCF_049645325.1 Pseudomonas sp. | reverse complement strand
CAGGTTCATTATTTATGATCGGCCTGAAACGGCCCCAACCCCCGGTTTTTGGGTAGGCTGGGGGCAATGCGACGCGGGATCATCACGTGATCGGAAAAGCCGAGCCCGATCACCTGGAGCGTTCTTCTCAAGGTTGCCGCGTGAAGAATAAGATCGGTCCAGGAACATTCGCCAACCGTGAACGGCGACTAAAACAACAACAACTATTCAGGAGTTCGGCCGTGCCTCTTTTTGGGTCCTGCCAGCGTCCGAACCCATGCGTAAGGATCATTTAAGGTGCATTTATCCATGAACAAGACTTTTATCCTGGCAGGCGCCTTGTCTGCGGCGCTGATGGGCACTGCCCACGCTGAGAGTGTCTTGAAGGTGGCGCTCAACGCCGACATTCGCAGCACCGACCCGGGCGTCAACCGCGACACCAATTCCGACGCGGTGATCATGCACATCACTGAAGGGTTGGTGGCGTTCCGTGAAGACGCGACCGTCGGCCCGTTGCTGGCCAACGACGTGCAGGTGTCCGACGACGGCCTGCGCTACACCTTCCACCTGCGTGACGGGGTGAAGTTCCAGAACGGCAAGGCGCTGACCTCCGCCGACGTGCTGTGGACCTGGAAGCGCTTTCTCGACCCCAAGACCCAATGGCGCTGCGCGCCTGAATTCGATGGGCATGGCGGCGCGAAAATCGTCGACATGAGTGCCCCGGACCCGCTCACCGTTGTGTTCACCCTCGACAAGCCCAACGGCCTGTTCCTGACCAGCACCGCGCTGCCGGAGTGCGGCGGCAGCGGCATCCTCTCGCCTGACTCGCTCAACGCCGACGGCAGTTGGAAGGCGCCGATCGGCACCGGCCCGTTCCGCCTCGGCGACTGGAAGCCAGGCCAATACGTCGAGCTGTTGCGCAACGCCAACTACACGCCGCGTGATGAAAAAGAGCCCGATGGCTACACCGGCAACAAGAGCACCCGCCTGGATCGCGTGCGCCTGCTGGTGATTCCCGATCCGGCGGCGGCCAAGGCGGCTTTGCTGTCGAAAAACGTCGACCTGCTGATTGACGTCACCCCGCTGGACGCCACCGAGCTGGCCGCCAACCCCGGCGTGCGCGTGACGTCCAGCGGCACCATGTCGGTAAATGCCTTGCTGTTCCAGACCCGCGACCCGCTGCTCAAGGATGTACGCCTGCGCCAGGCCATCGCCCACGCCCTGGACACCGCGCAAATCGTCGAGGCCCTCACCGGCGGGCGCTCCAAGGCGAACAATTCGATGGTCGCCAGCGGCAGCCACTACCACACTGCCATTGAAGACCAGGGTTTTGCCTTCGACCCGGCCAAGACCGCGCAGCTGCTGCGCGACGCGGGGTACAAGGGCGAGCCGATCAAGCTGATCGTCAACAAGCGCTACGCCGCGATCTTCGACATGGGCGTGTTCGTGCAAGCCATGGCCAAGGCCAGCGGCATCAACCTGGAGTTGGAAACCCTGGAGTGGGGCACCCAGCTTGAGCGTTACCAGAGCGGCAACTATCAGATGATGGCGTTCCCGTATTCCGAGCGCCTTGACCCGGCCTTGAGTTTTGACTCGATGACCGGCGACAAGGACAAGGAAGCGCGCAAGGTCTGGGACAACCCCGAGGCCCGCCACTGGCTGCGTGAAGTCCAGCGCGAAGGTGACATCGGCAAGCGCCAGGCGCTGTTCGATCAGATGCACCTGCAGATGCTCAAGGACGTGCCGCTGATCCCGATGTACAACGGCAATGCGATTGCCGCCAGCCGTGACTACGTCAAGGGCCTGCGCACCTGGCCGGTGTCCAAGCCGCGCCTGTGGACCGTCAGCGTCCCCGCTTCCGGGAGCAACTGAGGATGTTTCGTTTTATCGCTCAACGCCTGGCAATGTCGATTCCGACCTTGCTGCTGATCTCGCTGATGGTCTTCGCGATCATCCGCCTGGTACCGGGTGATCCGGCGCTGTTGATGCTCGGCGACATGGCCGACGCCCACAGCCTGGAAGTCGCCCGCGCGTCCCTGGGCCTGGACCAGCCGCTGCCGTTGCAGTTTGTGATCTGGCTCAAGGCCGTGCTCAGCGGTGACCTGGGGCATTCGATTACCACCAATGAGGCGGTGTTGCCGCTGATCCTGGACCGGTTCCAGGTCAGCGCCGGGATTGTGCTGATCTCGGTATTGCTGGCGGCGCTGATCGCGGTGCCGGGCGGCTTGCTCGCTGCGTGGAAGCAGGACAGCGCGCTGGACTTCGGCGTGGTGTCGACCGCCACCCTGTTGTTGTCGATCCCCAGCTTCTGGCTCGGCCTGCTGTTGCTCTATGCATTCGGCATCAAGCTGGGCTGGTTGCCGGTGGTGGGGTATGTGTCGTTCAGCCAATCACCTTGGCAGGCCTTGAGTTTTATCGTGCTGCCGATTGTCACCCTGACCCTGGTGGAACTGGGCGCGATCACCCGCATGGCCCGCGCCAGTGCGATTGAGGTGCTGCGCCTGGAGTACATCACCCATGCGCGGGCCAAGGGGTTGTCGGAGCGCGCGGTGCTGTGGCGCCACGCGTTGCGCAATTCGTTTGCACCGACGTTGACCCTGATCGGCTTGATCCTGGGCAACCTGCTCAGCGGTATCGCGGTGCTGGAAACCGTGTTCACCCTGCCGGGCATCGGCCGCCTGATGGTGGATGCGATCTACGCCCGCGACTACCCCGTGCTGCAAGGCTGCCTGCTGCTGGTGACCTTTGTTTATGTGCTGGTCAACCTGTTGGTGGACCTGCTGTACCCGCTCTTCGACCCCAGGGTTAAGTTATGAATAAGCCTCTTCCGGTTGCCCCCGAGGTGCTGTTGCCCGCGCCGGGGCGTGCCCCCAGGGCCTGGCGCGTGCCGCCGTTGAATGCGCTGATCGGCGCGACGTTGCTGGCCCTGCTGTTGATCATGGCCGCCCTCGGCCTGGTGTGGACACCTCACGATCCGCTGGCACTGAACCTGCTGGCGCGTTTGCAGGCGCCCACCGCCGCGCACTGGCTGGGCACCGATGAATACGGCCGTGATGTGTTGAGCCGCCTGATGATCGGCGCACACACCAGCCTGTGGGTGAGTGTGTTGACGGTGACCCTGGCAATTGTCGCCGGCAGTTTCCTCGGCTTGCTGGCGGGCTTCCTGCGCGGCTGGGTCGACCGTGGCCTGATGATGGTCAACGACGCGCTGCTGGCGTTCCCGGGAATTCTGTTGGCGCTGGGGTTGATGGCGATCATCGGCCCGAGCCTGTACGGCATCGTCTTCGCCCTGAGCCTGGCCTACACGCCGTCGGTGGTGCGTGTGGTGCGCGGCACCGTGCTGTCGCTGCGTGAGAAGGAATTTGTCGAGGCCTCGCGGGTCATCGGCAATTCCGAGCTGTACACCATGCTGCGCCACATCGCGCCGAACTGCGTGGCGCCGGTGTGCGTGCTGGCCACCAGCATGTTCGGCTGGGCAATCCTTGCGGAAAGCGCCCTGAGCTTCCTCGGCCTGGGCGTGCCGCCACCGGCAGCGACCTGGGGCAACATGCTCGCGGCCAGCCGGCCGTATATCGCCACCGCCAGTTGGCTGGGCCTGTTTCCCGGGGTCTGCATCGCCATGGCGTTGCTGGCGTTCAACCTGTGTGGCGACGCCTTGCGTGACCGCCTTGATCCACGGATGAGTAAATGAACATGACCGACGTATTGCTGGCAGTCGATCACCTGAAAATCCGCGTCGGCGCCCACGGCCCGCTGGCGGTCAGTGACTTGAGCTTCACCGTCGCCCCCGGCGAAATCGTGGCGCTGGTGGGCGAGTCCGGCAGCGGCAAGACCCTGGCCGCCCGCGCCGCCATTGGCCTGTTGCCGCCGCCGCTGGAACATTGCGGCGGCCAGGTGCGCTTTCAGGGCCACGACCTCAATAGCCTCACGCCCGAGCAACTGCGCCAATTGCGCGGGGCGAAGATCGGCATGGTGTTCCAGGAACCGATGGTGTCGCTGAACCCGTCGATGAGCATCGGCGAGCAAATGGCTGAGGGCCTGCGCCTGCACACCAAGCTCACCGAAGCGCAGATTCGCGAACGCAGCCTGGAGATGCTCGGCCATATCGGCATCAAGGACGCCGAGCGGTGCCTGGCGGCGTTCCCCCATGAGTTCTCCGGTGGCATGCGTCAACGCATCATGCTCGCCTCGGTGATGCTGTTGCGCCCGGCGCTGTTGATCGCCGACGAGCCGACTACCGCGCTGGATTGCCTGGCGCAACTGGACGTGCTGAAGCTGATGCTCGACCTGACCCGCGAGCAAGGCACGGCGATTTTGTTCATCAGCCATGATCTCTCGCTGGTGGCGCGCTACGCCGACAAGGTGGTGGTGATGCGCGAAGGCCGCGCGGTGGAGCAGGGCACCATCGAGCAGATTCTGCTGTCGCCCAAGGCCGAGTACACCCGGCAATTGCTGGAGGCATTGCCGCGTCGCGGCGTGTTGGCGGACTTGCCCAAGGCCGACCGCCCGCTGCTGACGGTCAAGGACGTGTGCATCGAGCACCCGGGCCCGCGCAGCCTCTGGGGCCGTAGCCAGTTCAAGCGGGTGGTGCACTCGGCCAACTTGAGCATCGCGCCGGGGGAAACCCTCGCGCTGGTGGGCGGCAGCGGTTCTGGCAAAACCACCCTGGGCCGGGCAATTGTGGGGCTGAACACACCATGTGCCGGGGCCATCGAGTTTGAAGGCGTGGACATTCTCAAGTCCGGCAACCGTGAGCATCGCCTGCAATGCCAGATGATTTTTCAGGACCCGTATTCGTCCCTCGACCCGCGCATGAAGATTGGCGACATCCTCGCCGAACCCCTGCGCCATGTGCCCGGCATGAGCGCCGAGCAAAAACGTGAGCGGGTCACAAAAACCCTGCTGGATATCGGCCTGGCCGAGCAATTTGTCGAGCGTTTCCCGCACCAGCTTTCCGGTGGTCAGCGTCAGCGCGTTGCGATTGGCCGCGCATTGGTGCGTCACCCACGGCTGGTGATTGCCGATGAGCCGATCTCGGCCCTGGACATGACCATCCAGAAGCAGATTCTTGAACTGTTCGAACGCTTGCAGGCCCAGTACGGTTTTGCCTGCCTGTTCATCTCCCACGACCTGGCGGCGGTGGAGCGCATCGCTCACCGGGTCGCGGTGATGAGCGAGGGCAGGGTGGTGGAAATGGGCGCGCGCGACGAGATCTTCGACCGCCCGCAGCATCCTTACACCCGCAAGCTGCTGGCCGCGGCCAGCCCATTGGAAAAACTTGAAAACGGCGGCTACCGCATCCGCCAGGATCCCGTACCACTAGCGCTGTAACCCAGGACTGGCTACGCCCGCCGCGCAAACGCTCGATTTGCGCGAACGGCGAAGCCATGCCCGAAGAACAATAAAAACACCCCCAACCCCCACACTGCCAGGAGCTAAAAAAATGAAAAAATCCCTGACTCAACTCATCACCGGCGTAGGCGTCGTGAGCAGCGGGATGATCCCGTTCGCCGCCCAGGCCGACTTCATCAATGACAGCAGCGGTACGCTGGAATTGAAGAACTACTACTTCAACCGTGACTACCGCGAGGCTGCGTCGCAGTCGATGCGCGCCGAATGGGCCCAGGGGTTCATCCTCGGGATCAAGTCGGGATTTACCGAGGGCACCGTGGGTTTCGGCCTGGACTTGACCGGCATGCTCGGCGTGAAGCTCGACTCCAGCCCGGGCTTGTCCGGCACGGGGTTGCTGCAGCGGGACAGCGACAAAAACGTCTCCGATGAGTACTCCAAACTTGGCGTGACCGCCAAGGCGCGCTTTGCCAAGAGCGAGCTGCGCGTGGGTTACCTGGTGCCGGATCTGCCAACCCTGCAACCCAACACCAGCCGGCTGTTCCCGCAGTCGTTCAGCGGCACGCAACTGGTCTCCAATGACATCAGCAACCTCAAGATCAGCCTTGGGCAGATCGACCAGGCCAAGGACCGCGACTCCACCAACTACGAAGACATGAAGCTGACCACCGTCAGCAAGGTCTACAAAAGTACGGCCCTGAGCGACCAGTTCCGGTTTGCGGGGGGTGATTATTCGCTGACGCCCAACACCCTGGTCAGCTACCACTTTGCCGCGCTGGACAGCATCTACCAGCAGCAATACGTAGGCTTTAAAAACAACTTCGGGCTGGGTGGCGGCACGTTGAAAACCGACGTGCGTTACTTCAACGCCGACAAGGACGGCGCGGGCCTGGCCGGTAAAGTCGACAACAGTGCGTTGAGCACGCGCTTCACCTACCAGTACGGCGGCCACAGCATCGGCGGCGGCTACCAGCGCCAGTACGGCACTACGCCGTTTACCTACCTGGACGGCTCGATCACCTACCTGTTTACCGAGTACCAGTTCAGCAACTTCACCCAGACCCGCGAGCGCGCCTGGCACGCACGCTATGACTACAACTTCGCCGACCTGGGTTTGCCGGGGCTGTTGTTCGGCATCAAATACGCCAAGGGTGATTCGGCTGAGGTACTGGGATTCAACCGTGAGGGGCGTGAATGGGAACGTGACCTGGACCTCGGCTACGTGGTGCAGAGCGGGCCGTTCAAAGGTGTGTCGATGCGCTGGCGCAACGCCCTGAGCAAGGGCAATTACTTCAATGATGTGAACGAAAACCGCGTGATGCTGGGCTACACCCTGGCGCTCTGGTAACAGGCCTCTGTGGGCGCGGGCTTGCCCGCGATGGCGATGTCACGGCCAACATCACGGTTGCCTGAACCATCGCTATCGCAGGCACGTCAGCTCCCACACTGATCGGATTGTCAGATCGAGATAGCCCCGACCGCCCTTACAAGCGATCACCCGGTCTCGCTAGAATTTTTCCCAAGATCCATCACTCGAATACCGAGACTTCCGGTTTATGAAACTTAATCAACACCCTCTGCTGCAAGCGACACAAGGTACCCACAGGCACGTGGAGAGTGAGCATTACGGTGCAGTGGGTGCAGGTCGAAAAATTTATATTCAGGCGGCGCTGCATGCCGATGAAACCCCGGCGATGCTGGTGGCCGCGCAGTTGCGCAGGCACTTGGCGGCGCTGGAAAGCGCTGGCCGCCTGAATGCGCACATTGTGCTGGTGGCAGTGGCCAACCCGGCAGGCCTGGGCCAGTACATCATGGGCGCCCCCAGCGGGCGTTTTGAACTGGGCAGCGGGCGCAATTACAACCGCGGTTTCCCGGTGCCGTACCCGGCGATCATCAGCAAGGTCGAGCACCTGCTGGGCCAGGACATCAACGCCAACCGCACGCTGATCCGCACCGCGTGGGGCGAATGCCTGCGCGCCGCCGAGCCGATGGACGAATACCAGTCGCTGCAACAGACCCTGATGCTGCTGGCCCACGACGCCGACATCGTGCTGGACCTGCATTGCTCCCGCGAGGCCGCGATGCACCTCTACACCGGCGAATCGGTGTGGCCGACCATTGAACCGCTGGCGCGTTACATCGGCGCCGAGGCCACCTTGCTGGCCACTGATTCCCAGGCCAATTCGTTTGATGAGGCGCTGTACCTGTTGTGGGTGAACCTGCGCGCGCAACTGGGCGACCGTTTCCCGATCCCCGACAGCAGCATTGCGGTGACCGTGGAGCACCGTGGGCAGCGGGATGTGTCCTATGAGCTGGCGGACCATGACGCGAACGCGATCATCGATTACCTGACTTACCTGGGGGCGATTGAAGGCACGCCGCGCCCGCTGCCTGCGTTGCGCAGCCCGGCGACGCCCTTGGCCGGCAGCGAGCAGTTCTACGCGCCGAGTGCCGGCGTGCTGGTGCACCGCGCCGCCGTCGGCAGCCGCATAGAAGCGGGCCAGGCGCTGTTTGATATTGTTGACCCCCACAGCGGCAAGACCACCACGGTCAATAGCCACAACACGGGCGTGTTGTACATGCGCCGCGATGTGCGCTTTGTGAAACCCGGCGACCCGCTGGGCCGGGTCTCCGGTGCCACGCCGATTCGCAGCGGCAAGCTGCTCAGCGCCTGAGCAATTGGCGGTGAAATGCACTTCCCTGTGGGCGCTGGCTTGCCTGCTCCCACCGTTGATCTTCATTGTTCATTAGATTTTTACCAGACAGGACACCCCATGCACTCCAACCCGGCAATCACCCTCGAAAACCAATTCTGTGCCCACAACTATTCACCCCTGCCGGTGGTCATCGTCAAGGGCGAGGGCGTCTGGGCCATTGCCGATGACGGCAAGCGTTACCTGGACATGATGTCGGCCTATTCCGCCGTCAGCCATGGCCATGTGCACCCGCGTATCCGTGCTGCCGCCGTGGCGCAGATCGACAAGATCAGCGTGGTCTCCCGTGCGTTCTACAGCAAGCCATTGGGCAACTTCCTCAAGGCCCTGTGCCGTATCAGCGGCTTTGATTCGGCGCTGCCGATGAACAGTGGCGCCGAAGCCGTGGAAACCGCCATCAAGGCCGCGCGCCGCTGGGGTTACCGGGTCAAGGGCATCGCCGCGAACCAGGCGAAGATCGTGGTGGCCGATAACAACTTCCATGGCCGCACCTCGACCATCGTCGGCTTCTCTTCCGAGCCGGACTACAAGGCTGACTTCGGCCCGTTCTGCAACGGTTTCACCGAAGCGCGATTTGGCGATATCGAGAGTTTTCGCCGCGCCATCACCGCCGACACCTGCGCGGTGCTGATCGAGCCGATCCAGGGCGAAGCCGGTATTCGCGTGCCACCGGCCGGGTTCCTTCGCGCGTTGCGCCAGCTGTGTGACGAGACCAATACCTTGCTGATCCTCGATGAAATCCAGTCGGGCCTGGGCCGTACCGGCAAGTGGTTTGCCTTCCAGCACGAAGGCATTCGCCCGGATGCGTTGATTCTCGGCAAAGCGCTGGGTGGCGGGATCATGCCGGTGTCGGCGTTTTTGGCGGACCATTCGATCATGGATTTGTTTGACGCCGGCAGCCACGGTTCCACCTTCGGCGGCAACCCCCTGGCCGCCGCAATCGGCCTGGAAGCCCTGAATGTGCTGGAAGATGAAGGGCTGATCGACAACAGCGCGCAGCTCGGCCAGTACCTGGTTGAACGCCTGGGCGCGATGAATTCTTCGGCCATTCGCGAGATTCGCGGGCGCGGTCTGTGGGTGGGTGTGGAGCTGGACCGTGATGCGCGACCCCTCTGCGAGGCGCTGCTCGCCGAAGGCCTGCTGACCAAGGAAACCCACGAAAACGTGCTGCGTATTGCGCCGCCGCTGTGCATCACCCGCGCGGAGCTGGATTGGGGCCTGGCGCGCATTGAACGTGTGTTTGCCCAGTTATGAGCGACTTTCTCAACCACCTCGATGTCGACGGGCAACGGTATGCCTATGTCGACCTGTATAAATTGCTGACCTGCGAGCAACTGCATCGGTTGCCGTATTCCTTGCGCATCCTGGTGGAAAACATCGCCCGCTGTGCCCCGGCTTCGTTGCCGTCAGTACTGGCGCGCGCCACGGGCAACGGGCCGGATTGCGAAGTGCCGTTCAAGCCCAACCGCCTGATGTTCCATGACACCACGTGCCTGCCGGCGCTGGCGGATTTTGCCGGGATGCGCGACGTGGTGGCCGAATTGGGCGGTGACCCTGCGGCGGTGAACCCGTCGATTCCGGCGGTGCTGACCATCGACCATTCGGTGATTGTGGAGCACTACGCCGAAGCGGGGGCGGTGGACGCCAACCTGGACATCGATTTTCGCCGCAACAGTGAACGCTACCGCTTTATCAAGTGGGCCCAGGCCAGCCTGGACAACTTCAAGGTGATCCCGCCGGGCACGGGGATCATCCACCAGATGAACATGGAAGCCATCGCGCAGGTGGTGTGGGAGAGCCCCGCTGCCGACGGCGGCGTGCTGCTGCACCCCGATTGCATGGTCGCCACCGACAGCCATACGCCGATGATCAATGCCATCGGCGTGTTGGGCTGGGGCGTGGGCGGGCTGGAAGGGCAGGCGGCGATGCTCGGTGAACCGGTGCCGATTGCGTTTCCGCAGGTGGTCGGGATTCGGGTCAGCAATGCGTTGCGCCCGGGCGTTACCGCCACCGATTTGGCGCTGACCGTGACCGAACTGCTGCGCCGACGCAGCATGGTCGGCAAGTTTGTCGAGTTCACCGGGCCGGGGCTGTCGTCGCTGAGTTGGGCGGCGCGCGGTACGGTGGCGAACATGGCGCCGGAGTATGGCGCGACCGTGGTGTTTTTCCCGTTTGACGACGAGACCCTGTCTTACCTGGAACTGAGCGCGCGGCCTGCGCCGTTGCTGGCCAAGGTGGCGACCTACATGGCCGCGCAGTCGTTGTGGCGCCAGGAAGGGGAGCCGCAACCGCACTTTGACGAACTGATCGAACTCGACCTGGCGCACGTCGAGCCGAGTGTTGCGGGGCCCCATCAACCCCATCAGCGCCAGTCATTGGCGAATGCGGCAGCCTCGTTTCATCAGCATGTGCAGGGCGAACCCGGGCAGCAGTTTTTCGAGCCGTCGTTTGATGCGCCGCTGACCCATGGCGCGGTTGTGATCTCGGCCATCACCAGTTGCACCAACACCGCCAACCCGGCGCAGATGATCCAGGCCGGGCTGCTGGCGCGCAATGCGCGGGCCCGGGGTGTGGGGCGCAAGCCGTGGGTCAAGACATCGTTGTCGCCAGGCTCGCGGGTGGTGGCGGATTATTTGCACGATGCCGGGCTGCTGGAGGACTTCGCCGCGCTGGGCTTTGAGCTGGCAGGCTTTGGCTGCATGACCTGCATCGGCAACTCGGGCAGCCTTGAGGCGCACGTCGAAACCTTCGCCAGGCAAGGGCTCAAGGGCGTGGTGGTGCTGTCGGGCAATCGCAATTTCGAAGGGCGGGTCAACCCGAACGTCCCGGCTGGGTACCTGGCGTCGCCGGCGTTGTGCGTGGCTTATGCGATTGCCGGGAGTATCGACATTGACCTGTCGAGCCACCCGCTGGCGCTGGATGCCGAGGGCAAACCGGTGTACCTGCATGAGCTGATGCCCAGTGATGCCGACGTGGCCGCGCAAGTCGCCTGTGTGGTGCGCCCGGCGTTGTTCCAGCAGCGCGGCGAACTGTTGTGGCAGGGCACCCATCATTGGCAGGCATTGGCCGCCGATGGCAGCGTGCAGTTTGCCTGGCACCTGGACTCTACCTATCTGCGCCGCCCGCAGTACCTGGCGGGTGTGCAGCCGTTACCCGCGGCGCAGCTTTCGCTGTGCAATGCGCGGGCGCTGGTGGTGCTCGGCGATAACGTCACCACCGACCATATCTCGCCGGCGGGCACTATCCCGGCTAACAGTCTGGCCGGTGCCTGGCTGCGTGAGCGGGGCGAGGCCGAGGTGGATTTCAACCAGTATTCGACCCGGCGCAGCAACCATGAAGTGATGGTGCGCGGCGCCTTCACCCACCCGCGCCTGAACAACCTGCTCGACGCACAGCAACCGCCGCGCCAGGGTGTGTGGGCGTGGAATGCCGACCACAGTGCGTATTTGCCGCTGTACCTGGCGGCGCAAAGCTACGCCGGCACGCCGACGGTGTTGTTTGCCGGGGCCAATTATGGTGCCGGTTCCAGCCGCGACTGGGCCGCCAAGGTCTTGAGCCTGTTAGGCATCAAGGCCGTGGTGGCGCGCAGTATCGAGCGCATTCACCGCAGCAACCTGATCGGCATGGGCGTGTTGCCCTTGGTGTTTGCCGAGGGCGACTCGGTCCAGGACCTGGCCCTGGAAGGCAGCGAGCGCCTGACCTTCCTGGGGCTGGACACCCTGCAGGTCGGCGAGAACCCGATCACCCTGCAGATTGAACGCGCTGATGGCCGCACTACTCAGCACGTATTGGCCCTGCGCCTCGACTCGCTGCAAGAGCTTGGGTACCTTGAGCACGGCGGCGTATTGCCGTTTGTGATCCGTAAGACCGTGCAACGGACCTGTCAAGGAGCGCTCGATGATTGACCCTCAGGTAATGCTGCAACTGGCCCCCGACGGCGTGCTGCGCGCCGCCATCAATTTCGGCAACCCGGTGCTCGCGCAACGCGGGCCGGACGGCGAACCCCAGGGCGTTTCGGTGGTGCTGGCAAAGGCATTGGCCGAGGAATTGGGTGTTGAGTTGCAACTGATCACCTTCGAGGCGGCGGGCAAGGTCTTCGCTGCGTTGGCCGACGATGTGTGGCGCGTGGCATTCCTGGCCATCGAGCCGGTGCGTGAGGAGGAAATCGCCTTCAGCGCGCCCTATGTGGCGATCAAGGGCACTTACCTGGTGGCGATGGATTCAGGGTTCACCCAGGTCGCGCAACTGGATGCACCGGGACGGCGCATTGCTGTCGGCCAAGGCGCGGCGTATGACCTGTACCTGAGCCGCACGGTGCAGCATGCCGAGTTGGTGCGGGCGCCGACGTCGGCGGCAGCGGTGGATTGGTGTATCGAACAAGGCCTGGACGCCGCGGCGGGCGTGCGTGATTTTTTACGCACCCGGGTGTCGGCGCAATGGCGACTGGTCGAAGATGATTTCATGACGATTCGCCAAGCCATGGCGGTTCCGGTGGCGCATGCGGCCGCTGCCGCGTTCGTCAGATCCTTTGTCGAACGGCAGAAAGAGAACGGCGTGGTGAAGCGCGGTTTGCTGGACAGCGGGCAGAGCGCTGATCTACAGGCGACGTAGGAAGGATTTGACGATGTGCCGGGTAGCGTCGGTGGTGTCCAGTTCATCCATGGCGTTGTAGGCGTGCCACTGGCAGTCGATGATTTCGTTGCACGGCCTGGCGTCGGCAATGTTCACCACCGAGGCTTCGAATACGTGGTGCAGAGTGTCGCGCGCCTTCAGTTCCTGCAGGTACAGCAAACCGTCCACGTTCAGCCCGGTTTCTTCTTCAAGTTCGCGTTCGGCGGCGCCAACCGGACGTTCGTTGCGTTCGACTTTGCCGCCTGGCAGTGCCCATTTCGATCGGGCTTTGCGCACGAAAAGGATATGCCCCTCGTGCTCGCAAATAACTGTGGCCCTTATTTTCATCGTGTGTGCCCCCGCAGCGTGATGAATGTCATAAAAGTGTAATGCAATTGTCATGCTAAGTGCTTATGGCGCAGACGTGTGGGGTTGTGGATACTGCCCCCTTGATGAAAACGCACGAGGAAAACCGATGAACACCGTACGTTGGGGCATGATCGGCTGTGGCAGTGTCACTGAATTGAAGAGTGGACCGGCTTTCTACAAAGCGCCAGGTTCGGCCTTGGTCGCCGTGATGGGGCGCCGCGAGGAGGCCGTGCGCGATTACGCAGCACGCCATGGCATTGCCCGCTTCTACACCGACGCCCAAGCGCTGATTGATGACCCTGAAGTCGATGCGGTGTACATCGCCACACCGCCCGACAGCCATCTGGAATACAGCCTGATGGTAGCCGCCGCCGGCAAGCATTGCTGCGTCGAGAAGCCCATGTCGCTGAATGCCGAACAGAGCGCGTTGATGCAGCGCACCTTCGAGCGTGCCGGGCTGCATTTGTTCGTGTCTTACTACCGCCG
This sequence comes from Pseudomonas sp., assembly GCF_049645325.1. Lineage (GTDB taxonomy): Bacteria > Pseudomonadota > Gammaproteobacteria > Pseudomonadales > Pseudomonadaceae > Aquipseudomonas. The sequence continues at coordinate 609 of NZ_JBARTQ010000028.1, read as the reverse complement.
TTCGCTGCCGCGTTTCCAGCAAGTGCGCGACTGGCTGCAAGACGGGCGCATCGGCGAGTTGCGCCAGCTGACTTGGAGCCTGTGCAAGCCTGCCGCCGTTGAGGACGCGAGCGCCGCCAACTGGCGTACCGACCCGGCCATTGCCGGAGGTGGCTATTTTGCCGATTTGGCCAGCCATGGGTTTGACCTGTTCCAGTACCTGGCCGGCGACATCGTCGAGGTCACAGGTTTTACTGCACGCCAGGCTGGCAAGTATGCGGCGGAGGACGCGGTGACGGCCTGCTGGACCTTCAGTTCGGGTGCGATGGGCATGGGCTGCTGGAACTTTGTGGCGGACCGTCGCGAAGACAAGGTGGAGCTGATCGGCAGCCGTGGGCGCATCACCTTTGCCGTGTTCGAAGACCAGCCGCTGCGGCTGGAGGGCGAGACGAACGAGGTATTGGAAGTGCCGTGCCACGCGCATATCCAGTGGCACCATGTGTTGAATATGAATGCCCATATTCGCGGTGAATCCGAGCACCCTTCGTTGGCGATCGAGGCATTGAAGACCGATCGGATTCTCGACAAGGTGCTGCAACGCAACCCCAACTTACCGGGGTAAACGCCTGC
>NZ_JBARTQ010000027.1:0-46954 GCF_049645325.1 Pseudomonas sp. | reverse complement strand
GGGATGGCCCATGACGGCGGCCCACGGTCCAAAGCCGGAGTGAGGGCACTCCGAGCCTAGGCGAGGAGCCGAGTGGTGGGGCAAGAGCGTTTTGCTTACTTTTGCGCTTTTCAAAAGTCAGCCGCTGTAAGAGCGGAACCAACAGCCGCCATCACCCAAAAAACGGATAAGCACTCAACCGCCCACCAAAAACCCAAGTCATTTCCAGCGATCCGTCGCCGCATGATCACTGCTACGCCCCTCCACCCAACGCGGCCCCTCGCTGGTATTTTCCTTCTTCCAAAACGGCGCCCGGGTCTTCAGGTAGTCCATCACAAACGCACACGCATCAAACGCAGCCTGACGATGCGCACTGGCAACCCCGACAAACACAATCGGCTCCCCCGGTTCCAGCGCACCGATGCGGTGCAGCACGTCCAGCTTCAGCAACGGCCAGCGCTGCTCAGCCTCCACGACAATCTTGGCCAAGGCTTTTTCGGTCATGCCAGGGTAGTGCTCCAGAAACATCCCCGACACCTCCAGGCCATCGTTGAAATCACGCACATAGCCGACAAAACTCACCACCGCACCCACGCCAACATTCGCCGCGTGCATCGCATTGACTTCAACACCCGGATCAAACGCCTCGGCCTGCACCCGAATCGCCACGGTCAACCTCCAGTCACTGGCGGGAAAAATGCCACTTCGTCGCCATCAACAAGCGGCTCGTCCAGCGAACACAATTCTTCGTTACGCGCGCACATCAGGCTGGCCTCGTTGAGCACGGCAAACTCCGGGTCACCGGCCAACGCCAGGCGCACCGCGTCGACGGTCGCGAATTCGCCTTCCATCTCCAGCGAATCAAAACCCACGGCTTCTGCGTAGCGCGCAAAAAACAATACGGTAACGCTCATGCCTGGTCCGCCTTGAAATGCCCGCTTTTGCCGCCCAGTTTTTCCAACAGGCGAATACTTTCGATGGTCATGCCCCGGTCCACGGCCTTGCACATGTCGTAGATCGTCAGCGCCGCGACGCTGGCGGCAGTCAGCGCTTCCATCTCGACGCCGGTCTGGCCAGAGAGTTTGCAACGCGCGAGGATATGCACCGCGTCCACGCCATCGGCGCTCAGCTCGACCTTGACGCCAGTGAGCATCAGTGGGTGGCACAAAGGGATCAAATCACTGGTTTTTTTTGCCGCCTGAATCCCGGCAATGCGGGCCACGGCAAACACGTCGCCCTTGGGGTGGGCGCCGTCGACAATCATTTTCAGGGTCTCGGGCAACATGCGCACCCGCGCTTCGGCCACCGCCTCACGGAACGTCACGGCTTTGTCGGTGACGTCGACCATGTGGGCGCGACCTTGGGAATCGAGATGAGTCAGCACAGGGATACTCCTGATCAGGAGCGGCAATTGTAAACCCGTGAGTCAATTTTGCGCAGGGCTGTTTATCCCATGAATAAAGGGGCGCAGTGCGCCCCTTTATAAACAGCATCGTGCGTCAGAAGCGGAACGTAAACCCGGCATTGATCCCGTTGTTGTTGCCACGGTTGGACAGCAAGCCGCTGTAGCTCAAGGACACCAGCGTGTCCTTGGTCAGGGCCATTTCCGCACTGGCCTTGATCACCGCGCCATCACGGGCCACGGGCACGCTGTTGACGGCGAAGGCCGTGTCGCTGCCGGCAAACTTCAGCGAGGCTTCACGATCGGTATCGGCAAACTGATGCTCCCAACCCAATTCACCGCGCAACGTCACCGCCGAGGTCGAGCTGACCGGCAATTGGGTATGCGCACGCAGGCCCAAAGTCGAGAGCGTGGCATCCTGGCTTTGCTTGCTGGCATGCAAGGCTGCCGCGCCGCCCTTCTCCTTGAACGAGTCGCTCTGATAATTCAGGTAAGTCAGGTTGGCAAAGGGCTCGACGAACGCCCATTGGGTGTAACCGATTTCGGCAAATACCTGATCGGTGCGCGCACTGTAATCAGCCTTGTCGTAGTCCGACTGGTTGGCGTAAGCCACACGCCGCGAGCTGTCGATACGATGCCAGGTGGTGGCGCCACCCAAACGCAGGGCAATGGCGTCAAAACGCTTACCACCGTAGACCGACAGGTGATAGTTGTCGCTGTCTGCCGAGGCCGAGGCGTCACCGTTGAGGTGACTCTGGGTGTAGCCGGTGGCCGCACCCAGGCGCCAGCCGTCGCCAACCTCGGTGTCCAGGCCAAGCAACACACCGCTGGTGGACGAGGAGTAACCACTGGCATTGTTGTCACCGCTGACGTTATTGCGACCGCCCAGCAGTTGCACCCAGCCGCCGTTATCACTGGCCTGGATCTGCGCACTGGAATCCAGCGCCTGAGCCTGTTGCAGGCGGCCGTTGACCGCTTCACGAATGTAACGGCTGTCGGCCATTTGCGCCGCTGCCACATCCGAATGCAGTTGCCCCGAGAGTTGCTTGAACGCGTCCCGCGCCTGGGCTGCCGAGTCTGAGGCCAGCAGGCTTTCATACACCGGGCTGCCGTTGCCCAATGCCTCGGCTGCCGTCGCCACGGCGCGTTCGTTGCGGGTTTGCGCGACACTGGCAAACGTCGTCTGGTTGCGCGCAACCGCCAGGCTCAACTGGTTCGCCTGATAATTGAGCTGGGTGCCGATGAACAGGTAGTTGGGCGTGATCGCCGCAAACCGGCCGTTGATACCTTGGCTGGCACTGAGGATGTTGAACGGTTGCCCCAACAGGCTACGGGCCTCGGTGGCCGACAACAGGTTGGGGCTGTTTTCCAGGGACACGGTCACCACGCCGCCATTGAGGGTGGCGACACCGCTGCTCTGGATCTGATCGCTTTGCCCGTTGGGACCGACCTCTACCGCGTACACCGAACCCGGGTTGAAGGTGACGTCGCCGGTGTGCAGCGTGCCGATCGAATGACCCGGCGCCACGCGGCCGCCGGTGTTGACGGTCAGCGTGCCGACGCTGCCGTTACCGGCCAATGTGCCGCCCAGTGTGGTTGCCACGCCGTTATCTGCGTTCAGCGTACCCACGGCGCTGCCGTCCACGGTCACCGCGGCGGTCAACGCGCCGTCCACCGACAGCTTGCCGCCGCGCACCCAGGTGCTGCCCGAATAGGTGTTCTGGCCTTCCAGCACCAGTTCGCCGTCGCCCGACTTGGCCAGGCTGCCGACGTAGGTGCTGCCGGTGAGCAAATCCTTGCCGCGTGTGAGCGTCGCCTGTTCCCGGGCGTAGCCGATTTCGTATTCAAACTGATCGTCCGCCGAGGCGTTGGCCGGCAAACCATTGAGCCAGCCTTTCTGCTGCTTGGTGACGGCCCAGGTTGCCTGCTCGGTGGCATCTTCGAAACGACGGGCGCGAATCGCCTCATCAGAGATCGGGTTGGCCCAGATGTCGCGGGTACCGGTGGGCAATGCCACCGCCACCGCCCCCAGGAACTGCCCAGGCCCTTGCATGGCTTTTTGCAGGTTGGGCAAGCCCCAGCCACTGACCACGCCCGGCACTTGCGGCGTACCCGGCGCGGCATCGTGCACCGGCTGCAGGTTGTCGTAGGTGCGGCCACCGGTCAGGTCGCCCACCGGCGTGTCCGGTCCGTCCGGCGCTTGCAGGCTGGAGGTGGTGAGCAATACATCGCGAGCCTGGCTGGCGGTCATGTAGGGGAAGCGCTGAATCACCAGCGCCAGCGCACCGGAGACGCTCGGCGCGGCAGCAGAGGTGCCGTTGGCGTTGGGGATGATTTCCCCTTCAGGCCCGGTGGACGGGATGCCCGAAACGCCCATCACACACCACCATTTCGAGGTGCCGCACCGGTTGTACACCTGCGCGCTGGTCTCGTCGTAACCGGTGATCGAGAGGAACTTGGCTTCAATGTCCGGCTTGAAATACGGCAGGTTGGCGTTGGTGTCCGGGTTGGCCCCGTGGCTGTCATTGCCCGCCGAAATGATCTGGATGAAGGTGTTTTGACGCGCCGCGTCAGCCATGGCGTCCATCCAGGTTTTCTGCCCGGCGTGGGCCTTGTCCCAGAACGGGCGATAGGCGGCGGTCATGTCGCGCAAGTTGTCGGCCGCACTGTCGCCGACATTGCCGAAGTGGTTTTCCACGTCATTGCGCGAGTTCTGGCCCCAGCTCTGGTTGACGATCGACACCTTTTTCGCCGCCAGGGCGTTGTAACTGGCCATGAACGCGTTGTAGTCGAGGTCGTTGGAGCCCTGGAAGCGGTTGTCGTCGGTGCCGCCGGTATTGGCGACAAAAATGTTCGCATCAAAGGCAATCCCGTGCATGCCGGTGCCGTTGCGGCTGGCGCCCAGTACGCCGGACATTTCCGTGCCGTGGCCGTCGTTGATGACCGGGTCGTACTCACCGGAAATACTGAAGTGTTCGCCTTTTTGAAACTTACCGTCCGGGGTGTCGTGGAGATAGCGCGGATGGGTGGCGTAGTACTCGCCGGTGGACGTGACCGCCTGCACCCGGTTTTCGCCCTGCGCATTCTTGCCCTGGAATTCGAAGTGTTCGGTGAGGATGCCGGAGTCGAGCACGCCGACATTCACGCCTTTGCCGGTCATGCCCAAGGCATACGCGTAATACGCGTTGGTGCGGTCCAGGCCGGAGTTGACCTGGGCCTCCGGGGTTTTCCAGGTTTGCGCGTTGGCACTCCAGCCCTTCGTCGCTTCTGCCCAGGACTGGCCGGCGTTGAGTTGCCCGCCGAGGTTACTGCTGACGCCCGGCTCTACGTAGGTGTAGGGCTTGGCCGCCGGCAGGTTGGCGATGATCGCCTTGGAAAAGTCGAGAATATTGGTGGTGTAGCGGCCGCTGTTGCTGAACAGCCGGCTGCGGTAATAGTCCAGGCGCGAGGCATAGTCCAAAGGCCGCCGGGTATCGCCAAGCATGGCGCCGATGGTCAGGTTTTCCGGCTGCAGCTCATAATTCTGCTTGAGCGCCGAATCGAACTTGCCGGACTGCGTGGCAAAGTCCTTGGCCGCCAGATCAACGATGTCCGCGAAGGCAAAACGCAGGTTCTTGTAGACGTCGGTGTTGGGGCCAAACGAAGCAACGGCTTTGCGGAAGGCCGACTCCAGCACGGGCGCCGTGTAAGGGTTGCTGTCATCTGCCCAAGCCACGGATCCCTGGCCCAGCCATAAGGCCAACCCGAGCGCGATGGGCGTGAGCGGTATCGATCTGAAACCTGTGGTGCCTTTGCCGTGAGACAAAGTGATGCCATTACCTGCTACTTCCATGTTCCATTCCCTTTGGATAGGTGCGTCGTCAATGAGCGATGTATCGGGCTTTTTGTAATAGGCAGGGTCACGCTGAAAACCCAAGGAGGTCTTCAAAACGTCGTCGAATCAGGAGGTGGTTTCCGACGGGGGTCACGCAGTGTTCTTATTATGTTTGGCGATAAAAAATGTAACAAAATAAATACAAAGACCACAAGCACCCAAGGCGCATTAACGAAGGCAAATGTCGCTAAAAGCAAAAACCCCGAATTTCGCGAGAAATTCGGGGTGGTTCGTGGCATTTAGCCACCAACTACGACAGGGCTGTGTTTATAGATGAGACTCGGCGTACTCGGCCAGAATCGAACGAGGAACCCCTTGCAGCGCGATGTGCACGCCGTTCGGGAAGTCTTTGAAGCGTTCCGTCAGGTAAGTCAGCCCGGAGCTGGTCGCGGACAGGTAAGGGGTGTCGATCTGCGCCAGGTTGCCCAGGCACACCACTTTGGAACCGGCGCCGGCACGCGTGATGATGGTTTTCATCTGGTGCGGCGTCAGGTTCTGGCATTCATCGATCAAAATCAGGCTTTGCTGGAAGCTGCGGCCTCGAATGTAGTTGAGGGATTTGAACTGCAACGGCACTTTGCTGAGGATGTAGTCGACGCTGCCATGGGTGTTTTCGTCATCCATGTGCAAGGCTTCGAGGTTGTCGGTGATCGCCCCCAGCCACGGCTCCATTTTTTCCGCTTCGGTGCCGGGCAGGAAACCGATTTCCTGGTCCAGGCCCTGCACGCTGCGGGTGGCGATAATGCGGCGATAGCGCTTGGTCACCATGGTCTGCTCGATGGCAGCGGCCAGGGCGAGGATGGTTTTCCCCGAGCCTGCAGCGCCGGTCAGGTTGACCAGGTGGATATCCGGGTCGAGCAGCGCGTACAGCGCCAGGCTCTGGTAGATGTCACGCGGTTTCAGGCCCCAGGCTTCCTGGTGCAACAGGGGTTCCTGATGCAGGTCGAGAATCAGCAGCTTGTCGACCTGGATCTCTTTGATCCAGCCCACAAAACCCTGTTCGTCGATGATGAATTCATTGATGTGTACTGCCGGCAGGTTGTCGATCAGCTGTACCTGGTGCCAGGTGCGACCGTGGTCCTGACGGGTCTCGACCTTGCTCACAAGGTCCCAGAACGAGCCGGTTACTGTGTGATACCCACGCGAAAGCATCGACACGTCGTCGACCAGTTGGTCGGTACTGTAGTCCTCGGCGGCGATCCCACACGCTCGTGCCTTGAGGCGCATATTGATGTCTTTGGTCACCAGCACCAGGCGCAGGTCCTTGTCGCGCGCGTGCAGGTCGATCAATTGGTTGATGATTTTGTTGTCGTTCAGGTTTTCCGGCAGCAGGCTGTTGGGCTCGCTGCGCTTGTTCATCAGAATCGACAGCAAGCCCTTGGGCCCGCTTTTGCCACGCTGGATCGGCACGCCGACTTCAACGTCTTCGGGCGACGCTTCTCCCAGGGTCTTGTCGATCAGGCGGATCGCCTGGCGGCATTCGGCGGCAACGCTGTGGTGCCCGCTTTTGAGTTTATCGAGCTCCTCAAGCACGATCATCGGGATGGCGACGTGGTGTTCTTCGAAGTTAAGCAGTGCGTTTGGATCGTGGATCAGTACGTTGGTATCAAGCACATAAAGGATTGGCTGGTCGGAAGAAGGGTTACGTCCATGATCATCCATACTCGGTCACCTTTGTGGGAGCCAGTCGACGCAATACCTGGGCGGTGCTGCGCCTCGATTCGACCACCGAATGCACCTGAGGGACGTCAAGTGCATGCCCACATGAGGAGTCTTGGAAGACGCCACCTGTGTTGCAGGTTTCGGCGATCTGACTTCGTAATACCGCAAAAGCCATGACAGGAAAAAGCACTTTGACGCTTTTTTGAAGTTTATTTTTCAGGATGACGAATAGCACTAGCCGAGTGCCAGGTACCCCGTTAAAGTCGGAAGTCCGCCTGCATCGAATTGTCGCAGGAAATCACCCCAAAAACGCCTCATCCCCAACAGGGCCGGGCACTTCGCCGTTTTAACGAAACGCTTCCCGGCAGTCCTGCCAACCCAGCCCACTTTGCGCCGTTGCCTGCATCAACAGCGGCAATGCCACCCGCGCCTTGTCCTGGGTGTCGTGAAACACAATCACCCCTTTGCGCCACAACAGCATCAGCGTCAACACGCGCTGCGCCGACTCCTCGGCCTTGAGCTTGCCCGGCTCGTCCTGGGAGTCGATGTCCCACAACGCCACCTGCAAACCCTGGGATTGGAAAAAGCCCTGGCTGTCTGCGCGGCGCTGGCCATATGGCGGGCGAAACAGCGGCACGTAGTTTTCCGGCATCAGGTTCTGCACCAGCGATGCGCTGCGGGTGATTGAGCTTTGCCAGTCAACCCAATGGCTGTGAGAACGGTATTGCCACCCCTGAATGCCGACGCACTGGCCCTGGTACAGCGCTTGTACATCGGCGGCGGAACTGCGCTCTACCCGGGTTTGCAGGCTGCTGCCGAGGGCGAAGAACGTAGCGTTGAGCTTCTGTTTGCGCAGGTAATTGGTCAGCCAGTCGGTGTTGCCGCTGACGGGCGCGGGGCCGCCGTCGAAGGTCAGCAGGAACAGGCGGTCGTTGAATTCGTCGCCATTGCGTTCGTGGTCGCCAAAGCGTGCGACTTCGCTGCTGATCTGCGGGAACAGCGCGGCTTTGCGCAGCAATTCGTCGAGGTAGCGTTCGTGGAAGTTATGGCTGGGGCCGGCCCAGCCTATATAGAACGAGTTGTCGCTGACCTGGAATTTGCCGGCCTGCTCGCGCAGGTCGTCCATGCTTTCGACCAGGTAGCAGAAGGACGCGTCTTCGTCACAACTTTGCTGGGCGAAGGTGTAGTTTTCCAGCAAACGTTGCCACAGCTGGCGGCGCAGGTCGTCGATGGCGGCCAGGTTGATGATTTTCAGGCCCAGGCGTTGTTTGAGGGCGGTTTCATCCTGGTTTTCGCTGGCCAGGAGGCTGTGGGCGAACATCAGGATTTCGGCGCGTGAGGCCACGTCGAAGAGCGCCGGGCTGCTGAGTTTTTCGGGCCAGGTGCCACGGTCCAGGCTCGCCACATCCACGGGAGCGGCATGGGCGTTCAGGCATAGCAGGCAGGCGGATAATAGGAGTGCAATTCGCACCGAGGGTCTCCCTTTCCAGAGTCGTCGGGCACTATAGCTGATCGCCGGGGCGGTAATGGGTTGGTGTGTCTATCCGTTATTTGGGTAATGGCTGCGTATGGTTCCGCTCTTACAGCGGCTCACTTTGGAAAAGCCCCAAAGTAAGCAAAGGGCTCTTGCCCCTCCACTCGGCGCCTCGCCTAGGCTCGGCATGCCCTCACTCCGGCTTGAATCCGTGGGCCGCCGTGACGGGCCATCCATGGCCCAACACGGCTAACCCGGCTCCTGCCGGGTTACCCACGGATTCAAGCCTGCGTGCGGCCGTCGTGGTTAACGGGGCGCCTGAGATCAAGATCAAGATCTAAAGCACGGCGGCCTGAAAGCCGACCTGAGTGGTTGAAGCAGAAGCAGGGCAACAGCAGAGCGGCACATTCTCTATCTGATGTAATGAGATCCAAATGTGGGAGCGGGCTTGCTCGCGAATGCAGTGTGTCAGCCAATGAATCTGTTGACTGACACACCGCCTTCGCGAGCAAGCCCGCTCCCACAGTTGGAACTCATTACATCAGGTAAAGGTTGTGCTGCTCTGTTGTTGCCCTGCTTCTGCTTCAACCACTCAGGTCGGCTTTCAGGCCGCCGTGCTGTAGATCTTGATCTTGATCCAGGGCGCCCCGTTAACCACGATGGCCGCACGCAGGCTTGAATCCGTGGGCAACCCGGCAGGACGCCGGGTTAGCCGCCCCGCGCCATGGATGGCGCGTGGCGGCGGCCCACGGATTCAAGCCGGAGTGCGGGCACACCGAGCCGGAGGCGAGGTGCCGAGTGGAGGGGCAAGAGCCCTTTGCTTACTTTGGGGCTTTTCCAAAGTGAGCCGCCGTAAGGGCGGAACCCTAAGCAGCCCTCACCGCAGCAACGGATATGCTCCCACCCAACAAAGCCATCACTCCTCTTCACTACCCTCCGCACGCCAATAACCTACAGCCTTGAGAAACGCTTCATCAACCCCGTGCGTATCCAGCAACACCCGCCGCACCTGGCGTGACAACCTGGTTTCAGTCGCAACAAAGCTGTACAGCGCCCCCCCAGGCAACGTCAGGTCCCGCACGGTCTGCAGCAAATCATCGATCCCTCGTAACACCCAAATCACCTCAACATCCGCCGCACTGCTGAGCACCTGTTTCTCGCCGGCATCCGCAATCTCAATCACCGCCAGCACCGTGCGCCCCGCCGGCAATTCGTCCAGGCGCCGGGCAATGGCAGGCAACGCCGTTTCATCGCCGATCAGCAAGTAGCTGTCGAAAATGTCCGGCACGATCATCGAACCCCGTGGCCCGCCGATATACAGGTGCTGGCCAACTTTCACCTGATCAGCCCAAGTCGAGGCTGGGCCATCGCCGTGCAACACAAAGTCGATATCCAATTCACCGAGGCTTAGGTCGTAACGCCGCGGCGTGTAATCGCGCATGGCCGGCTGCGGGCCGTCACCCTTGATGTTGAACGTCGGGCTTTCCAGCGCGGCCTGTTCGGCGGCGTTCTGCGGAAACAGCAGCTTGATATGGTCATCGCTGCCCAAGCTGATAAACCCCGCCAATTCTGGCCCGCCCAGGGTAATGCGGCGCATGCGCGGCGTGATATCGACCACCCGAAGCACTTCCAGGCGGCGACGTTTGATTTCGTGGGTAACGCGGTGGATAGCGTGCGTATTCATTGGTCTTTCCCGTCGGCGATGGATTGGGCGGTGCGGTTGAGCAGCGCCGCGACACGAACGATTTCTTCCGGGCTCCAGCGCCCGTGATGCGAATGCAAGGCATGGCGCAGGTTGTGCACCGCCTCGTGGATTTCGGGCGGGCGGTCCTGGCCACGCAGCGAGCGTTTGCTGACGTCAATGCGCATGCGCACGCCGTCCAGTGCAACCTGTTGCTCGCTTAAGAAGAGACGACCGGCGTCGGTGATTGTGTAGCGTTTTTTTCCGCCATCGGCGTCGCCCTGGATCAAATCGCTTTCTTCCAGAAAGGTCAGCGTCGGGTAGATCACGCCGGGGCTTGGGGTGTAGGCGCCGTCAAACAGGCTTTCGATGCGCCGGATCAGGTCATAACCGTGGCAGGGCTGTTCGGCGATCAACGCCGGCAGCAACAGTTTCAAATCACCGGGAGCAAATACCCGGGGGCCGCGACCGCGGCTGGCGCGTGGGTCAAAGCCGTCGCGCTGGTGAGGATGGTCTCGCATGGTAAGCGCCTCTGTGTGTGTCTAGATATAACGTAAGATATATCTTAATGAGTGGCAAACCCGCCTGACCAACGGTGCAGGTGGCTCCTAACCCCTGGCGAAACCGGCAAACCGGCGCCCGATAACGTCACTCAACACCCAATAGCCAACGCATGTATTTACAAATCATTCGCATAAGAAAGTTTAACCCCGTGCGCGTTTGTCATAGTGTTCTTACAGAATTTTTATCAAAGAAACTCACAGTAATCCCGCGATGTAGTCCATTACTTACAGTCAATAAATAAGTTTTGGCTAAAGGCCACTTTTTTCGTGCTATTAAAGTTTATTCAAGCTACGCGCGTTAAAGAAAGACCCTGCTTACTTGTCAAAACAAACTTTGGATACTTGCCGGCATTGATCGGGTGCTTGCCCGTCAATACAAGTTTTTGGAAATTCAGCTTTCCAGAAGCGCCTAAAAACCGATGTTTCAAGACAGGTATCCCGTTATGTTGAAAATGTTCGCTGTTACCGCTCCACTGGTTGCGGTCGCCCTGAGTTCCTCCATGGCCTTTGCTGCCGATGATGCGCGCACGGCCATCAACATCAAGGCAGACATTCCGACCAAGCAGTTCCACGCCCAGCCTCGGGACCCCAATTTCGGTAAAGACGAAACCATGAACTACAACGTCGTCAGCGGTGAGCTGAGTTCCCTGCGCGCGACGTTCGACGTGAAAAACACCGACGGTTCGGTACACGCCTATATCGAAGGTGGCCCGACGGCGGCCGCACTCTACAACGGCAGCAACAGCATCCCGCTGACCAACACCTTCAACGGCATCGTGCTCACTGCCACCCCACAGGAAGTGGTTGATGATCCTCAATCCACCCCGGGCACCCAGGCTGATCTGGTGATCACGCCGACCAAACCTACGGTTGATCAGGTCGGCCTGTACACCGCCAGCTACACCGTGATTTTCGACGCCGTGCCGCGTTGATCTGAGGGTGGCCTGCAGCACCCCGCGCCCGCGATGAGCGCGGGGACTTGAAGAAGTGTCGTTCGCGCCGTGGCGAGCGACCCGTTTTAGCCTGTACGAGCGAGTATTCCTTTCATGTTTTCGATGACGCCGATTGCGAGTGCGCTTGCGCTGTTGTTGTGCGCCAGTGCTTTGGCTGCACCGACGGCTTCCGCCACTACGCCGGGAAGTTTGTTATTGCAGGCAAAGGAATTGCCCAAAGAGTTTGAAGCGCACTTTTTTGATGTGCCGTTGGCGGTGCGCGTTGAACTGGACCAACAGTTTCTCGGCGAAGCCATGATTGTATTGGGCCGCGACGAACGTATCACCCTGTTGGAGTTTACCGACACCGACGGCAGCCCGTTTTCCGCTGCCAGACGCGACACCTGGCAGCAACTTCTGCAACAAGGCATGCCCTTGGGCGGTTGCGCAGCCCAGTGCCCCGAACAGTTATTGGCCGTGCATTATGGCCTCGACAATTCCCTGGTATCGATCCTCACGGAAAACGTCGAGCGCACCACCGACATCAAACGGTTTTATGATCAGCCCGACGCTGGCAGCCTCGGCTTGATCATCAACAACCAACTCAACCTCACCGGCGGGCAGGACGCGGATCTGGGCGGGCGCTATGGCGTGGAAGCCAGTGCCAGCCTGGGTAACTGGTCCCAGGCGTTGAACCTGCAATTGTCGCGATTCGGCGGTACCGACACCACCCTCTACCACGCCATCCACGAGCTCTATACCCAGCGCGAAATGGAAGGCAATTTTGTCCGGCTGGGGTATTTCACTCCCGGCTCCGATGGCCTGACCCGCCAGATCCGCTCTTTTGGCGCCAGCCCCGACACCGCCATTGGCGTCATGTATGGCAGCTCCGACAGCCTGTTGATCAACAACCCCAAGCCCAGCGTCTACCCGATGTACGTTACCGCCAGCCGCCAGGCCGTGGTCGAGATTTATCGCAACGGCCTGCTGATCAATAGCCAACCAGTGGCGGCCGGGCTGCAAACCCTCGACACCCGGCCCTTGCCCGGCGGCATCTACGAAGTGGAAGTGCGCCTGATCGAAGACGGCTTCACCACCTCCACCACCCAAGAGTTGGTCTACAAACCCAATAACTGGCGCAACGCCGACGAGCGCTGGCGCTACAACAGCTTTTTTGGCAAGGAAACCAAGCTGCTGAGCAACTGGGACGAACAGTCCAGCGGTTACCTGACTTACGGCGCGGGCCTCAATTACCTGGCGCACCCGCGGGTGATCCTTGGGCTGGCGACGCGCAAGGTGCGCGAGCAAATGCAGTACGGCACCTCCATCGACTGGACTTTGGCCAGCAGCGCCAGCCTGTACGCCAACGTCTACCAGACCCAGGACCACGGCACCGGCATGGACCTGCAAGCGATGTACAGCTATGGCCATGGCAGCCTGGTGTTCAGCCACAACCGCAGTTGGCTCGACACCACACGCACCTTTCAATTGTTGCCTGACGGCACCCGCACTGAAACGCGCAATGTGTTTGTGGGCCGTACCAGCAACTCGTCGCTGTCGGTCAACCATCGCCTGAGCAACAAGAGCTCGATCAACTCACGGCTCTCTTACAGCCAAGGCAACATCGAAGGGCTCGGCCTGGACCTGGGATGGACCCAGCGCACCGTGTTGCTGGGCAGCGATGCCAACTGGCGCGTGTCGGTGTTTGACCGTCCGGCCACCTCCAGCACCGGTGACCGGCGCAACCGAGGGGTCGACCTGACCGTCAGCGTGGCCCTCGGCGCACCGGGCGAGCAGTGGTCTGCCAGCGTCGGCACGCGGACTGCGCGTGATGGCAGCCGCGACAACAATGGCTCGCTGACCTACCAGAAAACCCTCGACGACCACCTGCTGCAGAGCGTCTCCGGCACCGTGCTCGCCGACACCTATGGCGTGGGCCTTTCCGGGCGCGCGAGTTTCAGCAGCGATGCGGTGTATGGCGACACCTTCGTGCAGCGGTCCTCATTCAACAACCAGTTGACCGGTGGCCTCAACCTGAGCAGCACGGTGGCGGTGGGCGGTGGCAAGGCGGTATTGAGCAGCCAGTCACAGGGCACCGGGGCCGGGATGATCGTCGACGTGGAGTCGGACCTGGACGACATTAGCCTGCGCGCCGATGACCTGACCGGAGGCAGCACGCGCCTGCGACTCGGGCGCAATTTCGTGCCGATCACAGCTTACAAAAACAGCACCCTGGCGTTTGACTTCGAGGGCAATCACCCGCCGGCCGCGAACATCCAGCCGGCGCGCAGCCCCTACCACTTGAACAAGGGCGGGGTGGAGTACCGCAAGGTCAGCGTGATGAAAACCGTCACCGTGCTCGGTCGCCTGCTGGATGCGCAGGGCAACCCGCTCAAGGGCCATCACGTGATCAACCACGCCAGCCGTGGGGTCAGCGAAGTGGACGGGTTCTTCTCGATGGAAATGAACGCCGGATCGCCCACCCTTGAAGTGCGCTTTGCCAACCAATTGCTCTGCCAGTTCCGGCTTGACCCAAGCCAGGCGCGCCAGGAAAGCGATGTATTGCTGATCGGCGATTTGCGCTGCACGCCGGATACGTTAGCTGACCTGGCCACCACCTCACCCACGGCAGGTTGATGGCATGAAGAAGGATTTATTGATGAGCGTTTTAACCCGCGGGTTTTGCGTGGCGATTTTGTTGTCGAGTACCGAGTCCTATGCAGGCAACGCCGAGATTACGGCTGAGTTTCGTCCGGACCCAGGCAACCCGACGGTCAACCGTTTCAAAAATACGACGCCGAACACCGGCTATTGCGAGCACTTCATTGGCTACTGCGAACCCCGGGGCTTATTCAGTCTCAACTTGCCTTTGGGGCTGCTGCCGCAGACCGTCGGCGGGCCGGTGCCGGCCAACCACGCAGACCCTCGCCAGGGCGCGTACCTGAAAGTGCCGTCAGAGTGGCGCATGGTCACCGTGAGCAATGACGTGGGCGATAGCGCACAGTTGGAAGTGCGCATCTCGGGGATCGGTGGTCGGGCGGATCACTATGGGGATGTGGTCGCCATGACCGGCGGTGGCGGGTACGACCAGTTATGGAGTACTCGTCGGTGGCACAACGCGCCGGCGCCGTGCACGCCCACTGGCGGTCTTAATGGCTCCAGCTACTACGTCCTGTGGTTCTGGATGGTGCCGGAAAACGCGGGGGCCTGCGCGACTCAGGCGTTGTTCGATCTGCCCAGGTTCGAATATCGCTACGTGCATTTCGGCTATGAATTACGCACCCCCAATCCACTCGCCATGCGTGCGGGCATCTATCGCGGCAGCCAAACCTACACCGTCGGGCCTGGGATGGACTTCGACTTTGGGGACAACGTTATCCCCAATGACAACATTGCCACCCTGGATTTTGTGTTGGCCGTCGATCACATCCTGGCGGTGGAGGTGCCGCCCGGCGGCGACCGTATACAACTCGAGCCCCAAAATGGCTGGCAAGCCTGGCTGCAGAACGGCAGAAAACCAAGCCGCTTGTTCCGCGACCAGAGCGTCAACCTCTGGGCCAGCTCTGCTTTCAAGATGACCCTCGAATGCCCGGCGCCGCTGGGCAATACCTGCAGCGTGGCGAATGCTGCCGGCGATCAGGTGCCCTTGGACGTGGCCGTGAGTTTGCCCTCGGGCATCAGCGACAGCGCCGGGCGCCCGGTCATCCGTCTGCCCTTGCGGCTGGACGGCAGCGGCACCGAGTTGTTCCAGCCGAGCCGATACATCGATCGTAAACCCGGCACGTTGCATTTCGAGATCAAGGCCGACGCTGTCGCACAGATGCTGGAACAGCCCGGCAGTACCTATTCGGGCGCCGTCACGGTGGTCTGGGACTCTGAAGTTTGACCATGAGGTTTTTACCAATGAAACGTTTGTTGATGCTGTGCGGTTTGTCACTGATGTCGCTGGGAACTGTGGCCGGGCCACAAATCAATGTCGGGGTGGTCTACGACTACCTCAGTGGCGATAAAAGTACCTACATGAAACGGGTGTTCAATGGCGGCACCTCCACCGCATTCGTCAAGGTCAATATCCTGGAGATGATCTACGCCGACGACGGCAGCTACCGTGAAGTCCCGCTCAAGGACCAGGCCGATTTGAAGTCACGTGATGGCTTGATGGCCAGCCCCGCGCGGCTGATCGTGCCAGCGAACGGCACCCAGGGCACACGCCTGTTGTTCATGGGCAACCGCGACAAGGAGCGTTACTTCCGTGTGCGTTTTGTGCCGGTGGTGCCGCAAACCGAAGATGACTTTGCCGTCACTGAGCAAGAACGCGACGCCTACAAGCAAAGCCTCGCTGCCGGGGTCAAGGTGCTGGCGGGCTATGGCACGGTGTTCTTCGTGCGGCCCAAAAATACCCGCTTCGACACTGCGCTCGACGACAGCGCCAAGCGCTACACCCTGCGCAACAACGGCAACAGCGTGGTGGTGATCGATGAGTTCAAGGACTGTGCCGCCGGCTCGCCGCAGGACTGCCGCCCGACGATCAAGCACCACGTGATGGCTGGGCGTTCGTATGGTTTTGACAAAGAGCCGGGGCGCGAATACCGCTTTCGTCTGTTGGAAGGCGACGCGACCAAAACCATTGAGGTCAAGGGATGAACCCTTGGCACCCTTTGCAGGGGTTCAACATGATGAAAATAGCGATGCTCGCGTTGTTGGCAATGACCACGCTGTTGACCGGCCGTCACGTGGAGGCTGCCGTTGAGCGCGAAACTTTCGAGGTGTCCGTCATCATTCCCACGGCGGACTTTTATGTGCTGCCGGTGGACCCGTTGCTGGTGCAACAGGAACAGTCCCTGGCCTACAACCCGGTGAGTTCGCAGTTGGCCACATTGCGCGCGCCGTTTGATGTGAAAAACGTCGCGGGGGGCATTGGTGCGCGCCTGGACCAGGATGCCTATTTGTCCAATGGTGCAGACCGCATTGATTTGCGGGTGGCGTTCAATGCCGTCGAGCTTGGCCTGACCCAGGCTCAGGTGGTGTCCAGCGCCGAGGCTCGGGCCGGCACGCGCGTCGGGCTGGAGATCACGCCCATCAAGCCGGATGACGACTATCGTCCCGGCAACTACTACGGCACCGTGCACATGGTGTTCGATGCGATTGCGCCAACCTTTTAAAGGGACCACGAGCCATGGCAGCCTTCCTGAATTCCGGTAGCTTATTATTTTGTTTCTTGTTCGCCGCTGCACTGTCGGTATCGGACCGGGCAGCGATAGCTGCGGTGCAAAATATCAGCGCAGAGTTTCGCCCCGACCCTAGCAATCCGATGATCAACAAGTTCAAGAACACTACGCCGGAAAGCGGGATCTGCCCTTGGCATATTCCGGATATTTGTAAACAGCTAGGAATCTTCAGCATCCGAACCACGGATATCCAGTTCAATGCCATCACACCTATTCAGGCCAATCACACTGACCCCCGCAAAGGCGCGATGTTTCAGTTACCCACCCAGCGCCGGCCCATTCAGGTGATGAATGTGGTGACAGGCAAGACCGAGACCGTGTTGATCCGCATCGCCGGCATAGGTGGCAAGTACGTGTTACCGGCTCCGCTCGATCATTCGGTTTGGGCCAACAGCGCCTATTCATGGTTGTATCCCCAACCACCTTGCCAAAGAACTTCCTACGCAATTGGTGATACCCGCTCCCTGCTGTGGTCGTGGATTGCGCCACTTAACATCGGGGCGTGTGATGTACAGGCAGTCAAGGATATCCCGACCCTGTTTTACGAAACTTTCGAGTATTCCTACGAACTGACCACCCCCAATCCGTTGCTGATGGATGTAGGCCAGTACGTCGGCTCTATCACCTACACCATCGGACCGGGAGCGGATTTTGATTTCGGTGACATCATGCAGCCCACCGATAATGCCCTAACGTTCAACTTTACCCTGGACGTGGATCACCATCTCAGGGCGGAAGTCCCGCCCGGAGGTAATCGTATCCAGCTCGAACCACAAGGTGGTTGGCAAGCCTGGCTTCAGGCAGGCCGTAAACCGGCGCGACTGTTTCGCGATCAGACCGTCAACCTGTGGACCAGCTCTTATTTCAAAATGACCCTGGAGTGCGGGGAGCCGTTGGGCAACACCTGCAGCCTGCGCAACTCGGCAGGCCACCAGGTGCCGCTGGACGTGGCCGTGAGCCTGCCGACTCACCTCACCGACGATGCCGGGCAACCGGTGAACCGCCTGCCATTACGCCTCGATGGCAGCGGTACCGAGCGGTTCCAGCCGCTGGCGTACATCAACCGAAAACCGACCACGCTGCACTTTGAAGTCAAGGCCGACGCGGTGGCACAGATGCTGGAGCAGGGCGCCGGCAGCACGTATTCGGGCATCGTCACAGTGACGTGGGATTCGCAGATCTAGCCCTCAAGGTTGCTGCGCCAGCGCCTGGCGAGTGAGCTGGCGGCGCAGCGCCTTGTGTTCTTGCGCGAGGTTTTCCAGCAGCGCTATGTAGTCGGCGTCGGGCAGCGGCTGGCCGCTGAACGCTTGTTCACGGGCAATGCCCAGGCTATCGGCCACCTGTTCCAGGGCTTGCCGGAGCGTGGCTTTTTCGCTTTCCGGCGTTTGCAGGCGCTCGGCCCAGGCCTGTTGGGCCTGTTGCAAATCGTCGACCAGTGCGGCCTTCTCCTGAAGCGCTTCGGTGTGGCGTTGCAACGCCTCGCCGTGGGTCGCTTCCAGGTAGTCGTCCCAGAAATCCACCTCCAGCATACGGTTCACCAGCCCATCGCCCTGCTCGCCATCCAGCACGCGGTGGTACGCCGTTTCGAGTGCCTGCGGCTCGACCCCGCCGGTGGTGCGATACACCATGTGGTCCGCCAGCCAGGGCAGGTCCAGCCGTTGCTTGAGGCCGGTCTGGTAGGCGCCGTGCACCTGCACTTCGTCCACCGTGCCGGGCACACCGTTGATCACCTCAGTGGAAAACCGCAACCCCAGGCCGCCGCGTTCGGGCGGTGCGACGCGTTGGGCGACATCCGCCGCCGCAATGCGATTGACCTGATCCAGCCGCGCCTTTTGCTTGGCCACTTGCGCCAACTTGCCGGCAAATGCCGGCGCCGAGAGCAATGGGCGCTGGCGGTAGATCTCATGCACGAGGGTGTGTACGCCCAGGTTGTTGAAGATCTGTGCACTGGCGTCGGCGCAGTTGCCGGGCGTGCCAGCCATCATGAAAAACCGCTTGCGCAACGCCTCGTCACCTTGCAGGGCGTCGAACATGCGCCACACGTTGCGCGTCAGCGCCTGGCGGTTGTACGCGTACAGTTGGCGGTCTTCAGGGGTTTCAAAAAACTCCGGAAATTTAAGGCTTCTGATGACCTCGAAAAAACCTTGTGAGCCGTGCTCCTGTTCCAGTTCATTCCACTGCGCCTCGCGCCACATCCGTTGGCGGGGGCTGAGATCCTGCAACCAGAACTCGCTGTCTTGCAGGCCGCGGGGCAGGTAGGTGCGATGCGGGTCCAGCCCGGCGGCCAGGCGGTAGCTGACCATGCGTTCCTCGGCGTCCAGGCCCAGCCGATTGCGGTCCAGCCGTGTGCGCGCCACCAACTCGGCTTCCGGCAGCCAGGGCAGGAACTGCGGCACGCTGTTGATCGGGGTGTTTTGCAGGTCGAGCACAAAGTGCGCGGGCCGTGGTTGGTCGAATAGGCCGGTGGGCCAGTCGGCCAGGCGCGTGTTGCCCAGGTACAGTTCGCGTAAATCCGGCATCGCGCTGATATCAGGCGACACCGTCAGACGGCGGTTATGCGACAAGTCCAGGGTCTTGAGGGCGCGTAGCTGACTGAGTTGGCCCAGGCTGTGTTCATCCCAGTGCAGCAGGTTGGCGCCCAGGTCCAGCTGGGTCAGGCGCGGCATTGTTGCCACCGCCGGCGGCAGGGTTGTCAACTGGTTGGCGGTCAGGTCCAGGCACTGGAGGTTGGGGAAGAACGTCAGGAAGTCGGCGCTGGCGTCGTTCAGCGCGGTATCTGCCAACGCCAGGCTGGTCACATGGCCAAACGGCGCACGCAAGGTGGGCATCACCCGCAAGTTGGCGCCCAGCGGCCAGCCTTGCAGGTCGAGGTGACTGCCTGGCCGGCGCTCGCCTAACGCATCGATATAGCCGCTGCTGGAGCGTTCCCAACTTTTGCGCAGTGCTTTGCCCAGCAGTGAGCGCACCATGCGTTCGGTGTGGCGCTGGTCATGGTTGGCCGATTGCGCGGGGGCACGGACCCAGTTTTCCAGGTCTTCGACCAGCTGCTTTTTTTGCACTTCGAGGTCGTCCAATGCCGGCAGGCCCTCGGGCGAATTGTAGGCCACGGCCAGTTCACTGATGCGTTCAGGCGGCAGTTGGGGGTACAGCACCTTGAGCCGTCGCTCGACCGAAGGCGGCGAACCCGGCAGCAATTGGCTGGCCCAGCGGAACCTGGGCATTTGCAGCGGCGCCAGGCGCTCGGGCTCAACGGGTGGGGGCAGCCCAGGGCTGGCGAGCAGCGTGCGACGGGTTTCCAGCGGCGCCAGTTGTTGCATCAGCCAGGCGCGCAGGCGCGGGCCCTCGCTAACGCTGTAGCCAAGGCGGGTACGCGCGGCATCGGGCAGCGCCAACAGCAGGGCGTGGTAAATATCCGTGGCGGCATGCAGGCGTCGGTGCGCGCCGTCGTACACCGCATAGTGCCCATGTTCATCACGCACCAGCAGGCGTACCTGGGTTGCATCGCCGGGCCCGGCTGCGCAGCGCAGCGTACCGCCCGGTTGATGTTGGCGGATCTCCAGGCGCGTCTCGCCAAAGGCGTCGCTGTGCAGCTTGAGGGTGTTGAGCGCCAGGCGCTCGCTGTCGGCACTGAGCGCGCCGCCGCTGGATAACCCTTCGAAGGCATGGCTGCCTCGTGCGTCGAGGGCCATGCCACGGCCCAGGTTCAGCAGGCGCAATGGCAGCCGTCGTTCGGCATTGATGATGTTCAGTTCATCCGGCCGCGCCTGATCCAGCAGGGCGCTGACCACGTGACGGGGCAAGTCGGGAAGGGTGCGCCGTACCGCCAACGCCCGTTGGCTGCTGACGTCTTCGTGCGTGGTGTACAGGTACTCGAATACCTCGCCGTGGTGATCGGCGAGGCGCTCGGCGAGTTTATTGCGCAGGGCCTGGACGCGGGCGGCGCGGTCGACGGGTACATCGCCCAACAGCGCCTGCAGTTGCGCTTCGTCGGCGGCATCCACCAGCCGTTCCGGCAACTTGCCGAGGTTCAAGGCCTGTTCGTTGATCACCAGCACCTGGGTGGCATCGGCGGAGCCGTAGCGGATCGGCGGGCCGGTGAGGCTGTCCCCGGCATACACGTCAATGCCCTGATGCGCCGGCCAACCGGGCAGTTCAACCGCCATGGCCGGGCTCCAATGGGTGTCCTCATCAGCCGGTTCGCCGGCGCGAATGCGCTCAGGCAAACGTCGCGCTTCCTGATTGAGCCGCGCGCGCTTGAGCGCATCCAGCAGCAACGCTGGCGCGGGGCTGTTGTCGGCGTGCAGGGCGCGCAAGGCACCCAGGTCGGTAGCGCTGGCGGCGCGAGCCTGCTCCAGCACCGAGTCTTGCAGGCCTGCCGCCGGAGGGCCCAACCGTCGCAGCAGGTGTGCGCCGTCCCAGGCACGCGGGTCTTCCGCTTCATGGGTCCAGGCGCCTTGGCCGTTGTGGCGCAGCAAAGGTTGATACGCGTCGGCGCGGCGCGGGTGCAGCACGCGGTGTTCGCCGCTGGCCGGGTCATAGGTCACGGCGTAGTGCGTGCCGTCCAGCGGCAAGAGGGTGTCGCCTTGATGTGAATGCAGGCCCAGTGCGTCGGCGGCAGAGGTGGGGGAACGCTCACGCGCGTAGGGTTGCAGGTCGGGGTTCCAGAGGCGCGTCTTGCCGTTGACCTGCACCGGGCGCAGTTGGTTGACGAAGGGCGATGACAGCCGCTGAACGATCTTACCCGCGGCACCGAAGGTCGCCAGTTGTACCGCGCTGGTGACCACCCCCACCAAGTGCTCGGCCGCTTCAAGCTTCTGGCCCTCGGCCAGGTCGACCACGCCTTCCACCACTTCATCCAGCAGTTGGTAGGCGGTATAGGCCAGCATTAACTCGCCCAGAAACGGCACGAACGGTGTGATCACCAGCAGTGCGGCATTGAAGACGTTTTCCAGCAGTTTGCTGAAATTATCCCACCAGGCCCAGCGCGCGCGGCTGTCGCAGTCGGCAGTGGAGACCGCCAGTTGTCGCGCGTCATTGAAGATTTTGTTCAGGGCCTGACGGTACAGGCTGGGCCACAGGTCACCATCAATGCGCACAGCGGCGAAGCGCAGTTGCACCGGGCGCTTTTGCACGGCGCTGAAAAAGTGACCGCGTTGCTGCTGGTCGACAAAACGGCTGAAGAATTGCGCGTAGTCGGCCTCTTGCAGGCGTTTGTTCAGGTCCTCCATCAGGGCCAGGGTGCTGGCGTATTGTTTGAGTGGGGCGGCCGGGTCATGCGGGATATAGGCCAGCAGCGGCACGGCTTCGCGCGCGCTGTCGAGGTCGGCGGCGATCAGCAGGATGCCGGTCAGCAGGGTGTCCATGACCTGCAGGTTGTAAAACCGCATGACCCCGCGTTCGCCCTTGAGCACGCGCGCCAGCAACTGGACCTGCGCGTGGGTGATGTCCTGTTTGAGCAATGCCATTTGCGCAGCGGCGTGCAGGGTGGCTTGCTGGCTGGCGATCACCGGGGCTTGCAGGGTGGGAGGCAGCAGGTGGCGCTGCAGGTGGCGCTGGTATTTGGCCCCCAGGTCCAGTTCGCGGCACAGCGCGATGAACGCGTCGATGCTCATGTGCCTGGCCAGCGCGACCACTTCGAAATGACCACTGGCATCAGGCTTGCTGATATAGCAGGACGCGTCGGTAAAACGTTCATCGGCGGCAAAGTTGTGCAGCGCCGCGTCCAGCAATGACACGGTGCGGCTGGTGGAACCGCTGATGAGGCTGCCTGCCTGCGTGACTAAAAACAGCTGGGCCTGATCGACATCAACCTCGACGCCATGCCTGAGCATCAGTGCTTTGCGCAGCAGGGGCCTGGCGAAACCGTGCAGGTCTTGTACGTCCTGCAGATGCTTGTCGACCTTGTTTTGCGCAGCCCAGGCCAGGCCATTGGCGTGTTTGAGCGCACGTTGATCGTCGAGGGAACCCTCGGAAAACCAAGGCGCTATCGTCAGGGACGCGTCGCCCAGTGCCTGTGCTCGTGGCGGCGATGCCTCCAGCAGCCAGGGAATAGCGTGTTTGATCAGTGAGTCATGCGGGCCCGGTTCGGGCACGGTAAGGGGCATGGTAGATGACCTCGATTAAGGAACGGGTCATCAGCCTAGGGCCTGCAAAAGCGCGCGGGAGTTAGATAGTTAGCGGCGGCTCATCGGGCCTTGAGGGGCGGCAGCGGCAGGTTCGGCGGCCACGCACAGTGAGCCTTCCTGCAGGTAGGGCATCAGAATCGGCGCCATGCCCTTGAGCACCTGCACCGGCAGTGCCGAGGTGAAGGTGAAGTGCTCGGCGGATTGGCCGGGCACGAACGCCGTCAGCGTGCCGAAGTGATGCTCGCCCAGGTAGAACACAAAGGTCGCCGTGCGGTTGATGGATTTGGAACTGAGAATCCGCCCACCGGCGCCGATTGCTTCGATGCGGTTATCCCCGGTACCGGTCTTGCCGCCCATGGCCAGCGGCGTGCCGTCGGCCAGTTTGAAACTGCCGGCCACACGTTTTGCCGTACCAGCGTCGACGACCTGGGACAGCGCGCCGCGCAGGGCCCTGGCAACCTCCACGGGAATCACCTGCTTGCCCGGCGCCGGGTCGTTGACCACGCGGGTCTCGTAGGGGGTGTCGGCGGCAAAGTGCAGTGTGTCGATGCGCAGCACCCTGGAGCGCACGCCGTCATTGAGGATGATGCCCATCAGTTCCGCCAGCGCGGCCGGGCGATCGCCCGAACTGCCAATGGCGGTGGCGAGTGACGGCACCAGGTGGTCGAAGGGGTAGCCCACGGCCTGCCAGCGCTGATGAATGTCCAGGAACGCCTCGATCTCCAGCATGGTGCGGATGCGGCTGTCGCGCGCGCTCTGATGGCGGCTTTTGAACAGCCAGCTGTACACCTCCTGGCGCTCGAACTGGCTGGCTTTTACCGCGTCGGTGAAGGTCGCATCCGGGTGGTTGAGCAGGTAGCCCAGCAACCACAAATCCAGCGGGTGGACCTTGGCGATGTAGCCTTGGTCGGGCAGGTCATAGGTGCCGGGGCCGTAATCCTTATAGAGTTTTCCCAGGCGTTCATCGGTGAGTGTTTGCGTGCTCTTGACGCCGTTCATGTGCGCGCGCACGAACAGGTTGAAACTCTCCTGGCTGGCGTTGGGCAGCAAGTAGCGATGCACGGCGGCAAGGCGTATCGGCGTGGGGTGCAAGCCGTCGAGAAAGGTCTCGAGGCGCGCCTGGGTGTCTTTTTTCTGGTACTTCTTCCAGAACTTGCGCAGGAAGGTGGTGCCTTCGCGGTCGGCGAAACCGGCGAGGTATTCCTGGCGGCGCGGGTCGTTGTCGTCCTTGAGCAACTCGGCGCTGTTGTTTTCGCCCGAGTAAGTGACGTAACGCACCACGTCGCGCATCAGGCGAATGAACGGCAGGTTGATTGATTCACGCAAGGCATCGCGCAAGCTGGGGCTGCGGCCGTTGTCCTGGCTGCGAAAGTTGTGGAAGTGATGCAGCCCGCCGCCGGTGAAAAAGCTTTCGGCGGGGCTGGCGGAATACGTGCGGTCGAGTGCCGCGTCGAGCATCTTGGCCAAGGATTTGTCCGGTGCCTGGATCAGGTAATCGAGGGCCCAGCGGCTCAGGCGGTCTTGGTCATCCACGGTGATTTTTTTCAGCGCGGCGGGGGCTTGCGCGGCGTATTTGTCGTGCAGCTCGCTGATGATCTGCAGGTAGGTGGTGAGCACCCGCAGCTTGGCGGTGGAGCCCAGTTCCAGCTTGCTGCCTTCATTGATGTCGAAGGGTTGGTCGGTGTTGTCGGTTTGCACGCGCACCCGTGAGCCGTCCGGTGTCAACTCGAACAGGGTGAAGCTGTAGCGCACCTGTGCGGTGCTGGCGGGGGTGAGCAGGCGCTCGCCGAGCAGGCCGAGTTGACGCGCGTAGTCAGGGTCGGCCAGGTGCTTGAGGTAGTCGCTGACCTGGCTTTGCAAGTGGCCTTGCAAGGTGCTGGTGGCCGAAAGGTCCAGGCGGTCCAGGTCGTACAGCGGGCGGTCGAGCAGCATCGCCAGGCGACTGCGGGCCAGGCTGATGCCCTTGTTGGTTTCAATCGGCTGCACCGTGGGTTGTTGCACCCAGTCCCGGTACGTCACTTTGCTCGCCAGTGCCGCCTGCAATAAGGCCGGTTCGATCACGCCGTTCTGGGCCAGCAGGCGCAGGTGGCTGTCGGTGAGCGCGGCCAGTTCTTCACGGCCCTTGGCCAGGTAGTGCGACGGGCGACGCTGGGCGATGATCAACGACAACACCTCACGCAGCGCCAAGCCTTGTTGTGCACTCACCGGACCGGTCAGCGCCGTGTTGACCTGGTTGAAGTCGGCGCCGTACCACACGCGCAAACCCTCGGCCATGCCGTGCACTTCACCGTGACCGGGCACGGCCGACAGCGGCACGCTGTTGAGGTAGTCACGCAGGATATTTTTGCGCGCGGGCAGGGTGTCGGGGCCATCGTGATAAGCGCGCACGGCGGCAGAAAACATTTGCCGCAGTTTTTCACTGCCCGACAGGGTCAGGCCATCCGGCGAGTGGCGGTATTTTTCCAGCTGCGTGGCCAAGGTGCTGCCGCCGGCGCTCTGGCCCGGCAGGTGCAGCAGCTTGGCGAGTTGCGACCACGCCGCCTTGGCAAAACGTGGCCAGTCGACTGCGGGGTTGGCCTGGGGTTGAGCGGGGTCGAGCAAGTCGCGGTTCTCGATAAACAGCAGGCTGTTGACCACCAGCGGCGGAATGGCGGCGAAACTTGAGTACAGCTGCTGCGGGTAGTTGTACTGGTAGAGCGGCACGGCGCGGCAGTCGGTGATCGAAAGCCCAGCCTGGATTTTTTCCGCATAGGGCACGAACAGGCCCTTGTTGGCGTAATCCATCAATGCGGGTGAGAACCGCGCCTGTGCGTCGATCACGTAGCCACGCTTGAGCAGGCGTGGCAGGAAGGTGTCGAGGTCGCTGTAGCCCAGTCGGCGGTCGAACGGGCCGGCGCCGGGGTAGACCATGGCATCAGTGGCGCCGGGCTTGATCTGGTAGGTGAGGTCGCGGGCCAGGCGGCTGAGTTCCTGGGCCTGCAGGCGCGAGGTGCGCATCTCTTTGCTGGCGGCAAAACCCAGGGCAATCAGCGCCAGCAGAACAATCAGCCAGAACAGCCGGAGCGCGTAGCGAGGCCGGGGTTTATTTTTGGGTAAAGGCGCTGGGTCCGAACTGCCTTGTAGTTTCGCAGCCTCTTTCGATTCGGTTTGCCACAGTGCGCCCATAGTCGATTGATCCCTTCACGCAGATTGATCGGACATGCTGCAAGCGTAGCCGCTGCAGGCCGGCTGCGAGGAAATTGTGATCGAGTCGTCAACTATGCCGGGTGAGTGGTCTGCGGCGTTTTGTCGCCCTGGGCAGGTTATATGCTCCTGTAAAATGCCGTTTCGGTGGGGTCTTCCCCTAAATTGCCCCGTTTTTATAGTGAAAGGCTCTGAGCTGAGCTTTTTATACTGCATGCCCCGCTGATCTTGCCCGGCAAGAAGGGCCCGTCCATGAGGCGGCCCCGGTTTTGGCAAGGGCACAGGCTTACCGGCCCGCGCCCTGAAGACTCGACGGACAATCCAATAACAAAATGAGGTTGTACCCTTATGCCAGTCGGCAACCCACTGCCCCATGGCGAGACCGCTCAAGGCGGCCCGCTCAAACGCGAACTCGGTGAGCGTCATATTCGCTTGATGGCGCTCGGCGCCTGTATCGGTGTCGGCCTGTTCCTGGGGTCGGCCAAGGCCATCGAAATGGCCGGCCCGGCGATCATGCTCTCGTACATCATTGGCGGCCTGGCGATTCTGGTGATCATGCGCGCCCTCGGCGAAATGGCCGTGCACAACCCGGTCGCCGGCTCGTTCAGCCGTTATGCCCAGGATTACCTCGGCCCGTTGGCAGGCTTTCTCACCGGCTGGAACTACTGGTTCCTGTGGCTGGTGACCTGCGTGGCCGAGATCACCGCCGTGGCGGTGTACATGGGCGTGTGGTTCCCCGACACCCCGCGCTGGATCTGGGCCCTGGCGGCGCTGATCAGCATGGGCACCATCAACCTCATCGCGGTAAAAGCCTTTGGTGAGTTCGAATTCTGGTTCGCCCTGATCAAGATCGTCACGATCATTGCGATGGTCATCGGCGGCGTCGGCATCATCGCGTTCGGCTTTGGCAACGACGGCGTGGCGCTGGGCATTTCCAACCTGTGGGCCCATGGCGGCTTCATGCCCAATGGCGTGCAAGGCGTGTTGATGTCCCTGCAAATGGTGATGTTCGCCTACCTGGGCGTGGAAATGATCGGCCTGACTGCCGGTGAAGCGAAGAACCCGCAAAAGACCATCCCCAGCGCCATCGGCTCGGTTTTCTGGCGCATCCTGCTGTTCTATGTGGGCGCGTTGTTTGTGATTCTGTCGATCTACCCGTGGAATGAAATCGGCACCCAGGGCAGCCCGTTCGTGATGACGTTCGAGCGCCTGGGCATCAAGACCGCCGCCGGCATCATCAACTTCGTGGTGATCACCGCTGCGCTGTCGTCGTGCAACGGTGGCATCTTCAGTACCGGGCGCATGCTCTACAGCCTGGCGCAGAACGGCCAGGCGCCGGCCGCCTTCGGCACCACGTCGAGCAATGGCGTACCGCGCAAGGCGCTGTTGCTGTCGATCTTTGCCTTGTTGCTGGGTGTGCTGCTCAACTACCTGGTGCCGGACCAGGTGTTTGTCTGGGTGACTTCCATCGCTACCTTCGGCGCGATCTGGACCTGGCTGATGATCCTGCTGGCCCAGCTCAAGTTCCGCCGCGGCCTGAGCCCGGCCGAGCAAGCGGGGCTCCAGTACCGCATGTGGTTGTACCCTGTCAGTTCCTACCTCGCACTGGCATTCCTGGTGCTGGTGGTCGGCCTGATGGCGTACTTCCCCGACACCCGCGTAGCGTTGTACGTGGGGCCAGCGTTCCTGATCTTGCTGACGGTGCTGTACTACGTGTTCAAGTTGCAACCGACCGCTGAAGGCTCTCCTCGTTCGGCTTGAGCCGTTACGGGTTGATCCGGGCGGTGGATAGTTGCGCCGCCTGGGTCAACTGGTTCACCAGGCGGTTGCGCTCGGCGACTTCCACGTCGATCAGTGACTGACGCCTTTCCAAGTAAGTGTCGGAGCGTTTGTCCGGCACCTCGCGGTTCAGCACATCTTCCTTGTAGCGTGTCACTGCCTTGATGGTGGAGAAAGGCTCCGGGTTGTTGTGAATCAGGTAGTCGACCCAGAATTCCTCCATCAGCAGTGACGCCTGGAAGGCGCCGGTTGCCTTCATGACCTTCAGTTTGTCGATGATCTCGTCGATGTCTTGCCGTCCGATCATGCCTTCGACGGAGTACAGCATGCCGGCCGGCTCCAGCGGCAGATCCCAGTCATTGGTCAGCAGGGTTCGCAGGTAGAGTTTGACTTCCGCATCGTCCACAGGCCTTCCCGCAGTATGGGCCGCGTGCAGGTAATCTTCGGCCAGCTGGTCCAGCGCGCGCAGGTAGAACATGCCTCGCGCCAGCCGCAGCAGGCGTTCCGTGGCCTGCAGGCTGCCGGGCTGGGCGCGTGCATCATGGAGCTTGCACTGGATCTCCATGTCCATGAACACCAGCAGCGCGCCATCACCGCAGGTGCCCGCCACGTAGGTGTTGAGGAAGACCCGCTCGCGCAAGTCGGTGGATTCGCCCATCGCCGCGAGTACGCGCCAGACCCGTGCAATCAGGGCTCGCCTTGAGGGTTCGTTGGTTTTGTAGGCGAGGGTTTGGGTCAGGTCGCGCAATGCCTGGAACGTGTCGTCAGGGCGTGCGCCTTCATGCCGCTTAAGTTGATCCCACAGCATTCTGCGCTCGCCTTGCTCAGCCAGAGGCACACCGTCCAACCAGTTGCTGATATCGCTGTGGGCTGCCCCCACGTGCAGGATGCCCGGTAATGCGCCGCCAAGGATCACGCCGGTTTGTTCACGGTAGTGCGTCAGCTGTTCCAGGGTGGCAGTGCTCAGGGGGTTGTCGTGCAGGAGCGTATTGCGGTTGGCCGCTGCCATCCTGTCATCGGTAAAGAGGGCCTCGGGCACTGTGGTGAGCTGGTTTTCCTGTAGCAACAGGCTGCGCAGTCGCGTAAGGCGCTCGGCGCCGAGGGGCCAATCGCGGATACCCGTCTGCCGCAGGCTCAGGTCACGTAAGTGACTCATGCCTGACACGTCCGGCGTCAATACCAGCGGGTTGCCGTCCAGGTTCAGCGTCTCCAGGTGCACCAGGCCCGCCAGGCCCTGGCGCGATTGGGCGGTCAGTACGATGGAGTTGTCGCTCAAGTCCAGCTTCTGCAATTGCGTCATCTGCGTGATGCTCACGGGCAACTCGGTGAGCATGCAGTCGAGCTTCAGCACCTTGAGGTTGGCGAATTTGCTGAGGAACCCATTGCCGGTCGCTGGAAAGGCGTCGCCGGAAATCTTTAACCATTCTATGTGCTCGAAACCTCGGGTGCCGAGGATGAAGTCGGCGTCGGGCAGGCTGTTGCCGTCCAGCTGCAATTCCAGGCTGAAGGTGTCGAACAGCCCGTCGATGTAGGTGCGTCGTGTTTCTCGCCGCCAGGCGCTGCGGATCTGCTGTGCCACCAAGCGTCTTCGACCGAGGTTCATGCCCAGGGGGTCGTCGAGGTCGATGGGATATTCGGCGTGGGCCCAGCGCTCAAGCTCGAAATCCAGGGCCTGGTATTCGGCCTTGCGCCGTTCCAGTTCCAGCAGCGCCGCCGGTTCGCTCATGCCCAGGGAGTCGATCAGGTTGTCGGCGTCGGCCCGGCTGAAACTGGGGTAAAGCTCGCGGACCTTGCTCGCCAGGCTCACGGGTTGATTGCCCCCGAACGGCCACAGGTTCCTCAAGGAAAACGGGTAGGCGATAAACGCGCTGTCGACCCGCATCGGCGGTTGCAGCCAGTAAGGAATATGCGGCAGGCCAAGCAGGCTTTTGATCGCGATGCGCTGGTTGAGTGCCACCTGCGCGATCGGGTTGCGCAGCGGCGTCAGGTCGCCACTGTCGTCCAACCCCAGGGCTGCACGCTGGCGGTCGCTCAGTACCTGCCAGATGGCGGTGAGCAGGTCGGTGGCGGCAGTGTCCTTTTTATCGATCAGCCGGCCTTCGGCGTCATAGGCGTGATAGCGACCGTCGACCCGCGCAAGCACTTTGCGCTCAGGCCCGGCCAGGTGCCCGGCGCTGTCGAGCAATGGTCCGGTGGCGCTGCCTTGATGGATGTCGAGGCGCACGTTGGCGGGCCAGCCGGGAATCAGTTTGAGTACATGCAGAATGATTTTTTCGCTGTCGGGGTTGCCCAGGGTCGTCAGGTACACGCCTTCATAGGCGCGGTTGAGGCGTGCATCGTTGGCGGTCAGGCGCGCCTGTTCCTGCAAGCGCAGCCCCACCTGGTCCAGCTCATTGAGTTGCTTGAGTTCCTGCCGGCTGGCCTGGTTGATCAGGCACTGTATGGCGCTCATGGGCAGGTGCGGATAGTGCGTGCGTAACCGTCCATGCAGGCCGTTGCCGGCGCGCTCGCTCTGGGCGTAGAGCATCTCGAACAACTGGCTGCGCTCGCGGTAGGCGTGTTCGGCGATCGCCTTCGCCAGTTTGAACAGGCGCTCCTGCAGGCTGGCGGGCCGCTCACCCAGCAGTGCGGTGGTCAGCGCATCGTTGCGCATCAGGGCTGTCAGCGGTTCAAGGCTGCGGCTTTGCGCCTGTGAGAGGCGGACTTTTTCCGCCGCGCCAGCATTGGTGGGCGGGTAATGGGCAACGGTGCGGCCAGCATCGTCGTGCAGTTCCAAAACATGGCTGTGCGGCCACTGCGCCAGGCTGCTTACCAGCAGCAATTGCAGCGACGGTCGTGCGGTGCGTGTGGCCGAGTAGGTGCTCATGGCTTTGATGAAGTGCAGGATCTGCGCTTCGATGCCGAAGCGTTTGCAGCTGTCCTTCAACAGCGGCGGTGGCGGCAGGCCGGCGCAATGCACTTCACGCAGGGCCCGGGCTGGCGTCGCGGTGAGCTGGAGAATGCGCTGGCTGGTGGTTTGGTCCACGTTGAAATCGGTACCCAGGCGGGCAAACAAATGATGCTCGTCCCAGGCCAGCGGGTTTTCGTTCTGCAAACGCCAGGCACCGTGATCGTTGTGTTCCAGGCGCGGGGTGTCGACGCCGATTTTTTGTGGATGCTTGAGTCGCCATTTGCGCAGGTTCTGGTCAAACGTCATCGGGTAAAACGCGCCGTACAGCGCCAGCAGTCGGTCGCCTTCCCAGTCATATAAGCCTTCGGGGTTGGGTTGCAGGTGGGTCGGCAGCATCAGGTTCTTCTGGTATTGCCCGAGCGACTCATCGAGCAGGCTGACCAGCCCGTTAGGGCCGCGGCGATCACTCATCAGGTCGGCGAGGCAGTTGCGCAGGCCCTGTGCATCACTGGCCTGGCTCATGCCGAGCAGTGTGCGTTCGTGCGGTTGCAACACCGCGCCAATGGCCAGGTAGAAACTGTCGACGGCCGGCGATACCGCAATCGTGCCGGCGTTGCGCATGTCGTAGGCTTCGTAGTGGCCGCCGCCGTAATGCAGCAGTTCGACGGTGGTGTCGTCCGGGCCGCTGCTCTGGTAGCGGTTGCGTGCTTGCCCGGTGGCCATTTCGGTGATCACCAAGTGGCGATTCAGGCGCGTAAGCAACAGGCTGGCAGAGAACTCCCTGGCCCATAGATCGGTGTCAACGTCGAACGGCCTTGGGTGGTACAAACCGTCGATGACCGCATCGATGCGCAAGGCGGTGCGCTGTTGTTCGAGGTGCTCGCGCACGTCGTTGGGCAACGTGGCGTCGTTCAGGAAGGCGTCTTGCTGCGCCATGCTCAAGGGGCGCTGTTGCAGCACCTGCGTCAGGTTGTCTGCGGTCAGGGGCGGGAACGTCTCTCGCAGTTTTTGCAGCAGTGGCGTGATCTCCACTCGTAAGGGCGCGGCCTTGATCGGTACAAAACGCCGCGCGTTGTCGGCAGCCGGCACCTGGTGCCGGGCGTGATCGGCGTAGCGGGTCATGGCCGTGAACAGGCCCGCGTGTTCGGCACTGGCCAGCGCGCCGATTTGCACGCGCAGGCGCGCAATGCGCTGGGCCTCGGTGAGCTGCGGGCTGCCTTCCTTGCCCAGGGTGGACGTTGCCGGTTGCTGGCGAATGATCAGCTCCAACAGCGCCTCTTGCGAGGGCACGTGGGTATCCGCGGCGTCGAGGGCGACATAGGTGCCGTCATCACGGCGCTTGAGGTTAATGGCCAGGCTGGCGCTTTCGTCGGCTGCGTGGCTTTCGAGCAGTCGGCCCTGCGCGTCGTGCACGTGGATCACGGCATTCCCTGGCCACGTCGGCAGTTGGGTCAGCAGGCACAGCACCGCACTGTCGGCATGGGGCGGCATGGCGCCACGCCGATGAAAACCACTGCTGATGTGCTTGATCACCTGGTCCACCTGCAGGCGCCGGACGGCTTCGATCAGGTTGATCGGCGCCTCTTCACCTGCCCAGATCTTGTCGAGGGTAGCGCGTGGCACTGCGGTACTGCGCAGCAGCGTATGGATATCCGCCGGCGACACGGCTGCCTCGGCATCGGGCAACATCTGGTTGAACAACTGGCTGTCGGAGAGCTGGCCGGCGCCGTGCAAGTCGAGGACCCAAGCCTGCAGCTTCGGCTCGAACATGATCGGCGCCGCGAAACCATTGCCATTGCGCTGCTTGAGCACAAAGCCCTGGGTCTTGGGGTCGGCGGTGACCTGCGCCACCCTCCGCTGCTCGCCCTGTTGCATCTGTACGTAGGAGTGGCCATTGAGCAGATAGACGCCTTGGGCATTCGGCACCTGGCCATCGAGCAGGTGCTGGTCCGAAATGGCGTAGGGGGCAATGTCCGGCTTCCACAAGGCGTCGTTACCGTCGCTGTGCGTGACTTTACGCGGGTCGCCCAGCCGCCTCAGTAAACCTTCGACGCGCAAGCGATGCACACGCCCGGCGGTCGCGATCAGCAGGCCGTTGATCGCCAGGTCCGCGACATCCGCCATGGCCGCCGCAAACTCGCTGGCCTCACCCTTGGCGGCTTCGTTGACGCCGATGATCAGGCTGTAGGCCAGGTTGCCGAAGACCACCGCCTGCATCACGCGGTTCAAGCCGCTGACGCCACCGGGCACGGGGGTCATCAGCAGCTCCATGGTCTGGCTGGCAATGGCTGCCGCGCCGTCCACGACGGCTTGCAGGTCGCGCTCCGAGCGTTGGGTCGCGAGCAGGCCGAGGTTGGCCTGGTAATGCTGAATGTGGCGATAGGTGAGGGCCTGCACCAGGCTCACCGCACGCGCCGGCTTGGGGTCGGTGACAAAGCGCACGTTGTCCAGGGTTCGTTCAGGGAATAACGCGTGAAACGACTCGTACAAAAAGCCCGCCACCAGGCTCAGGCCCGCTGGGCGTGGCTCATCGTGCAACAGTGCCTTGAAGCGGTTGATGTGGGTCACCGGCAGTTGCCGCGAGAACCAGTCCAGGGTGCCGTCGCGGTGGCTGGCCTTGAGGTCGGCGAGAAAATGCGCGCCGGCGGTCTTGGCATCGACGTGATAACGCAGGGCGCCACTGGGGCGGAAGGGGAAGTAAGAAATCACTCCGAGGCTGCCCACGTGAATCAGCAGCAAGGGCACCGGGATACGCAGGCTGGAGGTGTCAACAAAGGGCACGGCGGGCAAAAGAGTTTTGTCGAGGTCCAGGCTCAGGGTGTCGAACGGCAACGCGGCATTGCTGCCGTCAATCGTTTCGACCAGCGCGTTGTACAGGTCCAGTGTCAGGCCCGTGGTGGCGCGGTTACGGTAGGCTTCCAGCGCCTCAAACCGCAGGTTGGCAAGGGCGCTGGCCTGGATCAGGCCCTGGAGTTTTCCACCCGGTTTCAGGGTGTTGGCCAAGCCTGCGTGCAATTGGTCGCCAAGGTTCAGATCGCGGGTGATGGCGATGAACTGACTGACGGTCAGCCGTTTTTCATCCACACCAGTCAAGTAGGAGGCGTCGACATAACTGTGACCGGAGGCTTGAGGCGTGCCGGTGCTGAAGTCGAAGTTCAGGCAGGCCGCGTCCCATAACGACAAGCTCGACAGATGCGCGCGGTACTTCCACTCGTCCACCGTCCGGCGAAAGCGCTGCGCTGCTGCCATCCCGCCTGCGATGCTGCTGCGCGGTTCCCACGGCAGCGGTGGTTCGACCTTTTCCAGGTAGCGGGTATGCAGCACGATGCTGTTGGGGTCAAGGCCGCCCAGCCTGCTGCGCAGTCGGGCCAGCCCCTGGGTTTTGAACTGTTCCACCAGCGCGGCATTTTCAGCTTCCACCGCGTTGAGCGCGGCGAGCGCTTCACGCTGCAGCCTGACGTGATCACGTTGTTGATCGAGCGTGAGGCTGCTCATGGACTGCGCCATGACCCGGCGCAGCAGTTCCAGGGCTTGCTGTTTGCCCCAGGCATCGCTGGATTGCAAGTGGCCGGATAAGCCGTTGAGGCGTTGGTGGGTGGGCATTTGCCATTTCCTTTCACTGTAAGACGTGGAAAGAAATGGAACCACCTGGCCGCCCCCGGCAGGCGCTACCTATATAGCGTGCGGTTGATTGAGGCGTTTGTTCAAGTCCAGCCAGGCGCCCAGCGCCGCCATCAGCAATACGCCCACGAATGCGGTCAGCAGTTGCATCGCCAACGCGTCACCCGCCATTGCATTGAGCATGTCCGCCAGTGGCGCAAGCACTACGCCAAGGCAAAACACTTCCAGGGAGAAACGGCCCATACGGCCCACCTGGGCGGCCACCGGGTTGTGCGTCCAGCCCGCCGTGGGCAACAACTTCGCGGTCACGTAGGCCAGCGCGAGGAAATGCAGGAGGCGCAGGGGCGACAGGTCAGTCTTGCTGATCGGGTAAATCAGCTCGCTGATCAGGGCCGGCATCACCGCGTCATGCAGGTGCGGCCAGCGCCACGACACGGTGAGAACGCCGGCAATGATTACGTACACCGCCGCCGCGATAAACAGCGGCTGGCGTCGCAAAGGACGGGTTTGAGCAGGCACGTGCTGCCGGCTGCGAATCGCCGCCGCGCCGCCCAATACAAACAGCAGCTGCCAGGTGACCGGGTTGAAATACCACACGCCATCGTCGATGGCGCGCAGGTTCCAACCCATCCACGGCGCCAGCAGGTACACAGTCAGCGACACCGACACCACCACCCAGGGCGCGCGCAGCATCAGTGGCAGCACCAGCGCCAGGCTGGCAAGCAATACGATATACAGCGGCAACGGGTCCATCAGGTTGGGTTTAAAACGCAGCAACAGCTCATCGAGCAAAGCTTGTTGCGGGTCGCTGATGAAGTGGGTCATGCCCATCTCTTGCACCAGGTCGCGGGTCTCGACGTGGCTGTTGGCGAAAAACACGATGCCCATCAGCAGCGCCAGCAAAAAGATGTGCACCACGTACAGCACCCAGGTGCGCCGCAGGATCTTCAGGCAGGCCATCCAGTAGCCTTCGCGTTGCAGCACTTTGCCGTAGGCCATCACAGATGCGAAGCCGGCCAGGAACACAAAGATTTCCGCGGCGTCGCTGAAACCGACGTTGCGCAAGGTGATCTGCCCGAGAGGGTTGTGGGGGACGTGATCCCAGAAAATGAAGATCAGCGCCAGGCCCCGAAAAAAATCGATGCGAGGGTCGCGTCCGTTGAACATGGCAGCGGGCTCTTGAACGGTTGGTTTATTTGAGACAGGCAGGCGTGGGCGTTGACGCACGCCTTGCGTCGGGCGGGCGCAGGTTGGCGGTATTTGTAAGCAATTGCAAAGGTTGGGTATTACTGAATGTCTCTAGACATCAATGATGACCAGCGTGCCATGGCTGCCAGCGAGCACGCCATGGGCAACGCCTGCTTGCACGAGGTACATCTGGCCCGCACGCACCTGGATTTCCTCCTCCCCGATAGACAGACGCAAGTGGCCGCTGATCACCAGCAGCCCTTCGTTGTACGCGTGGGTTTCTTCTTCGTACGCCTGCTCATCCATGCGCAAAACCTTGATGCGTGCCGGGCCCACCTGGCCCACGCGCGTTGATCGCCAACTGGCGGGCAGGTGTTCGGCAATGGCGGCGAAGTCGAGTAACGGCATGTGAATCTCCTTGTTTCAACAAATGCCGTCGGTGGTCCGGTTCAGCGTTAAATGAGTTTGATGGGCTTACGCAGCCGCCACTTCATGCGGCTCAAAACTGTCCGCCCGCGCCATTTGCCACATGCGCGAGTAGAATTCGCCGTTCACTTCGCCAGTCAGCAGTTCCCCAGGTTTCAGGAACACATGCAGTTGCGAGAACAGCTTGATCTCGGTCGCCGACATGCGCCGCACCAAGTGTTTGGCCGACAGCTGCGACGGATGATCCAGGCCGGCAGCGGCGAGCATTTCCGCGAGTGCCTTGAGGGTGTTGCGGTGGAAGTTGAACACCCGCTGGGCTTTGTCCGGCACCACCAGGGCGCGCTGGCGCAGCGGGTCTTGAGTCGCCACGCCGGTCGGGCATTTGTTGGTGTGGCAGCTTTGCGACTGGATGCAGCCGATGGCGAACATGAAGCCGCGCGCCGAGTTGGCCCAGTCGGCGCCGATGGCCAGGACGCTGGCGATATCAAACGCGCTGACGATTTTGCCGCTGGCACCGAGCTTGATCTTGTCGCGCAGGTTCAGGCCCACCAGCGTGTTGTGCACAAACAAAAGGCCTTCACGCAGCGGCACACCGATATGGTCGGTGAACTCCACCGGCGCCGCGCCGGTGCCGCCTTCCTTGCCATCCACCACGATAAAGTCCGGGAGGATGCCAGTTTCCAGCATGGCTTTGGCAATGCCCATGAACTCCCACGGATGGCCCAGGCAGAACTTGAATCCCACCGGTTTACCGCCGGACAGCTCACGCAGTTGCGCGATGAATTGCATCATTTCGATCGGTGTGGAAAACGCACTGTGGCGCGACGGCGAGACGCAGTCTTCGCCCATCATGATGCCGCGGGTTTCGGCGATCTCTTTGGTGACTTTGTGCTTGGGCAGAATCCCGCCATGGCCGGGCTTGGCGCCCTGGCTCATCTTGATTTCGATCATTCGCACTTGCGGGTTTTGCGCCTGCACGGCGAAGCGTTCCGGGTCGAAACGGCCGTCGCTGGTGCGGCAGCCGAAATAGCCACTGCCGAGTTCCCACGTCAGGTCGCCGCCGTTTTCACGGTGGTAGGGGCTGATGCTGCCTTCGCCGGTGTCATGCGCGAAGTTGCCGAGCTTGGCGCCCTGGTTCAACGCGCGGATGGCGTTGGCGCTCAACGAGCCGAAGCTCATCGCGGAAATGTTGAACACCGACGCCGAATACGGCTGCGTGCACTGCGGGCCGCCAACCATCACGCGAAACGCGCTGGGGTCGCTCAACGGCGCAGGGCGCATGGAGTGGCCGATGAACTCGAAGCCTGACTGGTACACATCGATCAGCGTGCCGAAGGGTTTGTCGGCGGATTCGTTCTTGGCGCGCGAGTAAACCAGCGAGCGCTGCGCCCGGGAGAAGGGCAGGGCGTCGCTGTCGGACTCCAAGAGGTATTGGCGGATTTCCGGGCGGATGGCTTCCACCAGGTAGCGGATATTGCCCAGGATAGGGTAGTTGCGGCGCACCGCGTGGGGGCTTTGCAGCAGGTCGAAAATGCCGATCAGGCTAAGGACGCCAGTGACGATGGTGATAGGCCACAGCCATTCATGTTCGATAAAGGGGAGGCTGGCGAGGGTGAAAATGACGCACACGGCAAAGAAGGCGTAACGGCTTAGTAACGACAGGCTCATACGGTTTTCCTTGGGTTCGGACTCATCGGCTAGGCGTTTTGCGCCTGAAGAAAGATCGAGAACAGCTCCGACTGGGATTTGATCCCTAGCTTGCTGTACATGTGTTTCTTATGGACTTTCACGGTTTCAACGGAGATTTCCAGCTTACGAGCGATTTCCTTGCTGGAGCAACCACTGAGCATCAAGCGGCCTACATCCAGCTCGCGGGCGGTAAGTTGCGCGCCCCATTCATCGCGTTGCATCGGCGGCGCCGGCGCGCTGACCTGGTTGAGCTCAAAAGGCAGGCGCTGGCGCAGCAGGCTCAGCACCCAAGGCTGGATCAGCGACAGCAAGGCAATTTGCGCAGGGTCAAAGCGCTGTTTCGAACCCAGCGACAGGCAGAGGGTACGCCCATCCGGCAACTGGCAATTAAACTGGATTTCATCGGCCACCACGTTCAGGCGAAAGTAGCGCTGGTAATACTCGGTGAGTTCGAAGTGTTCCGGCGCCACTTCCGCCAGGCGAAACAGCCCGGCGCGCGCGTGTTCGCGGCTGGCGATGTAGAAGGGGTCGAGCAGGTACAGGCCGTTGAGGTAGTCCTGGAACAGGTGGTCCGGCGTACCGTCGGCACCCGGGCATTCGGCGAACACCAGCGGGCGGTGTTCGCTGCTGAACAGCAACACCACCCAGCTGTCGGACGGCACGTATTGGTCGAGCAAGCGCACGAGTTGGGTCCAGAAGTTGGCCTGGTCCAGAGCGTCTATCATCTGCCCCACCGAACGGTGCCAGGCGATGTCTTCCAGCGACATGGTCATTGATCTACCCCTATCGGGTTACCCCCGTCGCGTAATTCCCTGGCCTGTGATGGCTGCGCATACTGCGGCACAGATAAAGAACAAGGAATACCCATGAAGGTCGAATTTGCCCAGTTGGCAGGCCGTGATAACGGCACAGCTTACAACCTTGAGCGCGCCTTGGCGGCAATTGCTGCGTGCGCCGCGGATACGCAACTGATCGTCTTCCCGGAAACCCACTTGATGGGCTTCCCCTCGGCCGAGACCGTCGCCGACATCGCCGAGCCGCTGGACGGCCCCACCGTTCAAGCCGTTATCCAGGCTGCCCGTGCGCGCAACATCGCCGTGGTCATCGGCATGGCCGAGAACGACGGCGGCCAATTTTATAACACCACCGTGCTGATCACCCCCGAGGGCATTGCCCTGCGCTATCGCAAGACCCACCTGTGGGCCTCGGATCGCGGCGTGTTCACCCCGGGTGATCGCTACACCACGTGTGTGTGGAACGGCGTGCGCGTCGGCCTGTTGATCTGCTACGACATCGAGTTCCCGGAAACCGCCCGCGCCCTGGCGCAGCTGGGCACTGAACTGCTGATCGTCACCAACGGCAACATGGACCCGTACGGGCCGACTCACCGCACCGCAATCATGGCCCGTGCCCAGGAAAACCAGGCGTTCGCGCTGATGGTCAACCGGGTGGAAGAGGGCGATGGCGGGCTATTGTTTGCCGGTGGCAGCGCCCTGGTGGACCCGTTTGGCACCCTGCTGTTCGAAGCCGGGCGCGAGGAAGGGCAATTCACGGTCGAGCTGGACCTCGATCAACTGGTGGCGGCTCGCAAGGATTACCGCTACCTGGACGACCAGCGCTTGAAATTGCCGGGTGAGGTGATCGAGCGCACTGACGGGACCCGCGAGTTGCTGATCCCTCAACACTGATTCCCTTGAGATGGAATTCCTGTGGTGAGCGGCCATGTCCGCTCACCACAAAGGCTGTGCCTCACACCCATAATAAAGACCTCAGCTTTACCGACTTCAGTTCTGCCATAAAACCAATAAATCAGCGGAGAATCGCTCATGGCTCGTTTGCAACGCACCCTGTCGTTAGGGTCGGTGGTGCTGTTTGGCATCGCCTATATGACGCCGATCATTGTGCTCGGCACCTTCGGCATCCTGGCGCAATCCACCGCCGGCATGGTCCCCGCCGCGTATCTGGCCGCCTTGGTGGCGATGTTTTTTACCGCCATGAGTTACGGGCGCATGGCCTCGGCGTTCCCGGTCGCGGGTTCCGCCTACAGCTATGTGCGCAAAGCCATCAGCCCCAAGCTGGGCTTCATTGCCGGCTGGGCGGTGTTGCTCGACTACCTGTTCTTGCCCATGGCCATCTGGCTGATCGGCGCGGCGTACCTCAATTCGGCGTTTCCTTCGGTGCCGCAGTGGATCTGGGTGCTGGCGTTCATCGGCATCACCAGCGCCATCAATATCGTCGGCCTCAAACTCGCCAATGGCATCAACGCTCTGCTGATGCTGGTGCAGTTTCTGGTGCTGATCGCCTTTGTCGCGCTGTGCATCCACTACATCGGCGGTGACGCGAGCAAGCCACTGTGGACGATCACCCCGTTCTTCAACGGCCAGATGCAAATGCCGCTGATCATGAGCGGCGCGGCGATCGCCTGTTATTCGTTCCTGGGCTTTGACGCGGTGAGCACCCTCACCGAAGAAACCCGTGACCCACGCCGCACCATCCCACGGGCGATCATGTTGATCACCTTGATCGGCGGGCTGATCTTCGTCGGCGTGTCCTACTTTGTGCAGATCGCCCACCCGTCATTCGAGTTTGCCAATGTGGATTCGGCGGCGTATGAAATCGCGCGCAATATCGGTGGCGACCTGTTTGTGTCGATCTTCCTTGTCGGCCTGATCGTTGGCCAATTCGCCTCGGGGCTGTCGGCTCAGGCCAGTGGTTCGCGGTTGCTGTTTGCAATGGGCCGCGACGGTGTGTTGCCCAAGTCGTTCTTCGGCACCTTGCATGCGCGCTTCGGCACGCCGGTCAACAGCATCCTGCTGTGTGCGGTGGTGGCACTGCTGGCGTTGAAGCTGGACGTGACCACCTCCACCTCGTTCATCAATTTCGGCGCGTTCCTGGCCTTCAGCCTGGTGAACCTGTCGGTGATCTTCCACTACTGGATCGGCGCCAAACAGCGCGGTGCGCGTGAGCTGATCCTGTTCCTGGTGTTCCCGACCATCGGGTTGCTGGCGGATTTGTGGCTGATGGTCAGCCTTGATCACCTGGCGATCTACTTGGGTGTGGTGTGGTTGGCGATCGGTCTGGTTTACCTGGGTTTCCTCACCCGCGGCTTCTCGCAACAGCCGCCGGAAATGGACTTCCAGGAAGCCGCATAGAAGCGACGGGTCTATTCTTATTGCAATCGGTTCTCGTTTGGGTGCATGATTTGTGTTACTGTATAACACATCAATTGCACCCAAACGCCCCGGAGGCCCTATGAAAGCTGGTATCCATCCCGACTACCGTACCGTGTTGTTCCACGACACCGCCGCCGACGTGTTCTTTCTGATCGGCTCCACTGCCGACAGTGATCGCACCCATACCTACAGCGACGGCCACACTTACCCGTACATCCCGCTCGACGTGTCCAGCGCTTCGCACCCGATCTACACCGGCCAACAGCGCAAGACCCAGGCCGAAGGCCGGATTGCCGGGTTCAACAAGCGTTTTGCGTCGTTTGGTTCAAGCCCGAAACCCGCTGACGCGTGAGGCGTACAGGTTTCACCTCGAAGGCCGTTCCGGTTTCTGGAGCGGCCTTTTTTATGCATTGATATCGTTAGGCCATCACTTTCCAAAAAGCCGACTAAACTACCTAGTAACCGCCAGGAAGGCAGACCCGACCGTAAGGACCGCACACCGACGATCCGAGGTGTTCCATGGGAGAGTCAGTTGCTTTCACCGATACCGACCGTCCTGTGGTGCTCTTGATCGACGCCCACCCGGATGTATTGCACAGCCTGACGCAATTGCTGCGCCTGGAGCCTTTCGAACTCTACAGCGCCACCTGTGCCGCTGACGCCCTGGCGATTCTCGCCACACAACCCGTCGATTTGGTGATGAGTGCCGCGCGCCTGCCGGACATGGACGGCGCTTCGCTGCTGGCGCATATCCATCAACACTATGCCCAGACTGTGCGCATCCTGCTGACCAGCGAGACCGACCTGACGCTGATCGTCAAAGCCATCAACGAGGGCGAAATCTATCGCTACCTGAGCAAACCCTGGAACGATGAGGAGTTGCTGTTGGCGTTGCGCCAGTCCCTGGCCCATCAACATTCGGAGCGCGAGCGCGGGCGGCTGGAGCAGTTGATCCAACAGCAGAATGAAGCCCTCAAGCAGCTCAACGCCACCCTGGAAAAACGCGTGGCCTCGCGTACCAGTGAACTGCAGCAAACGGCGGACATGCTCGACCTGGCGTACGAAGAGCTCAAGCACAGCTATGCGACCGGGACTGAAGTGTTTTCGCTGCTGGCGAATCTGCGCCTGCCGCGTGCCAAGCAGACCAACCGGCAGATCATTGAACTGGTGCGCACCTGGTGCGTGTCCCATGGCGTGGACGAGGCG
Organism: Pseudomonas sp.; assembly: GCF_049645325.1. GTDB lineage: Bacteria > Pseudomonadota > Gammaproteobacteria > Pseudomonadales > Pseudomonadaceae > Aquipseudomonas. Next base: position 4,879 of record NZ_JBARTQ010000027.1, on the reverse strand, counting down.
AGCAACCGCGACCTGACCATGGCCGCCGCGCTTTACAACATCGGCAAGCTGAGCTGGAGCGACAGCATGATGGCCTCGCCCTCGGACTTGCTCCACAGCGCCGACCGTGAACGCTACCGTGCCTATGCCACCCAGAGTGAATCGTTGCTGATGACCCTTGAGCCGATGAAAGATGCCGCGCGGCTGATCCGCCATCACCAGGAACGCTGGGATGGCAGCGGTTTTCCCGACCACCTTAAAGGCGAGGCGATCCCCGCCGGCTCACGCTTGCTGAAACTGGCGGTGGACTTTATCGAGCTGCAAAAGGGCTTGATCCTCGAACGGCAGATGAACAGCGACGAAGCGCTGCTGTACATCCGTAAATATGCCGGGCGGCTGTATGACCCGGACATGGTCGAAGACTTTGTCTCGGTCTGCGCCACCTACCTCAATGACGTGACCCTGGGCGACCCGAACGTCAAAGTCCTCGGCACGCGTGAACTGGAGGAGGGCATGGTACTGGCGCGCAACTTGAACGCCGATAACGGCATGTTGCTGCTCAATGCCGGCAAAGTCTTGAACCTGCCGTTGGTGGACAAGCTGATCGCGTTTGAAACCATGGAAGGTGCGCGCTATAGCGTTTTCATCAAGGAAGACGCCGCTATTGCAAGCTGAAACCTGAAGAAATGTGGGAGCTGGCTTGCCTGCGATAGCGCTGGGTCAGTGATGAAGATGTGTGCTGAAACATGGCTATCGCCGGCAAGCCAACTCCCACATTTTTGCTCCCGCACTTTATTGCGGCGTGCCAGAAGGCATGTGATCCTTGCATCTTTGTGTCCAAGGCGAGTTTTCATGACTTCCATCCTCCGCATCGCCGCCGCCCTGTTGATTGGCAGCGACGGCCAGACATTGCTGGTGCGCAAGCGCGGCACCCAGGCGTTCATGCAGCCCGGCGGCAAGATCGACGCCGGCGAGCAACCTGTAGAAGCGCTCGCCCGTGAGCTGTACGAAGAGCTGAACCTGCAGATCGAGCCCAGCGACGCCCTCTACCTCGGCCACTTCTCTGCGCCTGCCGCCAACGAGCCGGGGTTCACCGTGCACGCCGAGCTGTTCCAGGTGCACATCGATGTGCCGGTCACTCCGGCCGCCGAAATCGAAGAAGTGCGCTGGATCGACCCGGCCGGTGACGGCGGCCTGCCATTGGCACCGTTGACGCGCGACCTGATCCTGCCGTTTTATCGCGCATCGCTGACAGCATGATCATTCGCACGTTGGGGGTCGGCGATGCCGAGGCGTATCGCGCGTTGATGCTCGAAGCGTATGGGGCTTATCCCCAGGCGTTTACTTCCAGCGTGGCTGAACGCGCGTTGATGCCGTTGAGCTGGTGGGAAAAGCGCCTCGACAGCCCGCTGGATCGGCTGCTTGGCGGCTTTGAAGGGGAAGCGCTGGCAGGGATTGTCGGCCTGGCCTTCGAGCCGCGTGAAAAGGCGCGGCACAAGGTGACCTTGTTCGGCATGTACGTGACCGCCGCCCATCAACGCAACGGGCTGGGTCAGCAATTGGTCGAGGTAGCGCTCGCTGAGGCGCGCGGGCACGCGCGCCTCAAACTGATCCAGTTGACCGTCACCGCCGGCAATGACGCGGCCTTTGCGCTGTACCAGCGTTGCGGGTTTATCCAGTACGGGTTGGAGCCGCTGGCGGTGCGGGTGGGCGAGGATTACTTCGACAAAATCCACATGTGGCGTGAACTCACAACCGGCTGAAATTCAAATGCAGCACAGACTCACAGTCAAATGTGGGAACCCATGCCCAATGTGGGTTAGCGAACCGCGCTGACCCCGTCCAATGTCGAGAACGACGTGTCCTTGGCCGTCAGCAAAAAGTCGCGCATGTACGGCGCATCCAGCATGTCCGCGCGAATCCCTGCGTACAGCGTCGCAAACAGCCCTTTCTCGCCGAGCCGCTTGGCCTTGACGTAGCCGCGCGAGCTGTATTCGTGCAAGGCCCAATGAGGCATACCGCAGACGCCACGGCCACTGGCGACCAGTTGCATCATCATCACCGTCAGCTCCGAGGTGCGCACCTGGGCCGGTTCCACGTCGGCAGGCTCCAGGAAGCGGGTGAAGATGTCGAGGCGGTCGCGTTCCACCGGGTAGGTGATCAGGGTTTCAGTCAGCAAGTCTTCGGGCACGATGTACGACTTGTTTGCCAGCGGGTGCTGGTTGGCCACGGCCAGCATGGCTTCGTAGGTAAACAACGGCACATACGTGATGCCCGGCAGTTCCAGCGGGTCGGACGTCACCACCAGGTCCAGATCGCCACGGGCCAGGGCCGGCAGTGGCGCGAAGGCAAAGCCGGACGCCAGGTCCAGCTCGACTTCGGGCCAGGCATCGCGGAACTGGTCGATGGTCGGCATCAGCCACTGGAAGCAGCTGTGGCACTCGATCGCCATGTGCAGACGCCCGGCGGTGCCGCCGGCCAGACGCGCGATATCACGCTCGGCGCCGCGCAGCAGCGGCAGGGTCGCGTCGGCCAGTTGCAGCAGGCGCAGGCCGGCGCTGGTAAAGCGCAACGGCTTGGTCTTGCGCACGAACAGTTGCATGCCCAGGCGCTCCTCCAGCTCCTTGAACTGGTGGGACAGCGCCGATTGCGTCAGGTGCAGGCGCTCGGCGGCTTCCACCAGGCTGTCGGCTTCGCGCAGGGCGTGCAGGGTCTTGAGGTGACGGATTTCGAGCACGGGCTCTCCATGAAGACAATTTGTGGCGAAGTTGGATCGCGTGAGTTTGTCTCATGTTGCAAGGCGTGTCGACCATGACCGCCGGGCACTCTTCATCAAACTGTCACAGAACTGTGGCAGCGCGCTTGAACAAACTTCATCAGACTCGCGCTCTACTGGGGTTCTGCGTTTCGGTGTTTTTCATGCGCGTGTTTTTTCTACTAGCCGCTCTACTGTTCGGCCTGCCGTCTTTTGCGGCGTCTCGATGTGATGTGAATGTCCCTACTCAAACGGTCGATCTGGCACAGGTGAGCATCGCCTACCAGAGCATCGGCCGTGCGTCCGACCCCGCCTTGCTGCTGGTGATGGGCCTGGGCGGGCAGTTGATTCACTGGCCGGATGAGGTGGTGGTCGCCCTGTGTGAGCAAGGCTTTCGCGTGATCCGTTACGACAACCGCGACGTCGGCCTGTCCAGCTGGCGCCAGGCCCCGGCCAGCGCCAACCTGACCTTTGAGGTACTGCGCTACAAGCTCGGTCTGCCCGTGGCGGCGCCTTATACCCTGACCGACATGGCCGATGACGCCCTGGGCTTGATGGACGCCTTGCAGGTCCAGCAATTTCACGTGCTGGGCGTGAGCATGGGCGGCATGATCGCCCAGCACCTGGCGGCCATGGCGCCGCAACGGGTAGAAAGCCTGACCTTGGTGATGACCAGTTCCGGCGCCGAAGGCCTGCCGGCGCCAAGTGCGGCGCTGGTGCAATTGTTGTCGCGGCGCAGCGCGCCGAATCGCGAAGTGGCGCTTGAGCAGCAGGCCGACCTGCTGGCTGCGCTGGGCAGCCCTTATGTGAAAGATGATCGCCAAGTATTGTTGCACCAGGCGGCGCTGTCCTACGACCGCGCCTTCAACCCGGACGGCGTGAAGCGCCAGATCATGGCGATCCTCGCCGAGCCGAGCCGCGTGCCGTTGCTCAACCAACTGCGCGTGCCGACCCTGGTGGTGCACGGCACGGCGGACCCGCTGTTGCCAGTGATGCACGGCGTGCACCTGGCCGCGCATATTCAGGGCAGCCAGCTCAAGCTGATTCCCGGCATGGCCCACCGCTTCCAGGAAGCGTTCAAGGCGCCGCTGCTGACGGCGGTGTTGCCGTATCTGAAAGCCCATCGCGAAGATGCTGCGCACTGGGCACAGATTGACTTGGGCGAGCCTTCGAAGGTGCTGTGAAGTTGGTGTATCGTGACGCTTTTGCGGCGCGCTACTGCCAACGAGGTTGCCACCATGAGTACTTCCCTGAAAATCGATTTCATCAGCGACGTGTCCTGCCCCTGGTGCGTCATTGGCCTGCGCGGCCTGACTGAAGCGCTGGACCAGCTCGGTGCCGAAGTGCAGGCCGAGATTCATTTCCAGCCCTTTGAGCTGAACCCGAACATGCCCGCTGAAGGGCAGAACATTGTCGAGCACATCACCGAAAAGTACGGCTCCACGGCCGAAGAGTCACAGGCGAACCGTGCGCGTATTCGTGACATGGGCGCGGAGTTGGGTTTTGCCTTTCGCACTGACGGGCAGAGTCGTATCTACAACACGTTTGACGCTCATCGCCTGCTGTATTGGGCGGGGCTTGAGGGGTTGCAGTACAACCTCAAAGAGGCGCTGTTCACGGCGTATTTCAGTGATGGGCAGGATCCGTCTGATCCTGCGACGCTGGCGATAATTGCTGAGAGCGTGGGGTTGGATGTTACGCGGGCGGCGCAGATTCTTGCTTCGGATGAATACGCAGCGCAGGTTCGCGAAGAGGAGCAGTTGTGGGTTTCTCGTGGGGTGACTTCGGTGCCGACCATTGTGTTTAACGGTCAGTATGCGGTCAGTGGGGGGCAGCCGGTGGAGGCGTTTGTGGGGGCGATTCGTCAGATTATTCGTGAGGCGAAGGGATGAGTTTTTGGGGCGGGGTTTTGGGGGTATATCCGTTGCTGCGGTGATGGCGGCTTAGGGTTCCGCCCTTACGGCGGGTCACTTTTGGAAGGACCCAAAAGTAACCAAAAGGTCCTCGCCCCTCCACTTGGTGCCTCGCCTAGGCTCGGCATGCCCGCACTCCGGCTTGAATCCGTGGGCCGCCGCCACGCGCCATCCATGGCGCGGGGCGGCTAACCCGGCATCCTTGCCGGGTTACCCACGGATTCAAGCCTGC
>NZ_JBARTQ010000026.1:0-5818 GCF_049645325.1 Pseudomonas sp. | reverse complement strand
GACTGACACACCGCATTCGCGAGCAAGCCCGCTCCCACATTTGGATCCTCATTGCTCGCACCACTACCTTATGACTGGAAACCCACTATGAAAAAAATACGCCTCACCCACCCAGTCAAAGCACTGGCCCTGGCCTTCGGTTTATTCAGCTCGGCGGTGTTCGCCGCTGATGCGCCCCTCAAAATCGGCACCACCGCCGCCTTCGCCATTCCGTTGGAAGCGGCGGTGGCCGAGGCTGGCAAACAAGGCCTCAAGGTCGAGCTGGTGGAGTTCACCGACTGGATCGCCCCCAACGTCAGCCTGGCGGCGGGCGATATCGACGTGAACTACTTTCAGCACATCCCGTTCCTGGAAAACGCCAAGGCCGCCGCCGGCTTTGACCTGGTGCCGTACGCGCCGGGGATCATCAACAACGTCGGCCTGTATTCGAAGAAGTACAAAAGCCTCAACGACCTGCCCCAAGGCGCCAGCGTGGCGATTGCCAACGACCCGATCAACAGCGGTCGCGGCCTGCAGCTGCTGGCCAAGGCGGGTTTGATCACCCTCAAGCCAGGCGTGGGTTACAAGGCCACCGAAGAAGACATCGTTGCCAACCCGAAGAAGATCAAGATCCTGCAAGTCGAGGCCGTGCAACTGGTGCGCGCTTATGACGACGCCGACCTGGTGCAGGGCTACCCGGCCTACATCCGCCTGTCCAAGACCTTCGATGCCGAATCTGCACTGCTGTTCGACGGCCTTGATCACCCGGAATACGTGATCCAGTTTGTGATCCAGCCGAAAAGTAAAACCGACCCACGGGTGATCAAGTTCGTCGACATCTACCAGCACTCGCCGGTGGTGCGCGCGGCCTTGGACAAGTCCCTCGGCACGCTCTACCAAGTCGGCTGGGAAGATAAAAAATGACCGCTGCGAACACCCAACTGCGCGACCTGGGCCTGCCGCCCAGGGACGCCGAGCAGACCGAGCTGCACCCGGATTTGAACCGCGCACACGTGCGTTTTATCAACCTGGGCAAGACCTACGACGGCAACGTGCATGCCCTGCAAGGCATCGACCTGGCGATCCAGCGCGGTGAAGTGTTTGGCATCATCGGCCGCAGCGGTGCCGGCAAATCCTCGCTGATCCGCACCATCAACCGCCTGGAGCAACCGAGCAGCGGGCGCGTGCTGATCGATCAGGTCGACATCGGCGCCTTCGACGAAGACCGCCTGGTGGCGCTGCGTCGGCGCATCGGCATGATCTTTCAGCACTTCAATTTGATGTCGGCCAAGACCGTGTGGCAGAACGTCGAACTGCCGCTCAAAGTCGCTGGGGTGCCCAAGCCGCAACGCGAGCAAAAGGTGCGTGAACTGCTGGAGCTGGTGGGCTTGCAGGACAAGCACAAGGCGTATCCGGCGCAGCTTTCCGGCGGGCAAAAACAGCGCGTGGGCATCGCCCGTTCGCTGGTGCACGACCCCCAGATTTTGCTGTGCGACGAGGCCACCTCTGCCCTCGACCCGGAGACCACGCAATCGATCCTCGGCCTGCTGCGCGAAATCAACAAGCGTCTGGGCCTGACCATCGTCTTGATCACCCACGAAATGGCCGTGATCCGCGAAATATGCGACCGCGTGGTGGTGCTCGAACACGGGCGAATCGTCGAGCAAGGCCCGGTGTGGCAGGTGTTCGGCAACCCGCAACACGAGGTCAGCAAAACCCTGTTGGCGCCCTTGCAACATGGCTTGCCGCAAGAGCTGCAAAGCCGCCTGCAAGCGCTGCCGGCCTCGGCCGACGCGGCGGTGGTGCTACGGTTGCAGTTCACCGGCAACGCTGCCGATGAGCCAGACCTCGCCGCACTGTTCAGCGCCCTCGGCGGGCGCGTGCGGTTGCTGCAAGGCGGCGTGGAACGGATCCAGGGCCACGCCCTGGGGCAACTGTTGCTGGCGGTGAATAGCTCGCCTCACGACGCTGAAGACCTGTGCAAGCGCGCCGCGCGTTGGGCACACCACGTGGAGGTGCTGGGCTATGTGGTTTGATCGTTTATTGCAGGGCGCCATCGACACTTTGCTGATGGTCGGCGTGTCGTCATTGATCGCCTTGTTGGTGGGCATCCCGCTGGCGGTGTTCCTGGTCACCAGCGACAAGGGCGGCATCTACCAGGCACCGGCGCTGAACCGCGTGCTGGGGGCGTTCGTGAACCTGTTCCGCTCCATCCCGTTCCTGATTCTGATGGTCGCGCTGATCCCGTTCACCCGACTGATCGTCGGCACCACCTATGGCGTGTGGGCAGCCGTGGTGCCACTGACCATCGCCGCCACGCCGTTTTTTGCACGCATTGCCGAAGTCAGCCTGCGCGAAGTCGACCACGGCCTGATCGAAGCCGCCCAAGCCATGGGCTGCCGCCGCTGGCACATCATCTGGCACGTACTGCTGCCGGAAGCGCTGCCGGGAATCGTCGGCGGGTTCACCATCACCTTGGTGACGATGATCAACTCATCGGCCATGGCCGGCGCGATTGGCGCGGGGGGGTTGGGGGATATTGCGTACCGGTATGGGTATCAGCGGTTTGATACGCAGATCATGCTGACGGTGATTGTGCTGCTGGTGATGCTGGTGGCGGTGATTCAGTTGGGCGGGGATCGGTTGGCGCGGGTGCTCAACAAGAGGTGAGGTATAGTCGGGTCATCTCAGCACCCGGTATTGCTCGCCATGTCCCTCAAACCCGACGACCTCAACCAGATCACCTCCACCACCCTCGGCCACTACAACTCTGTCGCCGAGGACTTCCGTGAAGGCACGCGCGATCACGATGTGAGCCAGAACATCGATGCCTTGCTGCGGCATATTCAGGGTTCGGCACCCTTTACCGTGCTGGATTTCGGCTGTGGCCCGGGGCGGGATTTGCGCACGTTTACGCGCATGGGGCACGTCGCGGTTGGGCTGGATGGCTCGGAGCGGTTTGCGCAGATGGCGCGCGAGGACAGTGGCTGTGAGGTGTTGCAGCAGGACTTTCTGAAGCTGGATCTGCCCGTCGAGCGCTTTGACGGGGTGTTTGCCAATGCGGTGCTGTTTCATATTCCCAAGCAGGAATTGCCGCGTGTGCTCAAGCAGGTGCATGGCACGTTGAAGCCTGGCGGTGTGTTGTTCAGCTCCAACCCGAGGGGTGAAAACCAGGAGGGCTGGAATGGGCCGCGGTATGGGTCTTATCACGACCTTGAGGCGTGGCAGGCATTGCTGGCGGCGGCGGGGTTTGTGGAGTTGGAGCATTACTACCGGCCGGCGGGGTTGCCTCGGGAGCAGCAGCCCTGGTTGGCGAGTGTGTGGCGCAAGCTTTAGAACTGGGTTGCCTGGGCAGACGCTTTCGCGAGCAAGCCCGCTCCCACAGTTGACCGAGTTCCAAAATTGGAAAGCGATCAAATGTGGGAGCGGGCTTGCTCGCGAAGGTCTCTGCGGCGCGGTTATCGCACCTGATACACCACAGGTTCTGCCCCCGATACCAGCGCCGTCACACTGCGCGCCACATACCCTTCTTGCGCCTGAGCAGAAAAATTCGCCACCAACCGCGTGCCATCGGCGAACGTGGTCTCCTGCACTTGACGGTCCGCCGTCAGCCACCGAAAACCCGTCATCGCCTGCGTCGCCAAACGCTGATGCAGCGGCTTGAAAAACCGGTCCTGGCGCTGGATCACCGGCAGCCGTTGCTTAAGCGTCGCCGCACTCAGGTGATACAGGGGCGGCACGTTGTAGAGCAGTTGAGTCAGCTCATTCTGCGCCTGCACATTGCTCAGCTTCAGGCTGTCGAACAGCCAGTGGTGGGTGGTGATCACCGAGCCATGGAACACCGCCTGGTACAGCGGCAGGCGCATGGCCGGGTTGAAATACACCGTACGAAACGGCTCTTTCAACGGCACGGGTTTGAAGAACACTGCCGGTTGCTCCGGCGGGTACCAGTTGCCGACGTAGTTGGGCGACTGCTTGTCCTGGGTCATGGCGTGATCACCCCAACCAATCACCGGCGTCTGCATGCCGTGGGCAAACAGAATGCCCTGGGCGGTGATCGCGTTGCCGTCTTCGGAACCGGCGGGCAACTTGAGCACCGTGTTCAGCCAGCGAGACGCGTCGATATTGCCTTCGGCGTTTTGCGCCTGGGTCATGGGTGCGCCGTCGCGGTAGCTGTCAAAGACCATGCTGGTGGCGTAGGCGTCGAGGAACCAGGCATTGAACCCTGCCTTGGCCTGCACGGCCTTCACCCGGGCTTCCAGCAAGGGCCGTACGCAGCGCGGGTCGGTGTAGTGGCCGGATTGCTGGAAGCCGGTCTTGAGCGTGCCGTCCTTAAGCACAATCGCGCAGTCGCGGTAAGCGTTGCTGCCCAGGTGCGCGGTGGTCCAGTCCGGGTTTTCACTGGCCGATAACGCGGTTTCATAGGAGTCGTAGGGCGCCATCAGGTAGCCGGCGTCGACCCCGGCACGAATCGCCTCAGGGTGCCAGAGGCCGCCTTCCCAGCCTTCGCCCAGGGTCAGTAATAACCGCTGGAGCCCGGCATCCTGCAGGGACTTCAGGGTGTTTGCCGAGAGCGTGCTCCCCCAGGTTTCAGGGGTATCACTCAGGGCTCCGGCAAAGGCCACGGCCAGTTCACTGCGCAACTCGCCATAACGGGCAGCAAGGCGGGCCATATCGGGCTCATCCACTTGCCAACTCTGCCGGGCCTTTTTGTTGATGGCTGCGTTCAAGCCCCGCAACAGCACCGTCTGCTCATAGCGATTCAACGCAGTGGCCTGCGTGAGGATTTTCGCCGACTCCTTGTCCAGCAAGCCTTTGAGTTCATGGCCGCGCAGCAGCGTGACCAGCTTCGGCCAGTCACGCACATCCTGCAGCCCCAACAGGTCATTGCCCCACAGGTACACATGGCTGGCGCCCAGGAGCTTTTCGGCGCCGGGCGTCTGCCGCAGTTTGTCCGCCAAGGGTTCAAAACGGCCCTGTTCCACCAGCCACTGAAGATAGCGTTTGGCGCCTGCCAACGGGTCAGCGCCGCCCAGGTGCAGGCTCAGGGTCATGGGGGCGACAGGTTCAAGTCGGGTAAATTCATGGCTCAGGGAAAGCGCCAGGCCGTCACCGTCGGCGTGCCACTGCAAGCGGTTGTTGTAAGGGTTGGTCAGCATCCAGTTCAACGTGAAGCGGCCGTGATCCACGCCCCACAGCGGCAGGCTGAGGTCTTGCGTCGTATTGACCTCGCCCTGCTCCAGCAGAAACGCCTTCCACACCGGGTTATCGGCGGGTACGTAATGCCCCTCGGCCAAGGGCCAGATCAGGCCTTTCCCCATGGCCTGCGCGGGTTGGCGCAGCAGAGGCAGCTCACCCGGTTCGCGGGCGTGAAGGGTCAGGTAAAGGTCGCGCTGCTCAAGGCGGGCGGTCAGGTGATAAGCACCGTTATCCCATTGCCAGGCGGCCTGTTCGGCGCTGGTTTGCAGGTCGCTGACGGCATGCGCGGCCACACCGTTGGAGGCCTGCACCGAGGGTTCACCGGCCGGCGTGACGCGCAGCGCCAATGTGGCGGGGTCGAGTTCGACGCGCCATTGGGGGTTTTCCAACACGGTAGCGGCGAAGGTCAGGGGTGAGACAAGTGAAGCGCAGACCAGCAAGATATGACGCAGGCAGTTCATGGGGGTCGACCTGTGCGTGAGGGTGGCCGAGGGTAAAGCACTTGATGGCTTGGCAGAGGCACACAAGGTATTTCGGGAAGTTTCGTACACACCCTGCAGCCTGTGGGGATCCAAATGTGGGAGCTGGCTTGCCTGCGATAGCGTGAGATCAGTCACATTGCTATCGCAGGCAAGCCAGC
>NZ_JBARTQ010000025.1:0-1825 GCF_049645325.1 Pseudomonas sp. | reverse complement strand
CTTCGCGAGCAAGCCCGCTCCCACATGAAAAGCCGCTACGGTGGCAGCCCCTTTTTCGAGACTTTTAATGCCTGAACTGCACGTCGGCGAACGCCACTGGTCGGTCTCCACCGGCAGCAATCTGTTGGATGCCTTGAATCAGGCCGGTGTGGCCGTGCCTTACAGTTGCCGGGCCGGCAGTTGCCACGCGTGCCTGGTGCGTTGCCAGGGTGAAGTTGACGACCAGCAACCGGATGCCCTGAGCCCGGCGCAACGCCAGGATGGCTGGCGCTTGGCGTGCCAGTGCAGGGTTGTCGGGGATGTGCAGGTCGAAGCCTTTGACCCGCTGCGGGATGGCTTGCCGGCCCACGTGGTCGGGCTCGACTGGCTGAACGCGAGCGTGCTGCGCCTGCGCCTGCAACCGGAGCGCGGCCTGCGTTACCGCGCCGGGCAGCACCTGGTGTTGTGGGCGGGGCAGGTGGCGCGGCCGTATTCCCTGGCGAGTTTGCCTCAGGAAGACGCGTTTCTGGAGTTTCACCTCGATTGCCGCCAGCCCGGTGAATTCAGCGATGCGGCGCGACAGCTGGCAATCGGTGATCGCCTGCGCCTGGGCGAATTACGCGGCGGTGCGCTGCAGTACGATCCTGACTGGCAGTCACGGCCGCTGTGGCTTCTGGCGTCGGGCACCGGCCTTGGACCCTTGTGGGGCGTGTTGCGAGAAGCCCTGCGCCAGGATCACCAGGGCGCCATCCGCGTGATTCACCTGGCCCATGATGCCGAAGGGCATTATCTGGCCGAACCCTTGTCCGCGTTGGCTGCGCAGCATCCAAACCTGGCGGTGGAGCTATGGACGGCGGCTGAGTTGACCGAGGCATTGGCGCAACTGCGGCTTGTTTCACGGCAAACTCTGGCCTTACTCTGCGGACACCCCGTCAGCGTCGAGGCGTTTTCCAAGCGCTTGTTTCTGGCGGGACTGCCGCGCAATCAACTGCTGGCCGATGTGTTCCTGCCCCGTGGTTGAGCGCTGAATTCTACAGCCGCGAGATTCGCCATGACTGACGCCATCCTGCAGCACCGCGAGCGCGGGCTGCTGACCTTGAAGCTCAATCGCCCCGACAAGAAAAACGCCCTGACCCGCGCCATGTACACGCGGTTGGCTGAGGCGCTGGAGCAGGCCGACGCGGATGCCGACATCCGCGCCGTGCTGATCCAGGGCAGCAGTGAATGTTTCACTGCCGGCAACGACATCGCCGACTTTCTTGAACAGCCGCCCAACGACCTCGACAGCCCGCCGTTTCATTTTATGAAAAGCCTGCTCAATTGCCGCAAGCCGGTGATCGCCGCTGTGGCGGGTGCGGCGGTGGGGATCGGCACAACCTTGTTGCTGCATTGCGACTTGGTGTACGTCAGTCGCGATGCGCGGTTGCGCATGCCGTTCGTCAATCTGGGGCTGTGTCCGGAGTTTGGTTCAAGCCTGATTCTGCCGCGCTTGTTGGGGCACGCGAAGGCGGCGGAATTGTTGCTGTCGGGCGAGGGGTTCAGCGGTGAACAGGCGGCGGCGTGGGGCATTGCCACCGAGGCGCTGGGCAGTGGTGAAGCGGCGCTGGCCAGGGCGCGGGAAGTCGCCGAGCGCTTTGAAACCCTGGCACCGGGGGCGGTGCAGGTGACCAAGCAACTGATGAAGAGCGTGGACCGCGAGCAGTTGCGGCAGGTGATCGAGGAGGAGGGCGCGTTGTTTGTGCAGCGGCTGAAGTCGCCGGAGGCGATGGCGGCGTTGTCGGGGTTCATCAACCGGCGCTGATCAAAATGTGGGAGCGGGCTTGCTCGCGAAGGCGGTGTGTCAGTC
>NZ_JBARTQ010000024.1:0-1906 GCF_049645325.1 Pseudomonas sp. | reverse complement strand
GACTGACACACCGTCTTCGCGAGCAAGCCCGCTCCCACCTTTGATCAGCGTCGCACTGAGTTTAACCTTCATGCAAGAGATCGGCATTCATGACCATCGTCGGGTGTATCGGCCACCGCGCCGGGTTATACTGCCGCGCCTTTTTAGCGTCGCGCCGGCACCACTGGCGTGCCTTGGAAAGGTGGCTTCAGCCGACCGATGCAACACTGAAGCCACCTTTATTGAATGTTCCCTTATAGAGGAGCGCGACTCATGACCGTGATCAAGCAAGACGACCTGATTCAGAGCGTTGCCGACGCCCTGCAATTCATCTCCTATTACCACCCCGTTGACTTCATCCAGGCGATGCACGAAGCCTACCTGCGCGAAGAATCGCCAGCGGCCCGTGACTCCATGGCACAGATCCTGATCAACTCGCGCATGTGTGCCACCGGCCACCGCCCGATCTGCCAGGACACCGGCATCGTCACCGTATTCGTACGTGTCGGCATGGACGTGCGCTGGGATGGCGCCACCATGAGCCTGGACGACATGATCAACCAGGGCGTGCGCCAGGCCTACAACCTGCCGGAAAACGTCCTGCGGGCCTCGATCCTCGCCGACCCGGCCGGTGCACGTCGAAACACCAAGGACAACACTCCGGCGGTCATCCACTATTCCATCGTCCCGGGTAACACCGTGGAAGTGGACGTGGCGGCCAAGGGCGGCGGTTCCGAGAACAAGTCGAAAATGGCCATGCTCAACCCGTCCGACTCGATCGTTGACTGGGTATTGAAGACCGTTCCGACCATGGGCGCCGGCTGGTGCCCACCGGGGATGCTCGGCATCGGCATCGGCGGCACCGCCGAGAAAGCCGCGGTGATGGCCAAGGAAGTGTTGATGGAATCCATCGACATCCACGAGCTGAAGAAGCGCGGCCCGTCCAGCCGTATCGAAGAGATGCGCCTGGAGCTGTTCGAGAAGGTCAACCAACTGGGCATCGGCGCCCAGGGCCTGGGTGGCCTGACCACCGTGCTCGACGTGAAGATCATGGACTACCCGACCCACGCCGCCTCGCTGCCGGTGTGCATGATCCCCAACTGCGCCGCCACCCGTCACGCGCACTTCGTGCTCGACGGTTCGGGCCCGGCGTCGCTGGAAGCGCCACCGCTGGACGCCTACCCGGAAATCGTCTGGGAAGCCGGCCCATCGGCCCGCCGCGTCAACCTCGACACCCTGACCCCGGAAGACGTGCAGAGCTGGAAGCCGGGCGAAACCGTGTTGCTCAACGGCAAGATGCTCACCGGTCGCGACGCAGCGCACAAGCGCATGGTCGAGATGCTCAACAAGGGTGAAACCCTGCCAGTGGACCTCAAGGGTCGCTTTATCTACTACGTCGGCCCGGTTGATCCGGTGCGCGAAGAAGTGGTTGGCCCGGCAGGCCCGACCACCGCGACGCGGATGGACAAGTTCACCCGTCAGATCCTCGAGCAAACCGGCCTGTTGGGCATGATCGGCAAATCCGAGCGCGGCCCTACCGCGATCGAGGCGATCAAGGACCACAAAGCTGTGTACCTGATGGCTGTCGGCGGCGCTGCGTACCTGGTGGCGCAAGCCATCAAGAAGTCGCGCGTGGTGGCTTTCGCCGAACTGGGCATGGAAGCGATCTACGAGTTCGACGTGAAAGACATGCCGGTCACCGTTGCGGTGGACAGCAAGGGCGAATCCGTCCACATCACCGGTCCTGCCATCTGGCAGAAAAAGATCAGTGAAAGCCTGGCGGTAGAAGTGCAGTAAGCACCTCGCGGCAAGGATAAAGGCGACTGCGGCCCCACGGCCCAGTCGCCTTTTTTATGGCCTGCTCATTTTGTAATGACGAACTCGGTCATGTGGGAGCTGGCTTGCCTGCGATGGCGTCACCTAGGGC
>NZ_JBARTQ010000023.1:0-10124 GCF_049645325.1 Pseudomonas sp. | reverse complement strand
ACATCGACGGCATCGACCCGGCCTGGGCACCTGGCACCGGCACCCCGGAAATCGGCGGGCTGACCACCATCCAGGCGATCGAGATCATCCGCGGCTGCCAGGGCCTCGACCTGATTGGTTGTGATCTGGTAGAAGTTTCGCCGCCTTACGACACCACCGGCAACACCTCGTTGCTCGGCGCCAACCTGCTGTACGAAATGCTCTGCGTACTGCCCGGCGTGGCGCACCGCTGATGAGCACGGTCGAGGTGCTGCAAGCCGCGGCCGACCTGGTGTCCGCCTTCGCCCGCAATGACCGCGCCGCGTACTTCGGCGCGTTCACGGCCGACGCCAGCTTTGTGTTCTACACCCTCCCCCAGCCGCTGCTCAGCCGCGATGCCTACCAGGCGTTATGGGACAGCTGGCGCGAGGACGAGGGGTTTGAGGTGCTGTCCTGCACCTCAAGCAACGCTTTTGTCAGCCTGCAAGGCGACGTAGCGATTTTCATCCATGACGTGGCCACCGAGCTGCGCATGAACGGGGAGCAATTCAATAGCCAGGAGCGCGAGACCATTGTCTTCACACGACAAGGGTCTGGCACACAACAAAAACAAGGCCTGTGGCTGGCCTGTCACGAACATTTGTCCGCAATGCCGGAAGGGCTGCCGCCCCCTTAGCCAATGTGATCGGAGCTGATCATGAATAATAAAAACAACGAAAAAAGTATTCGCACCATAGAAACCAACGGGGTCGAACAGATCCCGGACCACGAACGCACTGCCGGGCCCAAGGACCTGTTCCGCCTGATCTTCGGCGGTGCCAATACCTTTGCCACCGCCGTGCTGGGTTCTTTCCCGGTGCTGTTCGGGTTGTCGTTCCAGGCCGGGGTCTGGGCGATTGTGCTGGGCGTGCTGGTGGGTGCTGTGATTTTGGCGCCCATGGGCCTGTTCGGGCCGATCAACGGCACCAACAACGCGGTGTCTTCCGGTGCGCACTTCGGCGTGCACGGACGGATTGTCGGCTCGTTTCTGTCACTGCTGACGGCGATTGCCTTCTTCTCACTGTCAGTGTGGAGTTCAGGTGATGCGCTGGTAGGGGGTGCGAAACGTCTGATCGGCCTGCCGGAAACCGACCTGACCCTGGGCCTGGCCTACGGCGTGTTCGCCATGCTCGTGCTGACCGTGTGCATCTACGGCTTTCGCTTCATGCTGTGGGTCAACCGCATTGCCGTGTGGGCCGCGAGCCTGCTGTTCCTGCTGGGCATTTTCGCCTTCGCCCCGGCTTTCGACAGCCACTTCGCCGGCACCGTCGCCCTGGGCCAGACCGGCTTTTGGGCAGCCTTCATTGGCGCAGCGCTGGTGGCCATGAGCAACCCGATTTCCTTCGGTGCCTTCCTCGGTGACTGGTCGCGCTACATCCCGCGTGAGACGCCGAAAATGCGCATCATGCTGGCGGTGGTTGCCGCGCAGATTGCCACTCTGATCCCGTTCCTGTTCGGCCTGGCTACCGCGACCATTGTCGCGATCAAGGCGCCGGACTATATCGCGGCCAACAACTACGTAGGCGGTTTGCTGGCGGTGGCGCCGAACTGGTTCTTCCTGCCGGTGTGCCTGATTGCGGTGATCGGCGGCATGTCCACCGGCACCACCTCGCTGTATGGCACGGGGCTGGACATGTCGAGCGTGTTCCCACGCCTGCTGTCACGGGTCAAGGCGACGTTGCTGATCGGCGTGATGTCGATTGCCTTCATCTTTATCGGACGTTTCGCCGCCAACCTGGTGCAGAGCGTGTCGACCTTCGCCGTGCTGATCATCACCTGCACCACGCCGTGGATGGTGATGATGATCATCGGCCTGATCGTCCGCCGCGGCTTCTACTGCCCGGACGACCTGCAAGTGTTCACCCGCGGTGAAACCGGCGGCCGCTACTGGTTCAGCCATGGCTGGAATTGGCGTGGCCTGGGCGCGTGGATCCCGAGTGCGCTGGTCGGCCTGTGTTTCGTCAACCTGCCGGGGCAGTTTGTCGGGCCATTGGGCAACCTCGCCGATGGCATCGATATCAGCTTGCCGGTGACGCTGGGGCTGGCCTCGGTGGTGTACCTGAGCTTGCTGCGCCTGTTCCCGGAACCGGCTGCCGTCTATGGGCCGACTGACCCGCGCAGCCAGCGCATGGATGCGCGCGTCAAACCGGCACTGCAACACGCCGCCTGATCCTCATAAAAAAGATAAACGGAGACCCGCCGTCATGGCTTTGGATTTATTCGTCGTACTCATCTACGCCGCCGGCATGCTCGTGCTCGGCTACTACGGCATGCGCCGCGCCAAGACCCACGAAGACTATCTGGTCGCCGGTCGCAACCTCGGCCCGACGCTGTACATGGGCACCATGGCCGCGACGGTGTTGGGCGGCGCGTCCACCGTCGGCACCGTGCGCCTGGGGTATGTGCACGGCATCTCCGGTTTCTGGCTGTGCGCCGCGCTGGGCATGGGGATCATTGCGCTGAACCTGTTCCTGGCCGAGCCGCTGCTGAAGCTGAAGATCTTCACCGTCACCCAAGTGCTGGAAAAACGCTACAACCCCATGGCCCGCCAAGCGAGTGCCGTGATCATGCTGGCTTACGCGCTGATGATCGGCGTGACCTCGATCCTCGCGATCGGCACCGTGCTGCAAGTGCTGTTCGGCCTGCCGTTCTGGATCTCGGTGCTGCTGGGCGGTGGCGTGGTGGTGGTGTATTCGACCATCGGCGGCATGTGGTCGCTGACCCTCACCGATATCGTGCAGTTCGTGATCAAGACCGTCGGCCTGATGTTTATCCTGCTGCCGATCTGCCTGTACCGCGTCGGCGGCTGGGACCAACTGGTGGCCAAGCTGCCCGCGTCGAATTTCAGCTTCACTGAAATCGGCTGGGACACGATCATCACCTACTTCATGATCTACTTCTTCGGCATCCTGATCGGCCAGGACATCTGGCAGCGCGTGTTCACCGCCCGTGACGAAAAGGTCGCCAAGTACGCAGGCACGTTCGCCGGTTTCTACTGCATCCTCTACGGCCTGGCCTGCGCGCTGATCGGCATGGCGGCGCATGTACTGCTGCCGAACCTGGACAACGTCAACAACGCCTTCGCCGCCATCGTCAAAGCCTCGCTGCCGGATGGCATCCGCGGCCTGGTGATTGCCGCTGCACTGGCCGCGATGATGTCCACCGCCAGCGCCGGCCTGCTCGCCGCTTCCACCGTCTTGACCGAAGACCTGCTGCCGCGTTTGCGCGGTGGTAAACAGTCGAGCCTGAACATCAACCGCCTGTTTACGATGTTGACGGGGATTGCCGTGCTCGGTATCGCCCTGGTGGTCAACGACGTGATCAGCGCCCTGACCCTGGCCTACAACCTGCTGGTGGGCGGCATGCTGATCCCGCTGATGGGCGCGATTTTCTGGAAACGCGCAACCACCTCGGGTGCCATCGCCTCCATGACGCTGGGCTTTGTGACCGCGCTGGTGTTCATGTTCAAGGACGGCCTGGACGCGAACACGCCGATCTACTACAGCCTGGCGGTAGGGTTGGTGAGTTTTGTGCTGGTGAGCTTGGTGTCGCCACGCCCCGAGGCCTCGGTGGCGCGGGCGGTTTGAGCAATAACAGGGTGTAGAGCGGTTTCTTCAGCGGGTGCGACGTCGGATGTCGCACCCGTTTTTTTATTCCGAATACATTGCCGAAGCCGCAGACGCTCTAGCCTGGATGATCTCCTGGACCAAAGAAGCCCATACCAAACCCTGTGTGGTGCCTCCGGCATACGTTGCCCCGGCCACGATTCGGTTGTAGGCGGACCAACAAACTATCGAGAGTCCATCCAGGGTACGGGGCCTGGCACAGTTGATAATGTGCAACTCCCCACTGTCGACCGCCCTGCGGTAGGACTGTGGAAAGTGCCGAGAAACAGCGGCCATACACGCCGCCAGTATCTGCTCCTTCTGCTCAGGCGTTGAATCAGGCGGAACTTGCCCGCCAGAGACCAGAATATGATCCCCGTCCAAGCGGCAATTCATGACCCCGATGGGCAAATCGTACTGCAGCTGGAGTCCGCGCATTCCAGCACCTTCATTACCGACCGCGCGCAATTTGAAAAACCAGCCGATGATCGCGATGACCTCCGGCTCTTCTACGCCCATGGCAGTCACGACGAAGTGTTTTTTACTCAGCTCGGCAATTTGGACAGTGTTCAGACAGTGGGGCAGAAACTGAACGCCAGCGCGCTGCAATAACGCTGCTAACTCATCCATAAGATGGCTGAATTCCAGGCTTGGCCATGGCCTGCTTTCAATATCGCGCTGCTCGCGGATTGCAGTTTCCACGCCACTGGCCTCGTCCCTACAGGCTCGCACAATGCGTGACTGCGCGAATTGGGCCAGCGACGGGTTATCAGCCAGGAGCTTTTCAAATAGCTCAATACCTGCGCGATTGCACTCAACGGCCAAGTGTTGGTTACCAGGCGTTAAATAGTCGTTGTGCAGAGGCCTTGCAGTCGTCTCCGTTGCTGAGAGATGACGCATGTTCACCTGCTTATGACTGGCTCCATCGCTCGGCTGATTCCCGCCGTAGACGATGACCTGATAATTCGCGAGACGGAACAAAACGGCCTGGAACAGGCCATTGATACCTCTGCCGATGATCGACACGCGCGGCGCACTCGCGCATACCTGCCGGGAGGGAATTCTCAAAGACTGGGCCGTTTTGCGCCGGACAATACCGTGCAAGGCCGTCAAGCTCAGTTGAACCGCGACCGCATAGTCAAGATCGCGATGGCAGGCTTCGGTGGTTGCGGCCTGTGTCGTCAGCGTCGCAGGTGTGCACCAGGTGGAGACATCGCAGCCGAGCACGTGGGTGCGAATCCGAAATGCATCCAATGTGCTGGGCCCGTAGTCCACTACAAGCTGGATGCCTTCAGCAGTTGCCAGGGCCCGCAACGCATCATCACTGAAGACATCCGGTTTGGCGACACAGACCAGCCGAGCCTGTTTGCACATACGCTGTATGAGGGTTCGATCAATGCGCTGAACGGATTCACGGTTCAACGATACACATAGGGCGACAGCCTGGGCCCCCTCCAGTGCCTCACACCAGTCGCCCACAAATGAAACTCTACTGTGGAAAAAAACGTTCCCTGAACTGTCCGGCGCTGGATGACGGCGCCCCAACACCTTAATGCGGACGTTCGGATCTCGCTCAAGCAGTAATTTGACAAGCTCTTTACCCACGTTGCCGTATCCCAGTACGCGAATATCAAGCGGAATGGAGCCATCGGACAGTGTCAGCCAGTGCGCGATATAGGCTGCGACATGCGGCGCATTGACCCCTGGCGTATTGATCACCCGAATGTGGTTGGACTCACAAAGATCCAGCCGCACCTTATCCAGGCTCGTACCTCTGCGGACCAACTGAAGGTCTCCAAAGGGGTGAGATACGCGCCACTGTTCAATGACGTCTGCATCTATGGCCTGGTCTCCAGCAATGATTGTTGATGGGCGCAGCAGTCCAATCTGCATGAGCAATGTGTGTTTGCTCAGTGTCGGCGGCAGAAACACGACGTTGCTGGGTGCCTCAGCCTTCCACCCTCGCGACGCAGGTGCGATATGCAAGACACTTCCGGCGGTGGCAATGAGTGACGCAACGACTGGCGGAACGGAAGAGCGCGTCATGGCGTTGTCTCCGACAATTCTGACTTATTAATCCCTCCCCAGAGGAGGCGTTCAATAAAGTTCGGGAGTGACGGAAGTGCTCTTGAATGGGGTCCGAGAACGTTGCCTCGCTTGAGCAAATCCCTCGACCTTGAGTGGACTTAGCGTCGTTTTTCCCTAACGAAACTCAAACTATGCTCATGGTTGGAATTAAATAATCCAGCCGCTTCTGATAAACCGGTAGTCCGATTCCGAGATTCATATGAAGGCAAAATACAGAAGGGTGGGCGACGAAAAACCAGATGGCAAAACAACAGGAAGGGGCCGACGCCGAAGTTCTATTCGTCAGACTTTCAGAGAGAGATGAAGGGAAAAGAAAGGGTTGCGCACAGTTCACAGGGCACCGAACAGGCCCCGATCAATAATCCATTCCATTAGCGCCCACACAATCAAATCGACGATCGAGTGAGCGCGTCAGGACTTACCGACGACGTGGACGACGCTGTTCGTCATCTGTGCGGATCGGCACTGGTTGCAGCGGAGGCTCGATCAAGCCCAGCGCAACGCCGAGGTCATGGAGCCAGGTTTGAATTTTCTCTTTCATGGTGTGCCCCCTTTGAGGGTAATGCTGATCGACGTAGCTGTGATGCTTCATGCAAATGTCGCCGCTTCCTACAGATAGTAGCCCTAAGTCCTACGCAATGCTTGAACGAAACCACAACGAACTATTACTGAATTGATCCAAATCCTGACGGATCGTTCAAGCAATCGCGCGTGCGTCCTGCAAGAACTCGGCGGTGCCTTCCTGCTGCAGGTCGATCCATGCATTGAGGTTAGCGCCGAGCATACCCTTTCGCCACATCAGCCAGGTGGTCGCCGTAGCAAAAGGCCCTGTCAGGGGATGAACGGACACGCTGTCCTTGCCGGGCAGGCTGTCGAGCATGGATTCGGACATCAACGCCACGCCCGAACCGGCAATCACGCAGGCGAGCATGCCTTGATAGGACTCAATCTCGATGGCGCGCCCCATGGCCACGCGCTCGTGAGAAAACCAGGTTTCCAGGCGCGCGCGGTACGCGCAACTGCGGCGGAACGTGAACACCGAACGCCCGGCGACGTCCTGAGGGCCGCGTACCGGCGGATGATCGGCTTCGCAAATCAGCACCAGGCGCTCTTCACACAGGGGCACGCCGTCCAGGGAGGCGATGGTGATGGGGCCGTCCACAAAAGCAGCGTCAAGACGACCGGTGATCAAGCCTTCGAGCAGTTCACCGCTGGGTGCCGATTGCACCTGAAGGTTCACCATCGGATACGCCTTGTGATAGCGCGCCAACAGTTTGGGCAGATGCACCGCCGCCGTGCTGTACATGCTGCCCACCACAAAATCACCGGCCGGTTGCCCGCCCTGCACGGCGCCGTGGGCTTCGTCATGCAGCGCCAGCAGACGCGTGCTGTAGTCCAACAGTACTTTGCCCGCAGGAGAAAGCTGCAAGCGTTGGCGCTCGCGCACGAAAAGCTCGACGCCGAGTTGCTCCTCCATCTGCTTGAGCCGGGTCGACAGGTTTGACGGCACGCGGTGCAGGCGTTCGGCTGCACGGGTAATGGAGCCCTCTTCCGCCACAGCCTGGAAAATGCGCAATTGACTGAACTCCATACCTTTCTCCAAAACTGAACAAGTTACTCACTATTATTCATTTTTACAGAAAGTCAATCCGCTTTAGCCTGAGGGTCATTCGCTACCCAGCAGGAAACTGACCATGTCACCCCTGATTCGCTTACTCGCCAGCTTTATCGCCCTGATGATGGCCATGGGCATTGGCCGCTTCGCCCTCACCCCGCAAATGCCGCATTTGCTCAGCGAAGGCCAGATCGACCTGACCGGCGCGGGCCTGATCGCCGCCGCCAACTACTTGGGCTACTTCGTCGGCGCGGTGGATTCGATCTTCGCCCGCAGCCATCACCATGTGCGCGGGCGCCTGTATGGCGGGCTGTGGTTGTGTGTGCTGCTGACCCTGGCGTCGTATTGGGCCCACGGGTTCTGGCCACATTTGCTGCTGCGCTTTGGTACCGGCGTCGCGAGTGCCTGGGCACTGGTGATGATCACCAGCTTGAGCCAGCCCTTGGCGATCGCCGCCGGGCGCCCTCGCCTGGGCGCCCTGGTGTTTGCCGGGCCGGGGCTGGGGATTCTGCTGACGGGTTTACTCGCGCTGGGCTCCAACCTGCTGGGGCAAGATTCTTCGACGCTGTGGCTGGTGTATGGCGTGGTCGCGCTGGTGATGTTGCTGGCAATCCTGCCGTTCCTGCCCAAGCCTTCCGCCGCCGGCGCGCCCATTGCCAGCCACACCGACGTGGTCAAAAACGGCAACATCACCCACCTGTGCTGGATCTACGTGCTGTACGGCCTGGGTTACATCATCCCGGCGACCTTCCTGTCTCAGATGGCCAGCGCGCAGTTCAAGGGCGCCTGGCAGGCGGATCTGTTCTGGCCCTGCTTTGGCCTGGCCGCAGCGATAGGCGTGGTGGTCGCGAGCCTGCGCAGCAAGGACCCGCACACTACCCGCCGCTGGCTGATGACAACCTTGTGGCTGCAAGCGGCCGGGGTGTTCGCCTGCTTGCTGGGCAATGGCTGGGGCTTGGCACTGGGGGTTTTGCTGTGCGGCGGGCCATTTCTGGCCTGCATGCAGTTGGTGATGGCGCGCCTGCGTGAAGTGGCGCCACACGGCTACCAACGCAGCACCGGGTTGCTGACCGCCAGCTTCGCCATCGGCCAATTGTGCGGCCCGCTGCTGGCGTCGGCGAGCAGCCACGCCAGCGGCGGCCTGCAACCGGCCTTGATCATTGCAGGCGCTGGCCTGGTAGTGGCGGGCACGGTATTGGTCAGTTGGCGACCAGCGACGTCGGCACGCGCACCTGCTCCCGGCGAGCCAATACCAGGAAAAACAGCCCTCCCAGGAAGCAGCCGGTAAACCAGGCAAAGTTGGCCATCCCTTGCAGCGCCGGGGTGAAGGTGATCGCGACGCCCACCAGCGTCGCCGGCACCAGCGCCTTGACCGCCGTCCAGTTCACGCCTCCGTCGAAGTAATAGCGCCCGCTCGGGCTGTCATCGAACAGCGCGTCCACATCAATCTTCTGCTTTTTGATCAGGTAGAAGTCCACCAGCAGTATCCCGAACAATGGCCCGATGAAGGCCGCGAGGATGTCGAGGGTGTAGTGGATCATCAGCGGGTTATTGAACAGGTTCCACGGCGTGATGAAGATCGACGCGACCGCGGCGATCATCCCGCCGGCGCGCCAGCTGATTTTGCTCGGCGCGATGTTGGCGAAGTCGAACGCAGGGGACACGAAGTTGGCGACAATATTGATCCCGATAGTCGCCGTGACAAAGGCAAAGGCGCCGAGCAGCACGGCCATGCTGTTATCGATACGCGAAACGGTGGCGATCGGGTCGTGGAGCATTTCGCCAAATACCGGCAAGGTGCCCGAAACAATCACCACCGTGACCAGCGAGAAGGCCAGGAAATTCACCGGCAGCCCCCAGAAGTTGCCACGCCGCACGTCTTTCATGCTGCGGCAGTAGCGGCTGAAATCGCCAAAATTCAGCGTCGGCCCGGAGAAGTACGACACCACCAGCGCCGTCGCCACAATCACTTGGCCAAAGGCCTGCCAACCGGACAGTGATTTTTCCGCCAGGGTGAAGCTGATATTTGCCCAACCCGCCTTCCATACAATCCAGGCTGCCAGCGCAAACATCACCGCATACACCACCGGCCCGGCCCAGTCGATAAAGCGTCGAATAGACTCCATGCCAGTCCAGAACACCGCCGCTTGCAGTACCCATAAGCTAAGGAAACCCATCCAGCCCAAGTAGGACAAGCCCGCAAAATGTGGCTCTGCATACACCGCCATTTGTGGGAAAAAGCGCAGCACTACGATGATCAGGGCGCTGGACGCCAGGTATGTCTGAATTCCGTACCACGCCACGGCGATCAGGCCACGAATCACCGCAGGAATATTCGCGCCGAACACCCCAAAGGCCAACCGGCAGATCACCGGATAAGGCACAGCGGCTTGCTGGCTTGGCTTGGCCACCAGGTTGGCGACCAACTGCACAATACAAATCCCCGCCAGCAAGGCGATCAGTACCTGCCAACTGGCGAGCCCGAGGGCAAACAGGCTGGCGGCGAACACATAGCCGCCGACGCTGTGCACGTCGCTCATCCAGAAGGCAAAAATGTTGTACCAGCTCCACTGTTGCGGCAGTGGGCCCAGGTCCTTGTTGTACAGGCGGGGGCTGTAGCCTTTGGGCAATTGTTCGGTCATCGCTGGGCTCCTCGAAATACCGGCCTGCGCTTCCGTAACAGGGTGCATACGGGAGGCGGCATGGTTTGTATACGAGGTATTCAGCAGAATACGTGCCAATGGCACACAATCCCCTTGGAACGGCGCTCCAAAGGGGTTTACGACAGCTTGGATACG
>NZ_JBARTQ010000022.1:0-2950 GCF_049645325.1 Pseudomonas sp. | reverse complement strand
GCCCTATGGCGGTATCTATGCACCCCATGTTGCAACGATCAACCCGGCCAAGCTGGTACGTGGCCTGGCGCGGGTGGTGGAGAACATGGGCGTCACGATCTACGAAAACAGCCCCGTCACCCAGTGGCAATCCGGCAGCCTGCGCACGGCCAAGGCGAGCGTGCGCGCAGCCTGGGTGGTGCCGGCCGTCGAGGGGTATGCCACGACCTTGCCGCCGCTGGGGCGTTACCAGTTGCCGGTGCAAAGCCTGATTGTCGCCACCGAGCCACTGCCCGCGAGCACCTGGGACGAAATCGGCTTGAGCCATGGCCAAGCGTTCGGCGAGAGCAGCCGGCAAGTGACCTACGGCCAGCGCACGGCAGACAACCGCCTGGTGTTCGGGGCGCGGGGCGGTTACCAGTTTGCCGGCAAATTGCGCCATGACTTTGATTTGACTGACAGCGAAGTGGAGTTGCGTCGCTACCTGTTCGGCGAACTCTTCCCACAGCTGAAGAAGGTCAGGATTACCCATTCCTGGGGCGGCAACCTGGGCATGTCGCGCCAATTTCGACCGCACATGCTGTGCGACCACAAGACCGGCATTGCGTTATCCGGTGGTTATGGCGGGGAGGGCGTGGGCGCCACTCACTTGGGGGGGCGCACCCTGGCCGACCTGATCCTGGGTCTCGACACGCCGCTGACGCACCAACCCTGGGTGATCCGCGAGCGCGGCCTGGACGCGCTTAAGGCCTGGGAACCCGAACCCTGCCGCTGGTTGGGCTACAACGCGATCATTCGCAGCTTTGTGCATGAAGACCAGGTATTGGCCAACCCCAATAGCGCGCCTTGGCGCCGCAAGTTGGCGACCGGCGTGGCCGGGTTCATGGAAAGTTTCATGCATTAATTTGTTTCACTCACACGGAAAAACCCATGAGCATTACTCACTTCAAAGACGCGCTGAATGCCCACTTGCCGGATTCGTCACCGGTGGCCGTGCCCTTGGGCGAACCGGTGGCGGTGGCCTCGACCTTGAGCGTGGAGCGTACCGACGGCGTCGAAACCGGCATTTGGGCCTGCACCCCGGGCCGCTGGCGTCGGCAGATCAAAGCCCAGGAGTTTTGCCACTTTATCCAGGGCCGCTGCACCTTCACCCCCGACAGCGGTGAAGTGGTTCACCTACAAGCCGGTGATGCACTGATGTTGCCGGCCAACAGCACCGGGGTCTGGGATATCCAGGAAACCGTGCGCAAGACCTACGTACTGATTCTGTAACGCTTTGATCCTTGATCGCCTGCCATAAAAACAGCCCTAAAACCGCCAGGAAATCGAACCATGAAAGCCATTGCCCTGTTGCCCTTGATGTTGGTGGCCTCTATCAGCCAGGCCGCCGAAACGGTGAAGATCTACAACTGGTCGGACTACATCGCACCGGACACCACCAAGCATTTCCAGGCCGAAACCGGCATCGGTTTCACTTATGACGTGTACGACAGCAACGAGACCCTCGACGGCAAGTTGATGACGGGTAAATCCGGCTACGACGTGGTGTTCCCGTCCAACCACTTCATGGCCCGGCAGATCCAGGGCGGCGCGCTGAAGAAACTCGACAAGAGCCAACTGCCGAACTGGAAAAACCTCAACCCGGTGCTGCTCAAGGCCCTGGAAAACAACGACCCGGGTAACGCCCACGGTTTCCCCTACCTGTGGGGCAGCACCGGCATCGGCTACAACATCGACCAGGTCAAGGCCGTGCTGGGTGACAACGCGCCCGTGGATTCCTGGGACCTGATCTTCAAACCCGAGAACATGGCCAAGCTGCAAAAGTGCGGCGTAGCAATCCTCGATAACGGCCCGGAACTGCTGCCGGCCGCGCTGAACTACCTGGGCCTGCCGCACCACAGCAAAAAGCCCGAAGACTATAAAAAGGCCGAAGACCTGCTGATGAAAGTGCGGCCTTACGTGGCCTACTTCCACTCCTCGAAATACACCGCCGACCTGGCCAATGGTGACATCTGCGTGGCCGTCGGTTTCTCCGGCGACATCCTGCAAGCCGAAAGCCGTGCCAAGGAAGCCAAGAACGGCGTGAACATTGGCTACAACATTCCCAAGGAAGGCGCCGCCATCTGGTTTGACATGGTCGCCATGCCTGCCGACGCCCCGGACGAAAAAGCCGGCTACGCGTTCATGAACTACCTGCTGCGCCCGGAAGTGATGGCCAGCATCACCAACTACGTGCACTACGCCAACGGCAACAGTGCGGCGGACAGCCTGGTGGACCCGGCGATCAAGTCGGACACCAAGGTCTACCCAAACCCGGAAATGATGGGAAAATTGTTTGCGCTGGAGGCCATGCCGTTGAATATCGACCGGGTGCGTACACGGGTGTGGAACACCATTCGCACCGGGCGCTGACCGGTCATGTTTCGTCGCGTTTTGAGTTCGCCCTTTACACCGTGTTGCCTGTAGCTTTCTTGCTCCTTTAGCCAAACGGGGAGCAGGGAATGCTCAGGTTGAACCAGTCAGGACGCTTGCGCACAGGCCGAGTTTCAGAGGTGGGAGGCGTGTATTTATTGACCGCTGTCGTGAACGGGCGTGAGCCGATCTTCGATGACTGGCTGCTTGGGCGATTGGTAGTGAAGCAACTGCGCGATGCGCACGAGGATCAGTGGGCGGATTCGTTGGCATTCGTTGTGATGCCTGACCACATTCACTGGCTGGTCCAGCTCCGGGGAAAAACGTTGGCGGAGTTGATGTGCGGGATTAAATCGCGCAGCGGTTTGACAGTTAATCGGGCGCTCGGGCGTAAAGGGCGGTTATGGCAAAAGGGCTATCACGATCGCGGTGTACGACACGAAGCAGACTTGAAAGACTTTGCCCGGTATGTAGTGTGCAATCCGATTCGGGCCGGCTTGGTGGGGCGTGTTCACGATTACCCGCTATGGGATGTTTGGTGGCTGTGAGGGCCTCACGC
>NZ_JBARTQ010000021.1:0-42296 GCF_049645325.1 Pseudomonas sp. | reverse complement strand
AAATTGTGTTTTCCCCACTTCGCAGGCGTTATGACTTTAATCCTAGGTATCGACCCCGGTTCGCGCATCACCGGTTTTGGCGTGGTGCAACACACCCCGCGCGGCTGCGTTTACGTGGCCTCGGGCTGCATCCGGACCGGCGCGGGCGAGTTGGCCGAGCGCCTGCAGATCGTCTATCGCGGCGTGCGTGAAGTGATCCAGACCTACGGCCCGGTCACCATGGGCATCGAAAAGGTGTTCATGGCCAAAAACGCCGACTCCGCGCTGAAGCTTGGCCAGGCGCGTGGCGCCGCCATCGTGGCGGGTGCGGAGGAGGGCATGGAAATCGCCGAATACACCGCCACCCAAGTCAAACAGGCGGTGGTTGGCACCGGTGCGGCGAACAAGGAGCAGGTGCAGATGATGGTCATGCACATGCTCAAGCTCACCTCCAAACCGCAAATCGACGCTTCTGACGCCCTGGCCATCGCCATTTGCCACGCGCATACCCGTTCCAGCCTGCTACCGCATGGCCTGGGCACCGCACGCAGTCGTGGCGGGCGGCTGCGTCTCTGATAGCATCAGCGCAATCGTTATTTCCGGTCAGGCGTTGATCTGACCCCAAGTTTTAAGGACCGAACCGTGATTGGACGCTTGCGCGGCACCCTGGCTGAGAAGCAGCCGCCGCACCTGATACTGGATGTAAATGGGTTGGGCTATGAGCTGGAAGTGCCCATGACCACCCTGTATCGCCTGCCGTCGATCGGTGAGCCGATAACGCTGCACACCCATCTGGTGGTGCGCGAAGACGCGCAACTGCTCTATGGTTTCATTGGCAAGCGTGACCGCGACTTCTTCCGCGAGCTGATCCGCCTGAATGGCGTGGGCCCCAAGCTTGCGCTGGCGTTGATGTCGAGCCTGGAAGTGGATGAACTGGTGCGTGCTGTTTCAGCCCAGGACACCTCGGCGTTGACCAAGGTGCCGGGTGTCGGCAAGAAAACCGCCGAGCGCCTGTTGGTGGAACTCAAAGACCGCTTCAAGGCCTGGGAAGTGGTGCCGAGCATGTTTGCCCTGGTGCCGAACCAGCCGGATATGCCGGCCGGACAGGTGGCCAGCGCCGAAAGTGACGCCGTCAGCGCGCTGATTTCCTTGGGCTACAAGCCACAGGAAGCGAGCAAGGCCGTATCAGCCATCAAGGACAAGAACCTGAGCAGCGAAGACATGATCCGCCGAGCCCTGAAGGGAATGATTTAAGTGATTGAAGCTGACCGTCTGATTGCGGCCACCGGCCCGCGCGACCGTGAAGAAGTCCAGGACCGGGCGATCCGCCCCCTGAGCCTGGCCGACTACATCGGCCAGCCTACCGTGCGCGAGCAGATGGAATTGTTCATCCAGGCCGCGCGCGGGCGCAGTGAGTCCCTCGACCACACGTTGATCTTCGGTCCGCCGGGGCTGGGTAAAACCACGCTGGCCATGATTATCGCCCATGAAATGGGCGTGTCGATCAAGTCCACCTCCGGCCCGGTACTGGAGCGTCCGGGTGACTTGGCGGCCTTGCTGACCAACCTTGAACCGCACGACGTGTTGTTCATCGACGAAATCCATCGGCTGTCGCCGATCGTCGAAGAAGTGCTGTACCCGGCCATGGAAGACTTTCAGCTCGACATCATGATCGGCGAAGGCCCGGCGGCCCGCTCGATCAAGCTCGACCTGCCGCCCTTCACCCTGGTGGGCGCCACGACCCGCGCGGGCATGTTGACCAACCCGTTGCGAGACCGTTTCGGCATTGTTCAACGTCTAGAGTTCTATAGCACCGCAGACCTTGCGACCATCGTCAGCCGTTCGGCGAGCATTCTCGGCCTGCCCCTGGACCCGGAAGGCGCGTTTGAAATCGCCCGCCGGGCCCGTGGCACGCCACGGATCGCCAACCGTTTGCTGCGCCGTGTGCGCGACTTTGCCGAGGTGCGCGCCAAGGGGCATATCACCAAAGCGGTGGCGGACCTGGCCTTGAACCTGCTGGATGTGGATGAACACGGTTTCGATCACCAGGATCGGCGTCTACTCTTGACCATGATCGAGAAGTTCGACGGTGGCCCGGTCGGCGTGGACAGCCTGGCCGCGGCGATCAGCGAGGAGCGCCATACCATTGAGGATGTGCTGGAGCCGTACCTGATCCAGCAGGGCTACATCATGCGCACGCCCAGAGGGCGGGTGGTGACTCGGCATGCATATTTGCACTTCGGGTTAAACATTCCGTCACGATTGGGTGAGATGCCCGTGGTAGACGAATTCCTCGATGCAGTGGACGATTAAAAAGGTTACGCCAGACGATTTATCTGAGCATTGTGCTGTCCTAGTGCCGGGTGTCGTCATTCAGTTGTGGAAATGTTTCAAAGAATGAAAAAACAGTTGCCCTGCCGGATTGGCAACCTGAGGAGTAAGCACTAGAGTATGCGCGCGCAAAACGGGGATCAGTCGTTCGCACATCGCTGTCGCGTTTATTACGAGGACACTGATGCGGGCGGCATCGTGTATTACGTCAACTACCTCAAGTTCATGGAGCGGGCTCGAACCGAGCGGCTACGGGAGCTGGGCTTTGCCCAGTCCCAGCTTGCGGGGGAGGACCTGTTGTTTGTCGTGCATTCCAGCGAGGCGCGGTATTACGCGCCGGCGCGGCTGGACGATGAACTGCTGGTCAGCGCGCAAGTAATCGAATTGAACCGTGTCAGCCTGCGCTTTAAACAGCAGGTCAGGCGGGCAACGGATGCAACGCTGCTCTGTGAGGGGCAGTTCCTGGTGGCCTGTGTGCGCACCAATAGTTTGAAACCCCGGGCCATTCCCGAAGCTCTACGTGCGGCCTTTGCTGGCGTAAGCGGCGCGGGTAAACAATCAAAGCAGGAGATTTAGCGTGGAACCTACCGTCGTCGACCATTCCTCCATGTGGAGCCTGGTCAGCAATGCCAGTGTTGTGGTTCAACTGGTGATGCTGGTCCTGGTAGCCGCATCGGTTACCTCTTGGGTCATGATTTTTCAGCGCAGCAACCTGCTGCGTGCCGGTCGACGTGCCCTGGAGAGCTTTGAAGAGCGCTTCTGGTCGGGTATCGACCTGTCCAAACTGTACCGTCAGGCCGGCAGCAACCCGGACCCGGATTCGGGTGTGGAGCAGATCTTCCGCGCCGGTTTCAAGGAATTCTCGCGCCTGCGCCAGCAACCGGGCGTTGACCCGGAAGCGGTCATGGAAGGCGTGGCCCGTGCCATGCGCGTCGCCATTTCCCGCGAAGAAGAGAAGCTGGAGCAGAGCCTGCCATTCCTCGCGACCGTCGGCTCCGTGAGCCCGTACATCGGCCTGTTCGGTACCGTGTGGGGGATCATGAACTCCTTCCGCGGCCTGGCCCAGGCCCAGCAAGCGACCCTGGCCACCGTGGCCCCGGGTATCGCCGAAGCCCTGATCGCCACCGCGATCGGCTTGTTCGCTGCTATCCCCGCAGTAATCGCCTACAACCGTTTTGCCGCACGTGGCGAAACCTTGATCAGCCGTTACTACACCTTCGCCGACGAATTCCAGGCGATCCTGCACCGTAAAGTGCACACCAGCGAAGAATAAGCAGGTAATTCCCAATGGCTTTAATCGCTCGAGCTCGCAAAAAGCGCAAGCCGGTCGCCGAGATGAACGTAGTGCCTTACATCGACGTGATGCTGGTGCTGCTGGTTATCTTCATGGTGACCGCGCCGATGCTCAATCAGGGCGTGAAGGTTGATCTGCCCAAGGTTTCCAGCGAAGCCTTGCCGCAAGACAACAACACTCAGGTCCTGACCATTTCGATCAAGGCTGACAAGACCTATTATTGGAACCTTGGCAGCGAAGTCGACACCCAGAAACAGCAGGACAAGGCCATGACCTTGCCGCAGATGACCGATGCTGTGACCAAGATCATTCGCTCCGGCAATGAAGGCGGCAAGCACACTCAGGTGTTCATTCGCGGCGACAAAGTGGTCGACTATGGCTCCGTCATGGGCGCCATGGGCGGGCTGCAGAAGGCCGGCGTGGGTAACGTTGGCTTGATTACCGAGGCGCCCTGATGCAGCAACAGCGAGAGCCGTCCGCCTCGGAAAGCTTCTTCTGGCCTAGCGTCTGGGCAATTGCCCTGCACGTCCTGGTGTTTGGCATGCTGTTCGTCAGCTTTGCCATGACCCCGGACCTGCCGCCAGCCAAGCCGATCGTGCAGGCGACCCTGTATCAGCTGAAATCGAAAAGTCAGGCCACCACCCAGACCAATCAGAAGATTGCGGGTGAGGCCCAGAAGTCGGCTGCGCGCCAGACTGAAGTCGAACAGATGGAACAGAAGAAGGTCGAGCAGGAAGCGGTGAAGGCTGCTGCGGAACAAAAGAAAGAAGAGGCGGCTCAAAAGGCCGAGGAATCGAAAAAGGCTGACGAAGCGAAGAAAGCGGACGAGGCGAAAAAGGCTGATGAAGCCAAGAAAGCCGACAAAGCTGCCGAAGCTAAAAAGGTCGAAGAGAAACAATTGGCTGATATAGCCAAGAAGAAGTCTGAAGAAGAAGCCAAAAAAGCGGCCGAAGAAGAGGCCAAGAAAAAGGCCGCTGAAGACGCCAAGAAGAAGATTGTCGAAGACGCGAAGAAGAAAGCCGCCGAAGACGCCAAGAAAAAATCCGAAGCAGACGAGGCGAAGAAGAAAGTCGCCGACGACGCGAAGAAGAAAGCTGCCGCCGACGCCAGCAAGAAAAAGGCCCAGGAAGCAGCACGTAAATCCGCCGAAGAGAAAAAGGCCCAGGCCTTGGCAGATTTGCTTTCCGACACGCCTCAGCGTCAGCAGGCCTTGGCCGATGAACGTGGTGATGAAGTTGCGGGCAGTTTCGACGACCTGATTCGAGCGCGGGCAGCGGAAGGCTGGACACGTCCACCTTCGGCACGCAAAGGCATGACAGTGGTGCTGCAGATCGGCATGTTGCCGGACGGTACGGTGACTTCGGTCGGCGTGGCCAAGTCCAGTGGTGATGGTTCGTTCGACAGTTCGGCGGTAGCAGCGGTCAAGAACATTGGCCGGTTGACCGAGATGCAGGGAATGAAACCAAGCGACTTCGCTCCCTATCGTTCATTCAAGATGACATTCACACCTGAGGATTTAGCCTTGTGAGAAACCTTCTTCGAGGAATGCTTGTCGTTATTTGCTGTATGGCAGGGATAGCGGCGGCGGATGAAAAGAACATTCTGGTCACCAGCGGTAGCGATCGGGCCACCCCGATCGCCGTAGTACCGTTCGGCTGGCAGGGCGGCAGCGTGCTGCCGGACGACATGGCCCAGATCGTCAGTGACGACCTGCGCAACTCCGGTTACTACGCACCGATTCCCAAAGGCAACATGATCAGCCAGCCTACCCAGGCCAGCGAAGTCATCTTCCGTGACTGGAAAGCCGTAGGCGCCCAGTACCTGATGGTCGGCAGCATCACGCCGGCCGGGGGGCGCCTCCAGATCCAGTACACGTTGTTCAACGTGGCCACCGAGCAGCAGGTCTTGACCGGCAGCGTTTCGGGCACCGCCGAACAACTGCGCGACATGGCCCACTACATCTCGGACCAGTCGTTTGAAAAACTCACCGGTATCAAGGGCGCGTTCTCGACACGCCTGCTGTACGTAACGGCTGAGCGTTTCTCGGTGGACAATACGCGTTACACCCTGCAGCGTTCGGACTACGACGGTGCGCGGGCAGTGACCTTGCTGCAATCGCGTGAGCCAATCCTGTCGCCGCGCTTTGCGCCGGATGGCAAGCGTATTGCCTACGTCTCCTTCGAACAGCGTCGTCCACGTATCTTCGTCCAGCACATTGATACCGGCCGTCGTGAGCAAATCACCAACTTTGAAGGCCTCAACGGTGCACCGGCCTGGTCTCCGGACGGTTCGCGCCTGGCATTCGTGCTGTCCAAGGACGGCAACCCGGATATCTACGTGATGAACATGGCTTCGCGCCAGATCAGTCGCGTTACCAGCGGCCCAGGCATCAACACCGAGCCGTTCTGGGGTAAAGATGGTTCGACCATCTACTTCACCTCCGACCGCGGTGGCAAGCCACAAATTTACAAAACGAGCGTAGGTGGCGGTGGCGCAGAACGCGTGACCTTTATTGGTAACTACAATGCCAACCCTAAGCTTTCGGCCGATGAAAAGACGTTGGTGATGATTCACCGTCAGGATGGTTTCACTAATTTCCGGGTTGCGGCCCAGGATTTGCAGCGTGGAACGGTAAAAATCCTCACAGATACCAACCTTGATGAGTCAGCCACTGTTGCGCCCAACGGCACCATGGTAATCTACGCCACCCGCCAGCAGGGCCGGGGAGTCTTGATGCTCGTGTCCATTAATGGACGCGTAAGGCTCCCGCTTCCTACCGCTCAAGGCGAAGTCAGAGAACCGTCCTGGTCCCCTTACCTGAACTGACGCGGCGCTACAAAAAGAAGTACTTAACACACTGGGGTTCATTAGGAGTTTCACGATGGAAATGCTGAAGTTTGGTAAGTTTGCTGCTCTGGCTCTGGCTTTGTCCGTAGCCGTTGGTTGCTCGTCTAAAGGCGGCGACAATGCCGGTGAAGGCGCAGCTGTTGATCCAAACGCTGGTTACGGCGCTAACACTGGTGCAGTTGACGGCTCCCTGAGCGAAGAAGCTGCTCTGCGCGCTATCACCACTTTCTACTTCGAATACGACAGTTCGGACCTGAAACCAGAAGCCATGCGCGCTCTGGACGTTCACGCGAAGGACCTGAAAGCTAACGGCGCTCGCGTTGTTCTGGAAGGTAACACCGACGAACGTGGTACTCGTGAGTACAACATGGCACTGGGCGAGCGTCGTGCGAAAGCCGTTCAGCGCTACCTGGTACTGCAAGGTGTTGCTCCGGGCCAACTGGAACTGGTTTCCTACGGTAAAGAGCGTCCAGTTGCTACTGGCCACGACGAGCAGTCCTGGGCTCAAAACCGTCGCGTCGAACTGCGTAAGTAATTCGTCATGCGAACGTGCCGTCGTGCTCTAACTGTATTGGCTCTCAGCCTCGCACCGCTTGCGGTGTGGGCTGCGGTTCCTGTGGAAGATAGCAATTCCGGCTATAACAATAGCGGGAGCAGCTATCCGCCAGCAGGTTATGGCACGAACGGCGCCTATGCGGGGGGAGCGGCTACGTCCGCTCCCTCGGCACAGGGCGAACTGTTCAACCAGCTGCAACGCATGCAGGATCAATTGTCGCAGCAACAAGGCACGATTGAAGTTCTGCAGAATCAAGTGAACCAGCTGAAGCAAGAAGGCCTGGAGCGTTACCAGGATCTTGATCGACGTATTGGAGCCGGCGTTACACCTGCCGCCACTCCTGATAATTCTTCTGCCGGTGGCGCGCCCAGTGCCGCCGCCGGTGGTGCCGCAGCAGGGGCCGCGGCTGCCAGCCAAGCCCCTGCCGCGAGCAGCGAACCGGGTGATCCGGCGAAGGAAAAACTGTATTACGATGCAGCCTTCGACCTGATCAAAGCCAAGGATTTCGATAAGGCCAGCCAGGCTTTTACCGCTTTCCTGCGCAAGTACCCGAACAGCCAGTACGCGGGCAATGCCCAGTATTGGCTGGGCGAGGTCAACTTGGCCAAGGGTGATCTGCAAGGTGCCGGCCAGGCATTTGCCAAGGTCAGCCAGCTTTACCCAAAGCATGCCAAGGTGCCTGATTCGCTGTACAAACTCGCCGACGTAGAACGCCGCCTGGGTCATACCGACAAGGTCAAAGGCATTCTGCAGCAAGTGGTGGCCCAGTATCCGGGCACTTCTGCTGCCCAGTTGGCCCAGCGGGATCTGCAGCGCTTGTAAGCGATGCGTTCCCGTTTAGAAGAAACCCGCGCCTGGCGCGGGTTTTTTCGTTAGAATCCACGCCCTTTTATGAAACACGCTTCTTGGGGTCTACGCGTTGGCGAGATCTCTTGAAGTGCCTGACGGAGGCGGACAGCCTGTTTAGCTGTTACGCCCGTGGCGACTATGCAAGACACATTACGCATCACCGAAGTTTTTTACTCGTTACAGGGTGAAACGCGAACCGCTGGCCTGCCCACCGTATTTGTACGGCTGACCGGTTGCCCGTTGCGTTGCCAATACTGTGACAGCGCCTACGCCTTCAGTGGCGGCACTGTGCGCACCCTCGACGACATCCTGGAGCAGGTTGCCGGCTTCAAGCCGCGCTACGTCTGTGTCACTGGCGGCGAGCCCCTGGCCCAACCCAATGCCATCCCACTGCTCAAGCAGCTGTGTGACGCCGGTTACGAGGTCTCGCTGGAAACCAGTGGCGCCCTGGACATCTCGGCGGTGGACCCGCGCGTCAGCCGCGTGGTCGACCTCAAGACCCCGGGCTCCAAAGAGGCGCATCGCAACCTGTACGACAACATGGACCTGCTGACGCCCAACGATCAGGTCAAGTTCGTGATCTGCTCCCGTGACGACTATGACTGGGCGGCTTCCAAGCTGATCCAGTACGGCCTCGATCGCCGCGCAGGCGAAGTGCTGTTCTCTCCAAGTCATCACGACCTCAACGCCCGCGACCTGGCCGACTGGGTAGTGGCGGACAACCTGCCGGTACGCCTGCAATTGCAGCTGCATAAATACCTGTGGAACGACGAGCCGGGGCGCTGAGATGACTGAGCAAAAGCGTGCGGTCATTCTGTTGTCCGGCGGCCTGGATTCCGCCACGCTGGTGGCGATGGTTCGCGCCGAAGGCTACCGCTGCTATACGGTGAGCTTCGACTACGGCCAGCGCCACCGCGCCGAACTGGACGCCGCTGCCCGCGTTGCGCGTGACCTGGGTGTTGTCGAGCACAAGGTGATCGGCCTCAACCTCAATGGCATCGGCGGGTCGGCCCTGACCGACAGCAGTATCGAAGTGCCCGAGGCGCCGAGTGAAGGCATTCCGGTAACCTATGTACCTGCGCGCAACACGGTGTTCCTGTCGCTGGCGCTCGGCTGGGCCGAGGTATTGAACGCCCGTGATCTCTTCATCGGCGTCAACGCACTCGACTACAACGGCTATCCGGATTGCCGCCCGGAGTACATCGAGGCATTCGAGCGCATGGCCAACCTGGCAACCAAGGCTGGCGTAGAGGGGCAGGGTTTCCGTATCCAGGCGCCGCTGCAGAACATGAGCAAGGCTGACATCGTGAAGGCTGGTGTAGGACTTGGCGTCGATTACGCGCTGACTGTTTCCTGCTATCAGGCAGACGATTCCGGTCGTGCGTGTGGGAAATGTGACGCCTGCAGACTGCGCGCAGAAGGCTTCCAAACGGCCGCGATTGCGGACCCAACGCGTTATTTCTGATTATTTTCAAATAAGGTGTTGAATAATCCTTAGAAATCAGTATTATACGCGCCACCACACAGCGGGTCGTTAGCTCAGTTGGTAGAGCAGTTGGCTTTTAACCAATTGGTCGTAGGTTCGAATCCCACACGACCCACCATTTTTGGCGGTTTAGAAAATCCGGAAGGCCCACGCAAGTGAGGATTTCCGGGTTTTTTTTTGCCTGCCATTCGGTGGCCGTAAAAGGCCGCCAACACAGAGGCGGCCCGCGCTCGCGTTGCTTAGCCAAACCTCCCCGTAATGTAATCCTCGGTTTGCTTCATCTTCGGCTTGGTGAAGATCTCGTCCGTATTCCCATACTCAATCAATTCCCCCATGAACATAAACGCGGTGTTGTCCGACACCCGCGCGGCTTGCTGCATGTTGTGGGTCACGATGATCACGGTGTACTGGGTCTTCAATTCAGTGATCAATTGCTCGATGCGCCCGGTGGAGATCGGGTCCAGCGCCGAAGTGGGCTCGTCCAGCAGCAACACCTGCGGGCGCAGCGAGATGGTGCGTGCGATGCACAACCGCTGCTGCTGGCCGCCGGAGAGGCTCTGGGCGCTCTGGTTGAGCTTGTCTTTCACCTCATCCCACAACGCACCGCCGCGCAGTGCCTGTTCGACGCGGTCATTCATTTCCCGGCGCGACAATTTTTCGTGGTGGCGCACGGCGTAGGCGATGTTGTCGTAGATCGACATCGGAAACGGCACGGGCTTCTGGAACACCATGCCCACGTGGCTGCGCAGGCGGTTCATCGAGTAGCCCGGTGCAAGGATGTTTTCACCGTTGAGCAGCACTTCCCCACGGGCTTCCTGCTTCGGGTACATCGAGTAGATGCGGTTGAACACGCGCAGCAGCGTGGACTTGCCGCAGCCCGACGGGCCGATGATGGCGGTGATGCGTTTTTCCGGGATGTCGATGTCGATGGACTTCAGGGAGCGTTGGTTGTTGTAGAAAAACTCCAACCCACGTACACGGATTTTGGTTTTTTCGAGATCAATGCCAGTGGCGTCCATCAGTGAGACCTATTGCGTAAAAGGATCAGGCGAGATGCCAGGCTGAGTACCAGCACGAACAGTGTCAGGACCAAGGCACCGGCCCAGGCGAGGGCGTGCCAGTCATCGAACGGGCTCATGGCGTACTGGAAAATGACCACCGGCACGCTGGCGATCGGCTTGAGCAGGTTGCTGCTCCAGAACTGGTTGCCGAAGGCGGTGAACAGCAGCGGTGCGGTCTCCCCGGTGATGCGGGCCAAGGCCAGCAGAATGCCGGTGACGACGCCGGCCTTGGCCGCCCTCAGCACAATCTGCAGCGTCAGCTTCCATTGCGGCACGCCGAGGGCCAGGGCGGCCTCGCGCATGGTCGAGGGTTGCAACTGGAGCATTTCATCGGTGGTGCGCACCACCACCGGAATCACCAGCAAGGCCAAGGCCAGCGCGCCGGCGAAGGCGGAAAACCCCACCTGGTGATTCGTCAGCAGGTTCAGCGGCAGGATGACGGCGGTGTAAACGAACAACCCCAGCACAATCGACGGCGCAGACAGCAGGATGTCGTTGATAAACCGCACCGTGGTGCCCAAGCGTGAATGCCGCGCGAACTCTGCCAGCCAGATCCCGGCCATCAGCCCGATGGGTGTGCCGATCAGCAGGGCGAGACCGGACATCAGTGCGCTGCCGTAAAACGCATTGGCCAGACCGCCTTCAGTGCCGGGCGGCGGGGTCATCTGGGTAAACAAGCGCAGATTAAGGGCCTGGAAACCGTTGATGATGGTCGTCAGCAGAATCCACGCCAGCCATAGCAAACCAAAGGCCGTGGCGCCACAACTGAGGAACATCGCCACGCCATTTTTCAGCGCGCGCTTGCGATAAAGACGTTCGTTGGCGTTCATAGACCTTCCTTGCGGGACAGACGCATCAGCAGCAGTCGCGCGAGTGCCAGCACCACAAACGTCACGATAAACAGCAGGAAGCCCAGGGCGATCAGTGCGGAACGATGCAGGTCGGTGTAGGCCTCGCTGAACTCGTTGGCAATGACCGAGGCGATCGAACTGCTCGGCATCAGCAGGGAGGCGGAAAACTGTTGGGCGTTACCCAGCACGAACGTGACCGCCATGGTCTCGCCAAGTGCACGGCCCAAGCCGAGAAAGATGCCGCCGACCACCGCCGAACGGGTATAAGGCAAGACGATGTCCCACACTACTTCCCAGGTAGTGCTGCCCAAGGCGTAGGCGGATTCCTTTAACTGCGTCGGCACGCTGCGAAACACCTCATGCATCACCGACGTGATAAACGGCATGATCATCACCGCCAGCACAATGCCAGCAGTCAGCATGCCAATCCCCAGCGGCGGACCCTGGAACAGCGAGCCAACAAAGGGCAGGGCGCCCAGGTAATCGTTGATGTAGGGCGACAAGTACTCGGCCATAAACGGCCCGAACACGAACAAGCCCCACATGCCGTAGATGATTGAGGGAATACCGGCGAGCAATTCAATGGCCGACGCGACCGGCATTTTCAGCCAGGGCGGTGCGACTTCGGTGAGAAAAATCGCGATGCCAAAACTGACCGGGACTGCAATCAGCAGCGCCAGAAACGAGGTGACCAATGTGCCGTAGATCGGCACCACGGCGCCGAAGTGGTTGTTGACGGCGTCCCACTCGGTGCTGGTGATGAAGCCGAAACCAAAGGTTTTGAACGCGAGTGCGCCGCCCCACAGGGTTGAGGCGGCGATGCTGGCCAACAACAGCAGCACCAGCATGGCGGCCCCGAACATCGAGCGCTTGAACCACAGATCGTGGCGTTGGTCGCGGGCGGCGCGGTTGTCGCCTCGTGTGTCACCCGCGTGAGTCGTCATAACCAGAGGTTGGACAATGTCGTTCATATCAGATGTGCTCACCGCCTTGCGCAATCACTGCGCAAGGCGGTCGTAGGGCGAATCAGTTAGTGAAGTCAGACTTCCAGTAACCTTCGATTCGCGTCACCAGGGAGTCCGGCAGGGCGACGTAGTCCAATGCCGCGGCCTGTTGCTGGCCCTTTTCCAGTGACCACTTGAAGAAGCTGAACGCTGCTTGGCTTTGCTCGGCATTCTTGGGCTGCTTGTACATGATGATCCAGGTGGTGGCCGTGATCGGCCATGCGCCTTCGCCTGGGGCGTCGGTCATGATCAGGTTGAAGTCCTTGGCGCTGGCCCAGTCGGCGGTGTCAGCCGCAGCCTGGAACGCCTTGGCGTTAGGCGAGACGAACTTGCCCGACGCGTTCTTCAACTGCGTGTAGGTCATTTTGTTCTGCAGGGCGTAGGCGTATTCGACAAAGCCGATGGAATTCTTGATCTGCTTCACGTAGGCCGAAACACCTTCGTTGCCCTTGCCACCCACGCCAACCGGCCAAGGCACCGTGGTGCCGAAACCGATTTTTGTTTTCCAGCTGTCGCTGACTTTGGCCAGGTAGTTGGTGAAGTTGTATGAGGTGCCCGAGCCGTCAGAGCGGTGGACCACGGTGATGTTCGCCACCGGCAGGTTCAAGCCTGGGTTGAGGGCGGCGATGGCCGGGTCGTTCCAGGCTTTGATATCACCGAGAAAGATCTTCGCCAGCACGTCGCCGTCGAGTTTCAGCTGGCCGGCGGCGACGCCTTCGACGTTCATCACTGGCACGATGCCGCCAATCACGCTGGGGAACTGGCCCAGGCCGCCGGCTTTGAGTTCATCGGCCGACAGCGGGGCGTCAGAGGCGCCGAAATCCACAGTGGCGGCCTTGATCTGGGCGATGCCGCCACCGGAGCCAATCGACTGATAGTTGATGCGGTTGCTGGAGTTCTTGCTGTAGTCCTGCGACCACTTGGACAGCACCGGATAGACGAAGCTGGAGCCGGCACCGGTGACATCGGTGGCGTGAGCCACGCCACTCAGGCACAGCGCGCTCAACAAAACAGACAGACTTTTTTTGCTCGGCAACATCACGACAACACCTCAAGGGAAGGGGTAAGTGGATAGGTCCACCTGTCTAAGACGTGACGATTTAATTCCTGAGATATGTCTGTTTAATGACGGTTTGGCTTTATGAAGAAACATTTAGAAATGTTTCTGCGGCATGGCTTACTCGGCAGGCCGCTCGCTCAGCTCAATGAAGTACTGGCAAATCAGCCGATCCTCGCGCAAACACTGCTCACTTGCCGGCATGCCCGTGGCTTCGGAAAAGAACGCGGCCATGGCCCGGCACACGCACTGTTCCTCGCGCACCACGCTGCCTACCGGGCACGTGAAATTGCGCACCATCACCCCTCCATCCTGCTGGACGGCCTCGGTGCTCGCGCCCAAGGCGTCGGCGGCAGCCATGGCGGCGCGCAGGCCGCTGTCGAACGTTGTCGGGTTGGCCAAGCCAGCGCGCTGGGCCAGTTGGCGTCCGGTTTGCTCCAGCACGTCGCCCAGCTCGTCGACGTCGTAGCGATCCTTGAGGGTGGCCA
The DNA here is from genome assembly GCF_049645325.1 of Pseudomonas sp. Classification (GTDB taxonomy): domain Bacteria; phylum Pseudomonadota; class Gammaproteobacteria; order Pseudomonadales; family Pseudomonadaceae; genus Aquipseudomonas. The sequence goes on along the minus strand of NZ_JBARTQ010000021.1, from coordinate 28,493 downwards.
GCAGTTGGGTCAACAACACCTGGTAGGCGGTGGAGGTCACGTCCTCGCTGCCTGGCGCGGCCTCGAATACCACTGGCGGCTTGCCGACGGTATTGGGCGGGCGGATTTTGCTGCGGCGCACCAACCCTTCGGACTCCAACTGCTTGAGCTGCACGATCACCGCATTGCGCGTGACGGCCAAGTGTTCGCAGAGCTGCACCACGGTCAGGGGCTCGCGTTGGAGGAGGTGCAGGAGGTCACTTTTGGTACTCACGAGCGGCAGTTTCACTGGCTTTTTGGGGGCTTGAGTATAACGCCATAAAACCTTGGGCGAGGAGAAAAAACAATAATGACAAATAATATTGTCATTATTGTTTTGAGGTGATTAGAATTCGCCGAAATCACCCACCCACAGGACACACCCATGAAAAGACCCCAACGTTTGTTGCTTGCACTGCCGTTCGCCTTCACGGTGATGGGCAGCGCCGTGGCGCAGGATGCGCCTCAGCAATCCACCCCAACCCAACTGGTCGACGCCCTCAATGGCGTGTTCGGCCAGCACGCCGGCGCGCGTGCGGTGCACGCCAAGGGCATCGTGCTGGAAGGGCGCTTCACCCCAAGCCCCTCTGCCGCATCCATCAGCAAGGCGCCGCATTTGCAGGCCACGACGGTGCCGGTCACCGTGCGCTTTTCCAATTTCGCCGGGATTCCGGACATTCCGGACAACCACGCTTTGGCCAGCCCGCGTGGCCTGGCGATTCGCTTTGCCCTGCCGGACGGTGGCAGCACTGATATCGTCGCCCACTCGTTCAATGGTTTTCCGTCGCCCACCGCCGATGATTTTCGCGACCTGCTGACCGCCCTCGGCACCAGTGGCCCAGACGCAGCCAAGCCCACCCCGCTGGACGCTTACCTCGCCACCCATCCCGTGGCAAAAGCCTTCCTCACCGCGCCCAAGCCTGCGCCGCAAAGCTTCGCCACCCTGCCTTACTACGGGGTGAATACGTTCAAGTTCACCGACGCCGCGGGCAAGGTCACGTTTGGTCGCTACCAGTTTGTGCCGGTCAGTGGCAGCCACTTCCTGAGCGAGGCGCAAACCGCCAAGACCAAGCCTGATTACCTGAGCGACGAGATCCAGCAGCGCGTCACCCAAGGCGCCGTGCGTTTCAAACTGGTGGTTCAGGAAGCCGCGCAGGGTGACAAACTCGACGATCCGTCGATCGCCTGGCCGGCCAGCCGCCCGGTGGTGGAACTGGGCATCCTCGACATCACGCGCGCCGTGGCCGACAACGTCGCCGCGCAAAAAAGCCTGATGTTCCTGCCCAATAACCTGCCGGCCGGCATCGAACCGCAAGACCCGATGATCAATGCGCGTTCCGCCGCCTATCCTGTTTCATTCGGCCGTCGGCAATAAGTCGTCGCCTTACCGATAATAAGAGGCAAGCCCTGATGAGTCTGATACCGAACAATTCACTGATCACTGCGACCCCGGAAGAGGGGCGCGAGTTGGCGATCAAAATGGCGCGGCTGGTGATCAAGGCCACGCAACCGGATGAAGCGGTGCGCGGTCGCTTGCGCGATGTGTACGCCAATGACGCGGCGATGCTGATCAGCATCGGCCAGGTGGTCGCGACGGAGTTTGCGACGATCGCGGCAGCCAATAAATACTGGAACCCCTGAGGCAAGCAGGGCAACCACTGCACAGTGGTTGCCCTGGCGCGGTTTATTCCCGGCCGGATAAAAAATAAGCTGCGTGCAAAGGAGCGAAGCGCTGTGGGAAATTGGCCACCACTTTGTCTTCAGCAGGAAAAAACCGATGAGCGTTCTTCAGCGTTTGCAGCAACTGGGCATTGTCCTGCCTGAACCGATCAGCCCTTTGGGTTCCTACAAAACGCTCAGCGTAGCGGGCAACCAGTTGCACGTTTCCGGTCTGGGCCCGTTTGAAAACGGCCAGCCCATGGTCGGCATTGTCGGCGACGATATGACGGTGGAACAGGGCCAGCATGCCGCACGTTTGACCCTGTTGATGATTCTGGCGTGCATCGAACACGCCTATGGCCTCGACAACCTCCAGCGCTGCATTCGTCTGACGGTGTACGTGCGCGCCACACAGTCGTTTACCCAACACCCTGCCGTCGCCAACGGCGCCAGTGACCTCTTGCAGGCGCTGTTTGGTGCCGACCAACTACCGGCTCGCAGTGCGCTCGGCGTGTACTCGTTGCCGATGGGCATTCCCGTTGAAATCGACAGTATTTTTGAACTAAAACCCGCCGGTCACGATGCGGTCAAAAGGTCATAACGAGTAACGGATAATCCGGCAAAGTCGTTGAAATGCATGGGATTGTCGGACAATCCAGTGAGTGAAAAACTCTTCATAATCGGCCCGCTCGAACGTTGGTAGTTTCCGCATCGCTGCCCAATAATTCGAGTCCTAATAATGAATAACAAAACTCTTAAAGGCGCTTTGGCGCTCTCCATTTCGCTTGCCTCCACACAGCTGCTCGCCGGTGGTTTTGCACTCAACGAACAAAGCATCAGTTCTATGGGTACAGGCTACGCCGGTCGCTCCTCCTCGGCCGATGACGCCAGCACGGTGTTTGGCAACCCGGCGGGCATGTCCCGTATCAAACAGAATGAAGTGAGCATCGGGGCGACCTACCTCGATGCCAAGACCAACATCAAGGACGCCAGTTCTTCCCAAGGCGGCGTCGATAACCCGGGCACCAACAAGGGCGACATGGTCCCCGGCATTGCCGTGCCGATGGGTTACCTGGTCACTCCGATTGATGAGCACTGGGCCTTTGGCCTGGGGATCTACGCGCCGTTCGGCCTGGTGACGGACTATGAACACAGCTTCCAGGGCAATGGCTTTGGCAACAAGAGCAAGGTTCAGGTCATCACCGTGCAGCCAACGGTCAGCTATGCCTTCAACGACAAGGTTTCGGTAGGTTTTGGCCCGACGTTCAACAAGATCAACGGGGAGCTGGATTCCAAAGTGCCGGCGTTCGGGCTGGGCACGGAAGCGGTCAAAATCAAGGGCGACGACACCGCCATGGGCTTCAACGCCGGCATCCTGGTGCAGGCCCTGGACAGCACACGTATCGGCGTCACCTACCATTCGCAAGTGGTGTATCACCTGACCGGCAAGACCGACGCGTCGGGCGTTCTCTCCGACCTGCTGGACGGTGGGCCGCAGAAGTACGACGCCAAGCTGAATGTCACCACGCCGTCCTCCGTGGACTTCTCTGTCACTCACCAGCTGACGGATGACCTGACGCTCTACGTAGGCAGCACCTACACGCGCTGGAGCCAGTTGAAGAAGATCACGGTGAACAACAGCGGCGTGTCTGACCTTACCGCTGAACTGGCGGGCCTGGATTCCATCACTGAGCAGCAACACTGGCACGACACGTGGTCGCATGCCATCGGGCTGTCGTACCAGCTCAACAAACAGCTGGTGCTGCGTACCGGTTTCTCAGTGGACCAGACACCGACCAATAACACCGACCGTTCTGTCCGTATTCCCACCGGCGACCGCACCGTCTTCAGTTTGGGCGCCGGTTGGACGCCCGTGGATAACCTGACCTTTGACGTGGCCTATTCCTACCTGAAGGAAGAGCCGATCAAGATTCGCGACAACAACCCGCAGTTGGCGCTCAACTACGACGCCAAGTATGAAAACAGCGCGAATGGTTTTGGTGGTTCGGTGACTTACCGCTTCTAACCCCGCGTAACCGGGCAAAGAGCCGGTTTTTTGGCAGGCTCTTTGCCATCATATTTGGCCGCAACCCTGTCATTACCGGCGTGTCTTGGTTAGATTGAAAGCTACTCGGCTTTTAAGACACGGACTGTCATGAATACGCTAACGCCTGTTATCGCGCCCAATCCCCTCATCCTTCGCGCCGCCGTGCCTGCACCTGCGGCGACGCTGGCGAACCCTCTCGATGTTTCTGCGGCCCGGCCGTCTTCGGTGGTCAGCCTCGGCAACCCGGTGGCTGATGCCGTCGATGTCTACACGCGCAACGGCGTGTTGCCCGGCCAGGAAAACGTACGCACCTGGGAAAGCAGCAGCCAGGACGCCGTCACGCAATTGATGAACACCCGCTTCAACTCGGTTACTACCGCCAGTCGCTACAGCGATTTGGGGGCAACCTTGGTGGATCAGTTCATTAAAGGCGGCGGCGCGGGCATTTCCCAGTCGGTGCTCACTACCACGGCTGACCGTGCCGGGGACGCCGCCGGGATCAAGACGGATCAGGCCGCGCTGCACAGCAAGGCGGATAACCAGGTCAGCCTGAGCATCAAGACAGCCAGCGGCAAAACCGTCACCTTCAGCCTGTCCAGCCAGAAAGATGGCCTGGGTGTGCAGGCCACGGTCGAGGGTGGCGACTTGACCGCCGATGAGCTCAAGGCGGTCGGCCAATTGGGCAGCGCCTTCCAGGCTTCGGTCGACGGGTTGATGGCGGTGCCGCCCAAACTCGACCTGGGCAAACTGACCCAATTCGATACCAAAGTGCTGGCGTCCGTGGACCTCAATGCCCAAGTCAAAGCCCAGCATGGCGATGACCTGACGCTGGCCTTTCACGGCGACAGCCAGAGCCGCACCACCCGCATGAGCGGGCCGGCCGGCAACATTGACCTGGCCGTGGACCTGAAAAACGTAGCGATCCTCGGCGATGCCAAACAGCAAGCCAAGGCCCTGAAAACCTACCTTGCCCAGTTCGACCGGGTCGAGAAACGGGGCAGTGCCAACGCGGACCTGATGGCGATGTTCAAGGACGCGTTCAGCGCCATGAACAGCAACTATCCACAGGGCGCCACCTCGGACGCCTTGACCCGCAACCCGACTGACAAGGGCTTGCTCACCGGCCTGGCTGACTTCAAGGCCTCGATCAACCAGGCTGCGGGCCGTTCCAACCCGATGCGTCCTTCGGAAATCGATAGCTTTTCCTACCGCGTGTCACAGAAGACTCAGGTCAGCGGTCGTGGCACGGCGGACCGTAGCGTGACTCAACATCAGCAGTCGGTGCTCTCGGCGAACGTTCACCAGAGCCTCGACGGTGGCAAGCCGCCGACGCTGGGGACCAACGCTGAGTCGCAGAACTACCTGTATGTGCAAGTGCAGGACAAGGCCAGCAGCATTGCGAGCATCGCCTATAAGGACGGTCAACTGGCGAATGCCTCGGTCACGCAAACGGCTTCCCAGAACACGCATACGCAGAAGTATGTGATGGCCAAACAGGTCGAAGACACCGTGGTGCCGAAGGAGAGCGCCTCCAGGCGCGACTATCTGGCGCTGCTTGAACGCGCGGCCCAGGAAAGCAAAAAATCCAGGGATGCGCTGGAGCAGTCAACGTTGAAGAACGCGCTGGCCAACCTGCATGACTCGGTCATGCTGCAGGAAGACCCCGACGTGCTGATGCGCTGATTTTCGGCACGGTAAAAGCGGGAAGGCCCCGTGACGGGCCTTCCCGCTTTTTTGCCTTTCCTGCGTGGGGCGCAATGCCAGATTAGGCTTTTGAATCGATTCGATATTCTGTAGCCTTGCGCAGCTTCACCTGAACCCGTGCTTGATGAACACAATCACTTCGTCCGGCGGCGCCCGAAGGGCTCCAGAGCCGGTGGTATACTCGACTTTCGCGCAACTGCGCCTGCAGGTCTTGCGAACATGACGCAAATTTCCGAACGCCTTCTGGTTCAAGCCCACCTCGACGCCAAGCAGCCCAAAGCCCTCAGCGCCGACGAAGAGGCGAGCCTGCGCGCCGCCATCGCCGCCGAGCTCAAGGCTCAGGACGCGGTGCTGGTTGCCCACTTCTACTGTGACCCGGTGATTCAGGCCCTGGCCGAAGAAACCGGCGGCTGTGTCTCCGATTCCCTGGAAATGGCCCGCTTCGGCGCTGCCCACCCGGCCAAGACCGTACTGGTCGCCGGTGTGCGTTTCATGGGCGAGACCGCCAAAATCCTCACCCCCGAAAAACGCATCCTCATGCCCACCCTGGAAGCCACGTGCTCCCTGGACCTGGGCTGCCCGGTGGATGAGTTCTCGGCGTTCTGCGACCAGCATCCCGAACGCACCGTGGTGGTGTATGCCAATACCTCGGCGGCGGTCAAAGCCCGTGCGGACTGGGTCGTGACCTCCAGCTGCGCGCTGGAAATCGTCGAGAGCCTGATGGACAACGGCGAGACCATTATCTGGGGCCCGGACAAGCACCTGGGCACCTACATCCAGCGCCAGACCGGTGCGGACATGTTGCTGTGGGACGGTGCCTGCATCGTCCACGAGGAATTCAAATCCAAGCAGCTTGAGGACATGAAGGCGCTGTACCCCGACGCAGCGATCCTGGTGCACCCGGAGTCGCCGACGGCCGTCATCGAACTGGCTGATGCGGTGGGGTCTACCAGCCAGCTGATTGCTGCGGCGCAGCGTTTGCCGAACAAGACGTTCATCGTGGCGACTGACCGGGGCATCTTCTACAAGATGCAGCAGCTGTGCCCGGACAAGGTGTTTGTCGAGGCGCCTACTGCCGGCAATGGCGCGGCTTGTCGCAGTTGCGCGCATTGTCCGTGGATGGCGATGAATACGCTTGAGCGTACGCTGCAGTGCTTGCGTGAAGGCAGTAATGAGATTTTTGTGGAGCCTTCGGTGGTTCCTCACGCTGTGCGGCCGCTTAAGCGGATGTTGGATTTTACTCAGGCGGCGCGGTTGAGGCTGGCTGGGAATGCCTGATTGGGGGTATATCCGTTGTTGGGGTGAGGGCTTCTATGGGTTCCGCTCTTACAGCGGGTCACTTTTGGAAAGGAGCCCCAAAAGTAACCAAAAGGGCTCTTGCCCCTCCACTCGGCACCTCGCTGTGGCTCGGTGTGCCCGCACTCCGGCTTGAATCCGTGGGCCGCCGCCACGCGCCATCCATGGCGCGGGGCGGCTAACCCGGCATCCTTGCCGGGTTACCCACGGATTCAAGCCTGCGTGCGGCCATCGGGGTTAACGGGGCGCCTGAGATCAAGATCAAGATCAAGATCTACAGCACGGCGGCCTGAAAGCCGACCTGAGTGGTTGAAGCAGAAGCCAGATCAACGGCACAAGCAGCGCAAAAGCAGAAGCAGAAGCACATCTGTTTTTCTGTGGCTTGCCTGCGATGCAGGCACCTCGGTCTGTCAGGTACACCCAGTTGATGTCATGACAGACAAGCCAGCTCCCACACGAGTAACCCATGGAATAACCGGGTAGTCCCAGGTGTTTACACAGATACCTGACCATACACCGAGCCTGCCCGGATGACTGACAACAAGACCTGCCGCCTGCTTCGTCCCCGCGTTGTCGTGATTGGCAAGCAAGGCCTGCACAATACCGTGGGCATTTCCACCGAGACGGTGGGGGCCACCGGAATAAACCTGCAAATTGTCACCATTGCGCCCTGCGCCCGGGCCAAGACCCATATGCATGAAGGCCACGAAACGGCGATCTATGCACTGACGGGCGTGTCCAGCGTGTGGTACGGCCAGCAGTTGGAAAACCACGAAATTATTCACCCCGGCGACTTTTTCTATATTCCGGCGGGGATGCCCCATCAGCCTTATAACGACACCGCCGAACCGGTGTCGGTGCTGGTAGCACGGTCCGACCCCAATGAGCAGGAAAGCGTGGTGCTGATGCCTCACCTCGATACGCTGCATGCTGTGGGTAAAAAGCTGTGAGTACCGACAGCAGTTACCTCAGTGCCACTGAATTGCTCGTCTGAAAGGCTATATCGCCGCTGTGGAGAGGCTCAACCCTGCCTCAACGGGCACTGCCCTAATGTTCGCCGAGTGCCTGGCCGACGTTCTTGGCGGGTTCCAGATGCCGCCTGCCATGGGTTACGGCGAGCGCTAAAGCCTCAGCCCTGCGCGACGTTGAAGAATGCCACCTGGGTGCTCAACCGGTCTGCCAACTCCGCCAGTTCGCGGTTGGAGCTTTCCGTCACTTCGGAGCCGGCGGCCGATTGCACGGTGGAGCTGTGGATGCGTGTGACGTTCTGCGCGACTTCTTCGGCGGCGGCGCTTTGTTGCACCGACGCGCTGGCGATCTGCGCGTTCATTGCATTGATCGCGCTCACTTCCTGGCTGATCCTGCCCAGCGCTGCCTGGGAGTCGCGGGTCTGTGTCACGGTGATCTGGGCCAGGCTGCGGCTGCGCTGCATGATGTCGGCTGCGTCCTGGGTGCCGCTTTGCAGCTTGCCGATCATGTCGCGTATTTCCTGGGTGGATTCCTGGGTGCGCGTGGCGAGTGAGCGCACTTCATCGGCCACCACCGCAAACCCACGCCCATGTTCACCGGCGCGCGCCGCTTCAATCGCGGCGTTCAACGCCAGCAGGTTGGTTTGCGCGGCGATGGCGTTGATCACTTCAATCACGGTTTCGATGGTTGCGCTGTCGCTGGACACTTGGTTGACGCAGGTGGTGGCCTGGTCGAGGATCGTCGCCAACTCTTCGATGGCCACGGTCATTTCGCCCACCAGGCGGCGGCCGCTGCCCACTTCGGCGTCAGCCAGGATGGTCGCTTTGGACGCGGCGGTGGCATAGCCCGAGACCTCGCTGACCGAAGCGGCCATTTGTGTGATCGCCGCAGCCACATGTTCGGCTTCGCTGGTTTGCAGGGTGATTTGCTGGCGGTTATCGCCGGCCACCGACAACAGGGTGACCGAGGACTGGCGCACCGCCTGGGAGGCTGCGCGCACCTCGGTGATGGTATCGCCCAGGCGTGACAGGGCGTTTTTGAGAATGCCCATCACACTCTCGGGGTAGCGGGTTTCAATCGTCTGGTTCAACTCACCGTTGGCCAGGCGACGAATCGCTTCGGCCACGTCTTCCGGCTCCGCACCGAGGGTGGTCTTGACCTTGCGGATGATCAGCAGCGACACCAATACGCTCAATACAATCGCAACGCCGCTGGCGGCGATCATCAGCAACGCGAACTGGCTGGCGGTGGCTTGTACCGTGTCCAGGCGCTGCTTGATCCGGGCTTCTTCGAAGTCGATCAGTGCGTTCACGCGTTTGAGCCATTCGGTGTAGTAGCCCGAGGTCTGTGCGAGCAGCAGTGCCTGGGCACCGGCGATGTCATTGGCGCTGCGCAGGTTGACCACGCGCTCGGAGGAAGCCAGGGCCTGCACCTCGATGGCCTTGATGTCGGTAAGCAGGCGAGCTTCGTCGGCGCTGGCGGAGGCGCCGAACAGGCGGTCGAGCATCACCGCGGAGTCCTGGTAATCGCGCTTGAGCTGGTCGATCTCGGCCAGGTGCTGATTCAGCGCCGGCTCATCCTTGACCAGCACCGCGTCGCGAATGGCGATGGCGCGGTTGTGCACGCTGCCGCGGAAATTGATGGCGTAGCGCTGTGCCACGGCGGCTTTTTCGCCCACGTCCTTGAGGGTGCTGTCGATAAAGCCCACGCGTTGAATACCGACGGCAGTGATCAACACCAGCAACGACAGCGTGGACGCAAAGCCCAGGCCGATACGCGTCGCCAACGAGACGGGTTTGTTCATGGAAAGGCTCGATATTCAAAGGGTTAGGGAGTGATGGCTAAAAGCTATCTGTCTCGCGGAATCTAAACACCCCCAGACGTTGCGTCCAATCAGTAAACGCTGAACCTGACATTGAGCGAATTGATGGAATAAATCGGCACTCTCGGGTTTTATACGTCATCCAACGTATTTTCCGTTTGCCCTGCGCGCCTGAGACTGGATTGAACGCAACACGTCATCCGTCCAGGAGCCAGCCCATGACCGAAACGCTGATCAAAGTCGACCTCAACCAGCCCGTCACCGAAAACGAGCAGATCCATAACCGCTGGCACCCGGATATTCCCATGGCCTGCTGGGTAAAGCCGGGCGACGATTTCATCCTGGAAACCTACGACTGGACCGCCGGCGCGATCAAGAACAACGACGACGCCAGCGACGTGCGCGATGTGGACCTGTCCACCGTGCATTATCTCTCCGGCCCAGTCGGCGTACACGGCGCTGAGCCGGGTGACCTGCTGGTAGTGGACTTGCTCGACATCGGCGCCAAAGCCGAATCGCAATGGGGCTTCAACGGTTTCTTCTCACGCCAGAACGGCGGCGGCTTTCTGACCGACCACTTCCCCAGCGCACAAAAAGCCATCTGGGATTTCAAGGGGATGTTCACCAGTTCGCGGCATATCCCAGGGGTGAATTTCGCCGGGTTGATCCACCCCGGTTTGATCGGTTGCCTGCCCGACCCGGTGATGCTCGCCGACTGGAACCGCCGCGAACAGGAACTGATCGACACCAACCCGACACGTGTGCCGCCGCTGGCCAACGCGCCGCTGGCCGCCACCGCGCACATGGGCAAGCTCAAGGGCCAGGCCCGTGACGACGCTGCTGCCACTGGCGCGCGCACGGTGCCGCCGCGTGAGCACGGCGGTAACTGCGACATCAAGGATTTGTCCCGCGGCTCGAAGATATTCTTCCCGGTCTACGTCAACGGCGCCGGGCTGTCGGTGGGCGATTTGCACTTCAGCCAGGGCGACGGCGAAATCACCTTTTGCGGCGCCATCGAGATGGCCGGCTGGGTGCACATGAAAGTCGAGCTGATCAAAGGCGGCATGGCCAAGTACGGGATCAAGAACCCGGTGTTCAAGCCCAGCCCGATCACCCCGAACTACAAGAATTACCTGATCTTCGAAGGCATCTCGGTGGACGAACAGGGCCAGCAGCATTACCTGGACGTCAACGTCGCCTACCGCCAGGCCTGCCTGAACGCGATCAACTACCTGACCAAGTTCGGCTACTCGCCGGCCCAGGGTTATGCGCTGCTCGGTTCGGCGCCGGTGCAGGGGCACATCAGCGGCGTGGTGGATATTCCAAACGCTTGCGCAACCTTGTGGCTGCCCACCGAGATCTTCGAGTTCGACATCAACCCCAACGCCAACGGGCCGACCAAATTCCTCGACGGCAGCATCGACCTGCCTATCGCACCGGACCTGTAGCCATGCCGACCTATGAATACAGCTGTGAAACCTGCGGCACGTTCACGATGTTGCGCCCGATTGCCCAGCGCCATGACCCCAGCGAGTGCCCGTATTGCGCCTCGGCTGGCGGGCAACTGCAGGTGTCGGCGCCGGCGCTGAGCATTCTTTCAGCCAACCAGCGCAAAGCCATCGCCGGCAACGAACGCAGCGCCCATGCGCCGCAGACCGTCGGTGAATATCAGGAAAGCCGACGCCACCCGGCGGGGTGCAGTTGCTGCGGCACCAGCAAGAAAGTGCTGCCGAGCAAAGCCAACCCGCTGGGCCTCAAGACCAAAACCGGGCCTCGGCCGTGGATGATCAGTCACTAGCCCAGGAGCGTTGTTATGCGTCATGGCGACATTTCCAGCAGCCCCGACACCGTCGGTGTCGCGGTGGTGAACTACAAGATGCCGCGCCTGCACAGCAAGGCCGAGGTCATCGAGAACGCGAAGAAGATTGCCGAGATTATCGTCGGCATGAAGCACGGCCTACCGGGCATGGACCTGGTGGTGTTTCCCGAGTACAGCACCATGGGCATCATGTACGACCACGATGAGATGATGGCCACCGCCGCCAGTATTCCTGGTGAAGAGACGGCGATTTTCTCGGCGGCCTGCCGCCAGGCGAACACCTGGGGCGTGTTTTCCCTGACTGGCGAGCGCCACGAAGAACACCCGCACAAGGCGCCGTACAACACGCTGGTGCTGATCAATAACCTCGGCGAAATCGTGCAGCGTTATCGCAAATGCATTCCGTGGTGCCCCATCGAGGGTTGGTACCCGGGGGATCGTACCTATGTGTGCGAGGGGCCCAAAGGCATGCAGATCAGCCTGATCATCTGCGACGACGGCAACTACCCGGAGATCTGGCGCGACTGTGCGATGAAGGGCGCCGAGCTGATCGTGCGCTGCCAGGGCTATATGTACCCGGCCAAGGAGCAGCAGGTGCAGATGTCCAAGAGCATGGCCTGGGCGAACAATTGTTACGTGGCGGTGGCGAATGCGGCCGGGTTCGACGGCGTGTATTCGTACTTCGGCCACTCGGCGATCATTGGTTTTGATGGGCGCACGCTGGGCGAGTGCGGCGAAGAGGAAATGGGCATTCAGTACGCGCAACTGTCGGTGTCGCAGATCCGCGACGCGCGGGCCAACGACCAGTCGCAGAACCACCTGTTCAAGTTGCTGCACCGGGGTTACACCGGCATGCATGCCTCGGGCGATGGCGACAAGGGCGTGGCTGACTGCCCGTTCGAGTTCTACCGCACCTGGGTGCTGGATGCGCAAAAGGCCCAGGAGAATGTCGAGAAAATCACCCGCAGCACGGTCGGTGTCGCCGAGTGCCCGGTGGGGCAGTTGCCTCACGGTGGCAAACAAAAGACGGCGGAGTAGGGCATGCGTTTTACCTTTGAACCGTCACAGGTAATGGCGTTGCTGCGCAGCCGGATCGTGGGGCAGGACGCCGCGCTGGCTCAGGTGGAAGGTTTGCTCAAGGTGGTCAAGGCCGATATTGGCGAACGGGAGCGGCCGCTGAGCGTCAACCTGTTCATGGGGCCGACCGGCGTGGGCAAGACTGAAATTGTGCGCCTGCTGGCCCAGGCGCTGCACGGCAGGGCCGATGGTTTTTGCCGCATCGACATGCACACCCTGGCTCGGGAACATTACGCTGCGGCGCTCACCGGCGCGCCGCCGGGGTATGTGGGCAGCAAGGAGGGCATCAGCCTGTTCAACAGTGAATTGATCCAGGGCACCTACAGCCGGCCGGGCATCGTGTTGTTCGATGAGCTGGAAAAAGCCAGCCAGGAAGTGGTGCGCAGCTTGTTGGGCATCCTCGAAAATGGCCAATTGACCCTGGCCGGTGGCACGCGGACGCTGGACTTTCGCAACAGCCTGATCTTCATGACCAGCAATGTCGGCGCGCAGCAGGCACGGCGCCACCGCCAGCGATTTGCGCACGGCTGGCGCCGCGTGCTGCGGCTGTTCGCCAGGGCGGAGGCGGCGGTGTTGGAAGAGGCGTTGCACGGGCATTTCGAGCCGGAATTTCTCAACCGCATCGACCGTATCCTCATGTTCGAGCCGATCGACGACCACTGGCTGGCTGCACTGCTGGACGTGGAGTTGGGCAAACTCAATCAGCGCCTCGCCACCCAGCAGCGCTCATTGACGCTGGATGAACAGGCGCGGGCGTGGCTGTGCCGCGAGCATGACGCACGGTTTGGCGCGAGGGCGCTGGGCCGACGCTTGCGGGTGGAATTGGAACCTGCCATTGCCGAATGTGTGTTGCGCGAACCCGCTGTGCAGCGAATGTGCGCAACGGTGCGCGAGGCGCAACTGGAGGTTTTTGCGCACTAACCTTGCAAACCACACTTTGTTGACTAATATGATCCGGGTAAAATAAATAACACCCGGGTAATAAGTCGTGCCTACGCAAACAACTCCTTCATGCACCGCCTTCGTCCGTCACCAACGCGTGGCGGCTGGCGCGTATTCCGAGGTTGCCGACGCCCTTTCGAATCTGGCGTTGGCAACCGGCAGTTTCCTGGTTTTCGACGATAACACCGGCAGCCAGGTCGACTATCCCTGGCCGGCGGGGTATGCGCCCGAGCAGCCGGCCCCCGTCGAAGCGGATGACGAGCCGCCTGCAACGCCCGCAGTCGGCCGTCCGAAGTTGGGCGTGGTGGCCCGCGAAGTCACGCTGTTGCCGCGCCATTGGGAATGGCTTGGCCAGCAGCGCGGCGGCGCCTCGGCGGCGTTGCGCCGGTTGGTGGATGAGGCGCGCAGCGCACACGCCTCGCGTGATCAGGTGCGCCTGGCCAAAGAAGCCAGCTATCGTTTCATGAGTGCCATCGGCGGCGGCCTGCCAGGTTTCGAAGACGCTTCACGGGCACTGTTTGCTGATGAAACAGTGGGCTTCTCCCGCGCGATTGCACAGTGGCCGGTTGACGTGCAGACGTACCTGGCCTGGCTGTCGCGCAATGCTTTCCCCGTCCAACAATAATTCCGGGACCCGAACCACCATGGAAGTCACCCAACAACGGCCGTTGTGGCAGATCTACCTGATCTTTTTGGCACCGATGGTGCTGTCCAACTTCCTGCAAAGTTTTTCCGGCACGCTGAACGGCATCTATGTCGGGCAAATGCTCGGCACCCAGGCGCTGGCGGCGGTCTCGGGGATGTTCCCCATCGTATTTTTCTTTATTGCCTTGGTGATCGGTCTGGGGGCAGGCGCGTCAGTGCTGATCGGCCAGGCATGGGGCGCCCAGGAAACGGCGCTGGTCAAGGTGATCACCGGCGCCACCTTGACCCTCGGGGCGCTGGTGGGGTTGATCGCTGCAGTGCTCGGCAGCCTGTTCGCGCGCCCGGCCTTGCACGCGCTTGGCACGCCGCTGGATGTGTTGGACGATGCGGTCGGCTACGCCCAGGTGATGATGTTGATCATGCCGCTGCTGCTGGTGTTTATCCTCTATACCCAGTTGCTGCGAGGTGTCAGCGACACGATTACGCCATTGCTGGCACTGATGGTTTCAACCCTGGTCGGCCTGCTGCTGACCCCGGCGCTGATTCGCGGCTGGATCGGCCTGCCGCCCATGGGCATCCAGAGCGCGGTGTACGCAGGTTTGGTGGGGAATACCTTGGCCATGCTGTTTCTGATCCTGCGCCTGCGGCATAAAAACCATGTGATGGCGCCGGACCGCGAACTGCTCGCGGCCCTGCGCCTGGACCGCGCGATTCTCGGCAAAGTCCTGCGGATCGGCCTGCCCACGGGTTTACAGATGGTGGTGCTGTCGCTGTCGGAATTGGTCATCCTCGCCCTGGTCAACAGCCACGGCTCCCAGGCCACGGCCGCCTATGGTGCGGTGACGCAAATCGTCAATTACGTGCAGTTCCCGGCGTTGTCGATTGCGATCACGGCGTCGATTCTCGGTGCCCAGGCGATTGGCGCCGGACGCTTGGAGCGCATCGGGCCGATCCTGCGCACGGGGTTGTTGATCAACACCTGCCTCACCGGTGGCTTGATCGTGCTGGGCTACCTGTTGTCGCACTGGCTGCTGGGCCTGTTCATCACCGACGACGCAGCGCGGGTGAATGCCGAACACCTGCTGCACATCATGCTGTGGAGCATCCTGGTGTTCGGTTTCCAGGCGGTGATCGGCGGGATCATGCGCGCCAGCGGCGTGGTGCTGATGCCCGTCGCCATTTCGATCTTCTGTGTGCTGTGCGTTGAGTTGCCATTCGCGTATTTGTTTAACGCGCACTTCGGGCTGGAAGGGGTGTGGATGGCGTTTCCCGTGACCTACCTGGCGATGCTGGCGTTGCAAACGGCGTATTACCGGCTGGTCTGGCGGCACAAGCAGATCAAGCGGCTGGTGTGATTATTTAAAGTGGGTATCGGCGACCGGCAGGATGCTTGCGACATGCCAGCCGTCTTTGTCTTTCAACAGTGTCTGGCTGATCAGGAACGTGTCGACCTGTGGCGCTTCGCCAGGGTGGCCGCGGGTGAAGGCCACCGGGACCATCAGTTGGGCGACTTTGTCGTTCACCATCACCACGCTGAAGTGACTCATATCGGGTTTCAGTTGCCAGGTGCCTTTGTAATAGTCCTTGAGCTTGCTGACGACGCCGTCGGGGCCCCAGTTGGCTTCGCCGCGGGCAAACCAAAGCATTTTCGGTGAGTCCCAGAGCATGGCTTTGATCTGGACGAGGTCATGGGCGTTCTGGGCCTCGACAAACCGAGTAAAAAACGCGCGGGTTTCATCCTCTTGAGGGGTCGCGAAAACGGGCGTGAGGGGGAGTAGCGAAAACAGGGCGCAGAAGGCCAGTGCACAACGTTTCATAAGGGTTCCTCAGGGATGGTCGCTGAGATCAAGCTTAGGCCAGCCTAAGCGCCGGCAAAGGCCATTTACCCCTCATTTCTGGACATTGCGCTCGCATCGGCGGGGTTTCTCGCCGTACGTCTTATCACCCGTGGCGGCTCGCCAAACTGGCGAATGAACGCCCGACGCATGCGCTCGCTGTCGCCAAACCCGGTCTGGCGGGCAATGTTGTCGAGGGGGTGACGTCCATCCTGGATCAGCGCCACGGCTGCTTCGATGCGTAGCTTTTCCACGGCTTTGGCCGGTGAAAGCCCGGTTTGCGCGTGAAACGCCCGGCTGAACTGGCGCAGGCTCAGGTGCGCGACGTCTGCCAGTTCACTCAGGGGCAAGGCGCGATGCAGGTTGTTGCGCATATAGGCCATGGCCGCCTGAATCCGGTCGGTTTTCTGTTCCATATCCAGTAGCACCGAACGTTGTGGCTGGCCTGCCACGCGGCGGCTCTGAAGAATAAAGTTTTTCGACACGGAGCGGGCGACTGCCGGCCCCAGGTCGGCTTCGACCATGGCCAAGGCTTGATCAATGCCTGCCGTCATGCCGGCGCTGGTCCAAATGGATCCGTCGATCACAAACAATCGCTCTTCTTCCAGGCGGACCTCAGGGTAGCGCGCGCGCAATTCTGCGGCGAAAAACCAGTGGGTGGTCGCTCGCACACCATCGAGCAACCCCGCCTGTGCCAGAAAAAAGGTGCCGGAGCAGGTGGCCGCAAGGCGGCGGCTGTGCAGGGCGGCGTGTCGCAGATAAGCCAGCAGCGGCGCGGTAAATTCGCGATCACTGCCGCCGCCGATGATCACCGTGTCGAACGGGGTGTCATCGAAGCGTTCGGTGTGCACGATTACCCCCAGGGAGCTGCGTACCGGTCCGCCAGTTTCGGAGAGCAGCCTGACATCGTAATGGGCTTTGCCTACGTCGTTGTTGGCACTCTCAAAGACGGACAGCGCGGCGAAGCTCATGACGCCGAAACCGGGAAAGGTGATGAAACCGATGCGCTGCATGATGGGCTCCGGAAAAAGGGCGGACGAGCTGTTTTACGTGTGTATGCTCTGCATGCCTTGTCGGTGATGCGTTGCAATTGCGCGTCCATTTCGCCGTCGAACTGGGCCACGGGTATCTTGCCCTGATACTGTGAGATAGCAAGTTTCAAGGCACTGATGAAGAGGTTAAGCAGGATGGCAAACCCTTACGCCGAGTTGTTCCAGGTCCCGGGCGCTCGCGCTTTTGTGCTGGCGGGCATGCTGGCGCGCATGCCGGTGTCGATGACCGGGATCGGCTTGATCACCATGCTTTCGCAGGTGCATGGCGGCTATGGCTTGGCGGGCGCGGTGGCGGCGGTGTTTGCCCTGGCGACGGCGTTTTGCGCGCCGCAGGTTTCACGTTTGGTCGACCGTTATAGCCAGGGCAGAGTGCTGCCAATTGCCGCGTTGATCGGCGGCGGGGCGTTATTGATGCTGTTGCTGTGCACCCGCTTGCAGGCGCCGAACTGGCTGTTGTTTGTGTTCGCGGCATTGGCCGGGTGCATGCCGAATATGTCGGCCATGGTGCGCGCGCGCTGGTCCGAGTTGTATCGCGGCCAACCCAAGCTGCAGACCGCGTTTGCCCTGGAGTCGGTCCTCGATGAGGTGTGCTTCATTATCGGCCCGCCGATTTCCGTCGGCCTGAGCGTGGTGCTGTTTCCCGAAGCCGGGCCTTTGGTCGCGGCGTTGCTGCTGGCCGTGGGCGTTACCACCTTTGTGCTGCAGCGTGCGACTGAGCCGCCTGTGCACGAGCACCATGAGCATCACGGCGGCTGGCTGATCGCCTCGCCGTCGGTGCTGATCCTGATGATTTTACTGTTGGCCATGGGCATGATCGTCGGCGTGGTGGATGTGGTCAGCGTCGCCTTCGCCCAGCAGCAGGGCCAGCCGGCGGCGGCGAGCATCGTGCTGTCGGTGTACGCCATCGGTTCGTGTCTCGCGGGGCT
This sequence comes from Pseudomonas sp., assembly GCF_049645325.1. GTDB lineage: Bacteria > Pseudomonadota > Gammaproteobacteria > Pseudomonadales > Pseudomonadaceae > Aquipseudomonas. Next base: position 10,682 of record NZ_JBARTQ010000021.1, on the reverse strand, counting down.
GGCCTTCGGCACCCTCAAGCTCAAGGCGCCGCTGCCCCGACAGTTCCTGTTCTGCGGCGTGGCCACGGCGTTGACCACCTTGCCGTTATTGCTGGTGACCAACATCCCCGGGCTGGCCGTGGCGATCTTTATCTCCGGCCTGTTCTTCGCGCCCACGCTGATTGTGTCCATGGCGCTGGTCGAGCAAGTCGTGCCGCCCAGCCGTTTGACCGAAGGCATGACCTGGTTGATCACCGGCCTGAGCATCGGCGTGGCCATCGGCGCCGCCAGTTCCGGCTGGATGATCGACCATTTTGGCGCCACCAGCGGGTTCTGGGTGGCGTTGGTGGCGGGAGCGGTGGTGTTGGGGTCAGCTGTCCTGGGATTTAGACGGTTGGGGTAATCAGCCGATTGCCGGGCAAGGGTCGGCGCTGTGCTGCTGTAAAAACTCATGCAGCGCCTGACGTGTCAGATCATTGAGCGTCACTTTTTTGCGGGTGGCTGCCAGGGCCGCCGCCAAATGCAGGTCATGGCCGACGCGTACATTGAATGAGCCTTTGCAAGGCTTCTCCGGCGTTTGCCCCAGGCTTTGGCACGTCGCGAGATAATCGTCCACGGCTTCACGGAAGGCCGCATCCAACTCGGCCACGGTTTTTCCTTCATAGCTGACCAGCGCCTTGATGAACAACACTTTGCCGAACAGGCAATTGTCTTCGAGGCTGGCTTCGATCGAGCCGATGTAGCCTTGGTGTTTCAATTGGTTATTCACTGAATCAGGTCTCCTGATTTCAATTGTTCGATGATCTGGCGCCGAATGTAGTGTTTCAGTTCGTTGCCGGGGTGAGGCTTGTGCAACGTGATCATTGCACTGGGTCGCCGATGTTGAATTTGACGCGGCTTCCAGCCCCTTCAATCTGCGTGTAGCCAAGCCTGTGCAGCAGCGTTACGAGATCAGGCCAAGTGAATGCCATGCGTTCATTGAGCAATTTGGCGAGCAGCTTTTCATTTTTGGACACGGCGTTCCCTGCGTGTAACTAAATGTAGTTGCAAAAAGTGGTGTGCGTCAATGCTAGCGGGTGTTCGTGTGCTGCTGCTGAGATTGATGTAACCCTTGATGACAGCTCGCTCCATGCCCCCATTCCCGCGCTAATTTTTCCCTGCCCGGTTCGTTTTATAGGGACGACGTGCCTTTGTGCTTCCTGCCTATTGCTCCGGACACCCCCAAATGAATGCTGAAGACTCCTTGAAACTTGCTCGCCGGTTTATCGGTTTGCCCCTGGAAAAACGCCAGTTATTCCTGCAAGCCTTGCAGAAAGAAGGCGTGGATTTTTCCCGGTTTCCGATTCCGGCAGGGGTGGAAGCGCAGGATCGCCAGGCGCTGTCCTACGCGCAGCAACGCATGTGGTTTCTCTGGCAGTTGGACCCGGCCAGCGGTGCCTACAACTTGCCGGGCGCGGTGCGGCTCACAGGTGCGCTGAATTTCAGCGCGATGGAGCAGGCCTTCGCCAGTTTGGTGGCGCGCCATGAAACCTTGCGCACGGTGTTCCAGCGTCAGGCCGATGAGCGCCTGGTGCAGGTCGCCGTCGAGCCGTCGCTGGCGATCGATCATCTGGACTTGAGCGCATGGGCGCCCGCCGAGCGCGAGCAGGCCGTCAATGATGCGGCGACCCGTCAATCGCTGCTGCCTTTCGACCTTGAACACGGCCCGTTGCTGCGTGTGCAGGTGCTCAAGCTTGGTGAGCAGCAGCACGTATTGTTGCTGACCCTGCACCACATCGTTTCCGATGGCTGGTCGATGAACGTGTTGATCGACGAGTTCATCCGCTGCTACGACGCCCATGACCGCAACGAAACGCCGCAACTGCCGCCGCTGCCGATCCAATACAGCGACTACGCCCTGTGGCAGCGCCGCTGGCTGGAAGCCGGGGAGCAGGCGCGCCAGCTGGAATACTGGCAGGCACGCCTGGGCGATGAGCACCCGGTGCTGGAGTTGCCCACGGATCGCCCGCGCCCGGCCATGCCCAGTTATCAGGGCACTCGGCATAATTTCGCGATCGACGCGGAACTGGCCACGCAACTGCGCAGCTGCGCGAAAAAGCACAATGTCACCCTGTTCATGCTGCTGCTTGGCGCGTTCAACGTGTTGCTGCATCGCTACACCGGGCAGGGCGATATCCGCATCGGCGTGCCCATCGCCAACCGCAATCGCAGTGAAGTCGAGGGGCTGATCGGTTTTTTCGTCAACACCCAGGTGCTGCGTACTGAGCTCACGGGGCAAACGCGCATCGCCGAGTTGCTGCAAGGCATCAAAGAGCATGCCCTCGGCGCCCAGGCCCATCAGGAGCTGCCGTTTGAGCGTTTGGTGGAGGCGCTGAAAGTCGAGCGCAGCCTCAGTCATACGCCGCTGTTCCAGGTGATGTACAACCACCAGCCGGTGGTGGCGGACATCGCCTCCGTCAGCACCGCCTCCGGGCTGGAGTTGGCCCTGGTGGAGTGGCAAGGCCGCACCACCCAGTTCGACCTGACCCTCGACACCTATGAAAAATCCGGCACCTTGCATGCCGCGCTGACCTACGCCAATGACTTGTTCGATGCGCCGTCTATCGAGCGCATGGCGCGCCACTGGATCAGCCTGCTGCACGCCATGGTTGCCGACGGCGAACAGCGCATCGGTGAACTACCGATGTTGAACGCCGACGAGCAGCACAGGCTGGTGCGCAACTGGAACCAGACCGCCGAACCGTACCCGACCGAATGCGCTGTCCATCAGTTGATCGAAGACCAGGTGCGGCGCACGCCGCATGCCCCGGCGCTGGTGTTCGGGCCCACCACCTTGACCTACGCCGAGCTCGACGCGCGTGCCAACCAGTTGGCCCATGCCTTGCGTGAAAAGGGCGTTGGCCCGGACGTGTTGGTGGGTGTGTGTGTCGAGCGTTCCATCGAAATGGTGGTGGGCCTGCTGGCCATTCTCAAGGCCGGTGGCGCGTATGTGCCGTTGGACCCTGAATACCCGCAGGACCGCCTGGCCTACATGATCGAAGACAGCGGCATCCAGTTGCTGCTGACCCAGCACAGCCTGCAGGCGTTACTGCCCACCGAAGGCATCCAGGTAATCGCCCTGGACCACGCACAGGGCTGGCTCGACGCCTACAGCAGCGTGGCGCCCGTCGTTGCCGTTGCGGCGCTCAACCTGGCGTACGTGATCTACACCTCCGGCTCCACCGGCAAGCCCAAGGGCGCCGGCAACAGCCATCGCGCGCTGGTCAACCGCTTGTGCTGGATGCAGCAGGCGTACGGGCTGCATGCCGGCGATGCGGTGTTGCAGAAAACCCCGTTCAGCTTTGACGTGTCGGTGTGGGAGTTCTTCTGGCCATTGATGACCGGCGCGCGCCTGGTGGTCGCCGCTCCAGGTGAGCACCGTGAACCGGTGCGCCTGATCGAGACCATCGGCCGCCACGCCATCACGACCTTGCACTTTGTGCCGTCGATGCTCCAGGCGTTCATCCATGAGCCGGGCGTGAGCGCCTGCACCAGCCTCAAGCGCATCGTGTGCAGCGGTGAAGCCTTGCCGCTGGATGCACAGCTGCAGGTGTTCGCCAAGTTGCCGAGCGCCGGACTGTACAACCTCTACGGGCCGACCGAAGCCGCGATCGATGTGACCCACTGGACCTGTGTCGACGAAGGCGCCGACAGCGTGCCCATCGGCCGACCGATCGCCAACCTTGCTACCTACGTGCTCGACGCCCAGCTCAACCCGGTCCCGGCTGGCGTCAGCGGCGAGCTGTACCTGGGCGGCACCGGCCTGGCGCGCAGTTATCACCGGCGCCCGGCGTTGACAGCCGAACGTTTTGTGCCGAGCCCTTTCGTTGATGGCGAGCGCCTCTACCGCACTGGCGACCGCGTGTGCCAGCGTGCCGACGGCGTGATCGAATACCTCGGCCGTCTCGACCATCAGGTCAAGCTGCGTGGCTTGCGCATTGAACTGGGCGAAATCGAAACACGGCTGATGCAGCACCCAGCGGTGCGCGAGGCGGTGGTACTGGTGCAGGGCGGCAAACAGTTGGTTGCCTACCTGGTACTCGACAGCGAAGCGCCAACGGACCTCAAGGCCTGGCTGCTTCAGAGCCTGCCGGAATACATGGTGCCGACGCACTTGATCACCCTGGCAAAACTGCCGGTGACTGCCAACGGCAAACTTGACCGCAAGGCCCTGCCATTGCCGGACGCTGCACCGCAGCAGGGTTTTGTCGCGCCGGAAAATACGCTGCAGAAAGCCTTGGCGGCGATCTGGAGCGATGTACTCGGCGTTGAGCTGGTCGGCCTGGACGACAACTTTTTTGCCTTGGGGGGTGATTCGATCATCTCCATCCAAGTGGTCAGCCGCGCCCGTCAGGCTGGGATTCGCCTGAGCCCGCGTGACCTGTTCCAGTACCAGAGCATCCGCAGCCTGGCACTGGTTGCGACCTTTGAGCAGGCAAGTGTTATCGACCAGGGCCCGGTCAGCGGCGAGGTGATCCTGACGCCGGTGCAGCAAGGCTTTTTCGCCCAGGCGATCCCGGCGCGTCAGCACTGGAACCAATCGCTGCTGCTGACCCCGCGTGAGGCGCTGGAGCCTGCTCGCCTGGAGGCTGCGCTGGCGCAACTGATCAACCATCACGACGCGTTGCTCCTGCGTTTCGTGCAGCACGCCGACAGTTGGCAGCAAACCCATGCCGCGCCGGTCACCGACGCAGTGCTGTGGCAGTCCAGTGCCGACGACGACACTCAGCTGGCCGCGCTGTGCGACGAAGCCCAGCGCAGCCTCGACCTGGCGCAAGGCCCGTTGCTGCGCGCCGTACTTGTCGCCACGGCCGATGGCTCCCAGCGCTTGCTGCTGGTGGTGCATCACCTGGTGGTCGACGGTGTCTCCTGGCGCATCCTGCTCGAAGACCTGCAACAGGCTTATCGCCAAGCGCCGTTGCCGGCCAAGACCAGCGCCTACCAACAGTGGGCGCAACAGCTGCAAGCGCATGCGCACACCCTCAACGGACAACTGCCTTACTGGCAGGCGCAGTCCGCTGACGCCGAACTGCCGAGTGACAACCCCGCGGGCGGGCTGCAAAACCGCTTGGGCAGCACACTCGAAACCCGCCTCAACGCCGAGCACACCCGCCAATTGCTGCAAGACGCCCCGGCGGCCTATCGCACCCAGGTCAATGACCTGTTGCTGACCGCCTTGGCGCGCGTGGTCAGCCGTTGGAGCGGGCAGGCGGCGGCGCTGATTCAGCTGGAAGGCCATGGCCGTGAAGACCTGTTCGACGGCGTCGACCTGACCCGCACCGTCGGCTGGTTTACCAGCCTGTTCCCGGTGCGCCTGCACGCCGACGGCGAACTGTCGACGGCGATCAAGTCGGTCAAGGAGCAACTGCGCGCCGTGCCCGACAAAGGCCTGGGCTACGGCCTGCTGCGCTACCTCGGGACGCCCGAGGTGCGTGAGTGCCTTGAAGGGCTCGCCGCGCCGCGTATCACCTTCAACTACCTGGGCCAGTTCGATCGCCAGTTCAATGAGTCGGCGCTGTTTGTTCCGGCCACCCAAGGCAGCGGCCAGGCCCAGGACCCCGAAGCGCCGCTGGCCAACTGGCTGACGGTGGAAGGGCAGGTGTACGGCGGCGAGCTGTCGCTGCAATGGGGGTTCAGTCGCGAGATGTTCCAGGCGTCGACCATCCAGCGCCTGGCGGATGAATACAGCGCCGAACTCAAGGCGTTGATCCAGCACTGCTGCGACACGCCCGCCGGGCAGGTGACGCCGTCGGACTTCCCGCTGGCACGCCTGACGCAGCCGCAATTGGATGCGCTGCCCATCGCCGGGCCGGCCATCGCCGACCTTTACCCGCTGTCGCCGATGCAGCAAGGCATGTTGTTCCACTCCCTGTATGAACCCGAAGCTCAGGCGTACATCAACCAGCTGCGCCTGGACATTGAAGGCCTCGACCTGCTGACCTTCGGCCGCGCCTGGCAAGCGGCGCTGGACCGGCATGAGATTTTGCGCAGCAGTTTCCACTGGCTGGGCCTGGACAGCGCCCATCAGGTGATCCAGCGCCAGGTCGACCTGCAACTGCAGGTGATTGAAGACCCGCACGCCGACCTTGACGCCTTGGCCAACGCCGAGCGCGAGCGCGGTTTCGTGTTGAATGCGGCGCCGCTGTTTCGCCTGATGCTGGTGCGCGGTGCCGGCGCGACCTGGCACATGATCTTCACCAGTCATCACATCCTGATGGACGGCTGGAGCAACGCGCAGTTGCTGGGGGAAGTCATCGCCCATTACGCCGGCCACGTGCTGCCGGCGCCGCTGGGGCAGTTCCGCGATTACCTCGGGTGGCTGCAACAGCAGGCCTCGGGCGAGGCGTTCTGGAAGGCCGCCTTGGCGCCGCTGCAAGCGCCCACCTTGCTGGCTGAAGCGCTGCGTGCGCCGACTGAAGGCAGTGGCATGGCAGACCATCACGTCACACTGGACCGCGAATTTACCCGCGCCCTCGGCGACTGTGCCCGTCAGCACAAAGTCACGCTCAACACCGTGCTGCAAGGCGCCTGGAGCCTCTTGCTGCAACGCTACACTGGCCAGGATTGCGTGGCCTTCGGCGCCACCGTCGCCGGGCGCTCGGCGCCACTGCCGGGAATCGAGCAGCAACTAGGCCTGTTTATCAACACCTTGCCGATCGTCAGCGCGGCCTCGCCAGCCCAGTCGGCCGCCGCCTGGCTCGTCGAGTTGCAGGCCTTGAACCTGAGCCTGCGCGACCATGAACACGTGCCGCTTTACGACATTCAGGGCTGGGCCGGTCAGCAGGGCGCCGCGCTGTTCGATACCTTGCTGGTGTTCGAAAACTTCCCGGTGGCCGAAGCGCTGAAACAGGGGGCGCCTGCCGGCTTGACCTTCGGCACGCTGCACAACCACGAACGTACTCACTACCCGCTGACCCTGGGCATCGAATTGGGTGCCAGCCTACGCCTGGAGTTCAGCTACGACCGTGGCCGCTTCAGCGAGCAACAGGTCGTGCAACTGAGCGCCAACCTGCAGCACGTGCTGGTGCAACTGGTGGCGGATACCCAGGCGCCACTGGGCAACCTGCAGTTGCTGGACGACGGTGCGCAACACAACCTGCTCGCCCTCAGCCAGTCGCCTCGCACGGCCCCGCGGCCTGTGCGCGTGCATGAACGCATTGCCGCCCAGGCGCACGCCACGCCTGACGCGCTGGCGGTGCAGGCGGGCGGCGCGCAGCTGAGCTACGCCCAGCTCAACCAGCGGGCCAACCGCTTGGCTCATCGCCTGCTGGCGCTAGGCGTGGGCCCGGGCCAACGTGTGGGCCTGGCCTCCCGGCGTGGCCCGCAGTTGATCGTCGGCCTGCTCGCAGTGCTCAAAAGCGGCGCTGCCTACGTGCCGCTGGACCCGGCATACCCGGCTGAACGCCTCGGCTACATGCTCGCAGACAGCCGCCTGAACCTGTTGCTTAGCGAAACCGGCTTGCTGGCCGACTTGCCACTGCCGCCAGGGCTGCAACGCGTGGCGTTCAGCGCGCTCGGTGAAGAGCTCGCCGGCTACCCGGCAACCAATCCGCCCAACCACGCCGACGCCGCCGACCTGGCGTATGTGATCTACACCTCCGGCTCCACCGGCCAGCCCAAAGGCGTGGCCATCGACCATGCCGCCCTCGATCAATTCTGCGACACCGCGGCAAGCTACAGCGCGCTGACGCCCGCTGACCGCGTGCTGCAATTTGCGACCTTCAGCTTCGATGGCTTTGTCGAGCAATGCTACCCGCCACTGTGCGTCGGCGCGGCGCTGATCATGCGCGGTGACGAGCTGTGGGACGCGGGGTTGCTGGCGCGGGAGATCGTCGAGCACGGCGTGACCCTGGCCGACTTGCCTGCCGCCTATTGGTATTTGCTGGCCAAGGAATGCGCCGTCGATGGCCGTTCCCTGGGCAACCTGCGCCAGGTGCATGTGGGCGGCGAAGCCATGGCCGTGGAAGGCGTACGCGCCTGGCACGCGGCCGGCTTGGGCAGCGTCCGCCTGCTCAATACCTACGGCCCGACCGAGGCTACGGTGGTCTCCAGCGTGCACGACTGCCAACTGGCGGATGCCAATGACGCGTATGGCGTGCCGATCGGGCGGGCCATCGCAGGGCGCGCGCTGTATGTGCTGGACAGCGGCTTTGAACTGCTGCCGACGTGTGGCGTCGGCGAGCTGTGCATCGGTGCGTCGGCGGGTCTGGCCCAAGGTTATTTCGAGCGTCCGGCGCTGACCGCCGAACGCTTCCTGCCGGACCCGTTTTCCGGCGTGCCGGGCGCGCGGCTTTACCGCAGCGGCGACTTGGCCCGCTACAACGAAAACGCCGCCCTGGAATACGTGGGGCGTATCGACCATCAAGTCAAAATTCGTGGGTTCCGGATCGAGATGGGTGAAATCGAAGCCTGCCTGCAAGCCTTGCCCCAGGTGCGAGAGGCGGCCGTGATTGCCCTGGACGGGCCGACCGGTGCGCAGTTGGTGGCGTATATCGTGCCCCAGTCGGATGCCCTGGAACCGCAAAGCGTGGCAGCGGTGTTGCGCCAGTCCTTGCCGGACTACATGGTGCCCGCGCACTGGGTAATGCTGCAGGCCTTGCCGTTGAACAACAACGGCAAGCTGGATCGGCGGGCGCTGCCACAGCCTGACCTGAGCCTGGCTCAAGCGGTCTACCAGGCCCCGCAGAACCCGTTGCAGTACCAGTTGGCCGCTATCTGGCAGGCGGTATTGCAGGTTGAGCGGGTCGGCCTGGACGATCATTTCTTCGAGTGTGGCGGGCATTCGTTGCTGGCGACCCAGGTCATTTCCCGGGTGCGTCATGCACTGAAGCTCGAAGTGCCGTTGCGGGCTTTGTTCGAACAACCGACCTTGCGCGCCTTTGCCCAGGCCTGCGAGGGATTACAGGCGCAGGATGGCGTGCCGATGGTGGCACTCACCCGGGGTCAGCCGATGGTGTTGTCGTCCGCCCAGGAGCGCCAGTGGTTTCTTTGGCAGTTGGACCCTCACAGCGCCGCCTACCATGTGCCCACGGCGCTGCATTTGCGCGGGCAACTGAACAGCGTGGCGTTGGAGCAGGCGTTCCAGGCGCTGGTGCAGCGCCATGAAGCGTTGCGCACCACCTTTGTGGAAACGGATGGCCGGGCCTGGCAGGTGATTCATCCCGGCCTTGAGCTGCCGGTGCTCAAGGACCACGTCGACGCCTCAGTTATTGAACAGCGCGTTGAGGAGGAGATCCGCCGTCCGTTCGACCTGATCAACGGCCCGCTCATGCGCGTCAAGCTGCTTGCCGTCCAGCCGGACCATCACGTGTTGGTCATCACCCAGCATCACATCATCTCTGACGGCTGGTCGATGCAGATTGTGGTCGACGAACTGGTCCAGCTCTACAGCGGATTCTGCGCGGGCATTCAAGCGCCGATGACCGCGCTGCCCCTGCATTACGCCGATTACGCCGCCTGGCAACGCCAATGGGGTGCCAGTGACGACAATGCGCGCCAACTGGCGTACTGGCGCGACACGCTGGGAGGCGAGCAGCCGTTACTGGCGCTGCCTCTCGATTTCCCACGCCCGGCCGAGCAGAGCTATCGCGGCGCGCGCTATGACTTTGCCTTGCCCGAAACGCTGGCCCAGGCACTGCAGCACATGGCGCAGCGTGAACACGTCACGCTCTTTACCCTGTTGCTGGCCTCTTTCCAGATGCTGTTGCACCGCTACAGCGGCCAGAACGACATCCGTGTCGGCGTGCCGGTGGCTAACCGTAATCGCCTTGAAACCGAGAACCTTGTCGGTTTCTTCGTCAATACCCAGGTGCTGCGCGCGCAATTCGATGGCTCGCCGTCATTCAGCCGCCTGCTGCAACAGGTTCATCAGTCGGTAGTGGATGCCCAGACATTCCAGGACCTGCCTTTCGAACAACTGGTCGATACCCTGCAGCCCGAGCGCAGCCTTAGCCACAGCCCGTTGTTCCAAGTGCTGTTCAACCATCAGAGCCGCGAAACTCGCACAATTGAACTGCCGGCACTGGCCATCGAGGGTGTCGCGTGGGACAGCGGGACGGCGCAGTTCGACCTGACCCTGGAAACGGGTGAGGTGGCAGGTGGTCTGGCGGCGTCGTTGACCTATGCCACAGATTTGTTCGGTGCCGACACGATCGAACGCATGATGCGGCACTGGCAGGCTTTGTTGCAGGCCATCGTTGTGCAAGCCGAGACCGTGCTCGGTGAGCTGGCGATGTTGAGCCCGGCCGAGCAGCAACTGATTGTGCAAGGCTGGAATGCCACCGCCGAAGCCTATCCGCTGGACACTTCAGTTCAGCAGTTGATCGAAGCGCAAGTGCTGAAAACTCCGGATGCACTTGCGTTAGCGTTCGTTGAAACACGGCTGAGCTATGCCGAGTTGAATGCCCGCGCCAACCGGTTGGCCCATCAGCTGATTGCGCACGGCGTGGGCCCGGATGTGTTGGTCGGCATTGCAGTTGAACGTTCCATCGAAATGGTCGTGGGCTTGCTGGCAATCCTCAAGGCGGGCGGGGCTTACGTGCCGTTTGACCCGGAGTATCCGCAGGAGCGCTTGCAGTACATGATTGAGGACAGCGGCATTGGCTTGCTGTTGACTCAGCAGGCGTTGCGGGCTCAATTACCTGTTCCAGAAGGCCTGCAAACGT
>NZ_JBARTQ010000020.1:0-3140 GCF_049645325.1 Pseudomonas sp. | reverse complement strand
ACTGTGGGAGCGGGCTTGCTCGCGAAAGCGGTCTATCAGCTACCTGATGCATGACTGAGCCACCGCATTCGCGAGCAAGCCCGCTCCCACATTTGGATCTCACCACATTCGAGATCGTGTTCTGCGTTACTGAGCTTTACAGCCACGCCCAATCAAATCGTCGGTGGCGACCCAGTAAATCAGGCCTTCCTCACCTTTTTGGTGAAACGCCAGCTGGTCGTTGCTGTACAGCACGCCCGAGGCGGCAACCTCCTGTTTAAGGCGGTACACCTGGTCGGCACCGCCGAGGCGTACATCCACCTCGTTGCGGGCCGCATTGGCAAAGCGCCAGTTGACCTCGGCCTTGCTGTCGCAGGTCCAGGTGGTCCACTTGTCGGCAGGCTCTGCCTTGTTGCTGAACATGTTCATGCTGCTGCAGCCGGCCAACAAGGCCAGTGCTGCCAGGGCGAAAACGCCTTTCATTGCCAGTCCTCGAACGACGACCCGAGGGCCGCCACTGCTGTCGGTTAGTTGATCAGACCCATCAAGGGCAACCCTGTTCCTGACCGTTGGGCGCGGTGTCGTATTTCTCCAGCCGCTCGTTGCCGATGCGCTTGTTGATCACCGGCATGGTCTCGGCTTGCCAGTCAGCCTGGTAGCAGCTTTTTTTCTGCGCAGGCCCGGGCTTTTCAGCCTCGGGCACCGCACTTGGCGTGCTGCCGCAGCCGGCCAACAGGCCCGCCGCGATCACCAGTGCCAACGACTTGATCATGGGAATGCTCCTTTTCCTGATCGTGAGCCTCAGCCCCTGGCCCGGCTTTCCAACACTTCAACGGCCGGCAGGACTTTGCCCTCGACGAATTCAAGGAATGCGCCGCCACCGGTAGAAATGTAGGAGATCTGGTCAGCAACGCCATATTTATCGATGGCCGCCAGGGTGTCGCCGCCGCCGGCGATGGAGAAAGCCGAGCTTTCAGCGATAGCGTGGGCCAGCACTTTGGTGCCGTTGCCGAACTGGTCGAACTCGAACACGCCAACCGGGCCGTTCCACAGGATGGTCTTGGACGACTTCAGCAGTTCGGCGAAATTGGCAGCCGTTTGCGGGCCGATATCCAGAATCATGTCGTCGTCGGCCACGTCGGCGATCAGCTTGACGGTGGCTTCGGCGTTTTCGGCAAATGCCTTGGCGACGACCACGTCCACCGGCAACGGCACGCTGACCTTGGCGGCGATGGCGCGGGCGGTGTCGAGCAGGTCCGGCTCGTACAGGGACTTGCCCACCGGGTGCCCGGCTGCGGCCAGGAAGGTGTTGGCAATGCCGCCGCCGACGATCAACTGGTTGCAGATGGTGCTGAGGCTGTTGAGCACGTCCAGCTTGGTGGAGACTTTGGAGCCGGCAACGATGGCAGCCATCGGTTGCGCCGGAGCGCCCAGGGCCTTGCCCAGTGCATCCAGTTCAGCGGCCAGCAATGGGCCGGCTGCGGCGATTTTGGCGAACTTGGCCACGCCGTGGGTCGAGCCTTCGGCGCGGTGAGCGGTGCCGAACGCGTCCATCACGAACACGTCGCACAAGGCGGCGTATTGTTGGGCCAGTTCGTCGCTGTTCTTTTTCTCGCCCTTGTTGAAGCGCACGTTTTCGAACAGCACGATTTCGCCAGGCTTCACGTCAACGCCACCCAGGTAGTCGGCCACCAGCGGCACGTCGCGGCCCAGGGCCTTGCTCAAGTACTCGGCTACCGGCTTGAGGCTGTTTTCGGCGCTGAACTCACCTTCGGTCGGGCGCCCCAGGTGGGAGCAGACCATGACGGCCGCGCCTTTTTCCAGGGCCAGCTTGATGGTCGGCAGCGAGGCCAGGATTCGCGCATCGCTGGTGACAACACCGTCCTTGACTGGGACGTTGAGGTCTTCGCGAATCAGTACGCGCTTACCTTGCAGATCGAGGTCGGTCATCTTCAACACGGTCATGGGTCGCAGTTCCTGAATTACTGTTGAGGTTGTTTAGAGGCGATGTGCAAATAGTGCTCTGCCACGTCCAGCATGCGATTGGCAAAGCCCCATTCGTTGTCGAACCAGGCCAGGATGTTCACCAGCCTGGGGCCGGAAACGCGGGTCTGGCTGGCATCGACAATCGCCGAATGCGGGTCGTGGTTGAAATCACAACTGGCGTGCGGCAACTCGGTGTAGGCCAACAGGCCTTTGAGCGGGCCGCTGGTGGCGGCGTCGCGCAGAATCCGGTTGACCTCCGTCGCATCGGTGTCGCTGACGGTTTGCATGGTGATGTCCAGGCAGGACACGTTCACCGTCGGCACCCGTACGGCTTTGGCCTGGATTCGCCCGGCAAGTTCCGGCAACAGTCGCTCGATGCCACGCGCCAGGCCGGTAGACACCGGAATCACTGACTGGAAGGCCGAGCGCGTGCGGCGCAGGTCTTCGTGGTGGTAGGCATCGATCACTGGCTGGTCATTCATCGCCGAGTGAATCGTGGTGATCGACACATAATCCAGGCCGATCGCCTGATCCAGCAAGCGCAACAGCGGCACGCTGCAGTTGGTAGTGCAGGAGGCGTTGGACACCAGCAGTTCATTGCCGGTCAGGCAATCCTGGTTGATGCCGTAGACGATGGTGGCGTCGACATCCGCCTCGCTGGCCATCGGCTGGGAAAACAGCACACGGGGCGCGCCGGCGTCGAGAAAACGCTGGCCATCGGCACGGGTGTGATAGACACCGGAACATTCCAGCACCAGGTCGACGCCCAGTGCTTTCCAGTCGATGCCTTCGGGGGTGGCACTGCGCAAGACCTGCACGCAGTTGCCATTGATATGCAGACAATCGTCCTCAACCCGCACTTCGCCGGGGAACCGGCCGTGGGTGGAGTCAAAGCGTGTCAGGTATTCGATGCTGGCCATGTCGGCCAAATCGTTGATCGCGACAATTTCAAACCCTGCCGCCGCCCCTCGCTCGAACAGAGCACGCAAGACGCAACGACCAATGCGGCCGTAGCCGTTGAGTGCAACTTTGTAGGGACGCGGTTGAGGCATGGGGTTCTCGATTACCTTGGGTAATGGGGTGGCTGTTAGATCGCTTTCGCGAGCAAGCCCGCTCCCACATTTTGACCGCATTCTCATGCTGGAACGCGGTCAAGTGTGGGAGCGGGCTTGCTC
>NZ_JBARTQ010000019.1:0-5899 GCF_049645325.1 Pseudomonas sp. | reverse complement strand
GTACCGCCCTCCCCGAAATCGTGGGGGGTTTGGGGGGGCCGTTGGCCCTTGACTGTTGGTTAAACATGGAGAGATAGGGATGGTTTTCTCGTCCAATGTGTTCCTGTTTTTGTTCTTGCCGATCTTTCTCGGCTTGTACTACTTGAGCGGGCAACGCTATCGCAACCTGCTGCTGCTGATTGCCAGCTATGTGTTCTACGCCTGGTGGCGAGTGGACTTCCTGGCGCTGTTCGCCGCCGTCACGCTGTGGAATTACTGGATCGGCCTCAAGGTCGGTGCAGCCGGCGTGCGCACCAAGCCGGCCCAGCGCTGGCTGTTGTTGGGCGTGGCAGTCGACCTGTGCATCCTCGGCTACTTCAAATACGCCAACTTCGGGGTCGACAGCATCAACGTGATGATGAAGTCGGCGGGCCTGGAGCCGTTCATCCTCACGCACGTGCTGTTGCCGATCGGGATCTCGTTCTACATCTTCGAGTCCATCAGCTACATCATCGACGTGTACCGCGGCGACACCCCGGCCACCCGCAACCTGATCGATTTTGCGGCGTTCGTGGCGATCTTCCCGCACCTGATTGCCGGCCCGGTGCTGCGCTTTCGCGACCTGGCCGACCAGTTCAACAACCGCACCCACACCCTCGATAAATTCTCCGAGGGCTGCACGCGGTTCATGCAGGGCTTCATCAAGAAGGTGTTCATCGCCGACACCCTCGCGGTGGTGGCCGACCATTGCTTCGCCCTGCAAAACCCCACCACCGGCGACGCGTGGCTCGGCGCGCTGGCGTACACCGCACAGCTGTACTTCGACTTCTCCGGCTACAGCGACATGGCCATCGGCCTGGGCTTGATGATGGGTTTCCGCTTCATGGAAAACTTCAAGCAGCCGTACATCAGCCAGTCGATCACCGAGTTCTGGCGCCGCTGGCACATCAGCCTGTCGACCTGGCTGCGTGACTACCTTTACATCACCCTGGGCGGCAACCGTAAAGGCACGCTGACCACCTACCGCAACCTGTTCCTGACCATGCTGCTCGGCGGCCTGTGGCACGGCGCGAACATCACCTACATCGTGTGGGGCGCCTGGCACGGCATGTGGCTGGCGATTGAAAAAGCCATCGGCCTCAACACCGCGCCGCGCAGCTTCAACGTGGTGCGCTGGGCCTTCACCTTCCTGCTGGTGGTGATGGGCTGGGTGATCTTCCGCGCCGAAAACCTGCACGTCGCCGGCCGTATGTACGGCGCGATGTTCAGCTTTGGCGAGTGGTCGCTGTCGGAACTCAACCGCGCCAACCTCACCGGCCTGCAAGTGGCAACCCTGGTGGTGGCGTACGCAACCCTGGCGTTCTTTGGCCTGCGCGACTTCTATGCGAACCGCCCTGCCGAGAAAACCAAACCGGCCGACCCGAGCCTGATCAAGGCCGTACCGGGCGACAACCCGGGCAGCATCCACCAGCCAGGTTTCACCGTGGGCCAGGACGCCGCCGTGCAACCGGCTTACTGGACCGCTGACTGGCCACGCTACGCCATGCGCGCCGCGGTGCTGCTGCTGTTCGTGGCGTCGATTCTGAAACTGTCGGCGCAGAGCTTCTCGCCGTTCCTTTACTTCCAATTTTGAGGGAGCCGACCATGACCCGTTCATTCCGCGTCCTCTATATCGGCCTGTTCCTGGCGGTGCTGCTCGCCCTGGGCGCCTGGTCGATGCGCAGTTTCTTCGGCTTCAGCACCAACGCCGACGCGACGGTGCTCAACGGCCGCTGGACCAAAGCCGTCGAGACCCACTACGACGACGAGTTCCCGATCAAGCGCATCGGCACCAACCTCTGGGCCGCGCTGGACTACAAGCTGTTCAACGAAGGCCGCCCTGGCGTGGTGCTGGGCCGCGATCACTGGTTATACAGCGACGAGGAGTTCAACCCCGCCGTCAATGAAGACCAGAACCTGCAAGGCAACTACGCGCTGGTCGAAGGCGTGCGCCAGAAGCTCAAGGCGCAAGGCATTCAACTGGTGATGGCGATCGTGCCGGCCAAGGTGCGCCTGTACCCGGAGCACCTGGGTGAAGTGAAACCGGCCAGCATCCACGCCAACCTGTACGAGGACTTCCACGCCCGTGTCGCCGCCGACAAGATCATCGCCCCGGACCTGCTCGGCCCGTTGCAACAGGGCAAGCTGGGCGGCAAGCAAGTGTTCCTGCGCACCGACACCCACTGGACCCCGGACGGCGCTGAAATCGCCGCCAAGCAACTGGCCAAGGTGATCGCCGACAAGACCCCGCTCAGCGGCGAGCCGCAGCGCTTCGTGACCGAAGCCGAGAAAACCGAGCCGCACAAAGGCGACCTGCGTCTGTTCCTGCCGCTGGACCCGCTGTTCGAAAACCTGATGCCGCCTAAAGAGCCGTTGGAAAAACGCGTGACGCACCTGGCTGAAACCAAGGGCGACGACGCCCTGTTCACCGACAGCGAAACCCCGGTGGCACTGGTCGGCACCAGCTACAGCGCCAACCCCAATTGGAACTTCGTCGGCGCGCTCAAGCAAGCCTTGCACAGTGACGTCATCAACTACTCCGAAGACGGTCACGGCCCGATCCTGCCGATGCTCAGCTACCTGAAAAGTGATGACTTCAAGAACAGCCCGCCACAGGTGCTGATCTGGGAGTTCCCTGAACGCTATCTGCCCGTCAACAACGAAATCGGTGATGCCGACCCGCAGTGGGTTGCGCAGCTTAAACAAGCCGGTTCGCGCCAACAAAACATGGCACTGAACACCCTTAAAAAATCCGAGACGCCCGACCGGGCGCAAAACTGAAAGAGAGGTAACTCACATGACTTTCACTACTACTCCGCGTCGTCTCGCCAAGACCCTGGCTATCGCTGCCGGCTTGAGCTTCGTATCGATGTCTGCCTTCGCCGGTGGTGACGCCGCGCTCTACGGCCCAACTGCGCCAAAAGGCTCCAGCTTCGTGCGGGTCTACAACGCCAGCAACCAGGAAGTCAGCGCCACCGTCGGCGCGACCAACCTGAGCGACGTTGCACCGCTGGCCAGCAGCGACTTCAGCTTCATGCCTGGCGGTGACTACAGCGCCAAGGTCGGCAGCCAGACCGTGCCGGTCAAACTTGCCGCCGACCACTACTACACCTTGGTCAACAACAGCAGCGGCCAGCCGCAGTTGATCGAAGAACCGCCGTTCAAGAACAAGCAAAAATCCCTGGTGCGCGTGCAGAACCTCAGCGACAAGGCCCTGACCTTGAAGACCGCCGACGGCAAGACCGACGTGGTCAAGTCGGTGGCCGCCAAAGGCCGTGGCGAGCGCGAAATCAACCCGGTGAAGGTGAGCCTGGCGCTGTATGACGGCGACAAGAAAGTCGGCGACGTGAAGCCGGTTGCCCTGGAGCGTGGTGAGGCGGCAGTGCTGTACGTCACCGGCTCGGGTTCGAGCATTTCGCCAGTCTGGGTCAAGCGCCCCGTGTCGACCCGCTGATTAATTTCTCGAATTGACCCACTCCCCTTGTGGAAACAGGGCCCTGTGGGAGCCGGGCTTGCCCGCGATGGCGGTGGTGAATCCAACACCGCTATCGCAGGCAAGCCAGCTCCCACACAAGCCCAGTTCCCACGGGGGCCCTGGAGTCAATTCGGACCGAGACAAAAACAAGAGTGAAACGACAAACCTTCGTAGCTCTGACCCATATCGATTCAAGGAGAAACACCATGATCCCAGTAATCCTTTCCGGTGGTAGCGGCTCACGTCTTTGGCCGCTTTCCCGTAAACAGTTCCCCAAGCAATTCCTGGCCCTGACCGGCGAGCACACGCTGTTCCAGCAAACTCTGGAGCGCCTGGTGTTTGAAGGCATGGACAGCCCGATCGTGGTCTGCAACAAGGACCACCGTTTTATCGTCAACGAGCAACTGAGCACGCGCAAACTCGAATGCCAGCGCATCCTGATGGAACCGTTTGGCCGCAACACCGCGCCGGCCGTGGCGCTGACCGCGATGATGCTGGTCAACGAAGGCCGTGACGAACTGATGCTGGTGCTGCCGGCTGACCACGTCATCGACGACCAGAAAGCCCTGCAACGCGCCCTGGCCCTGGCTACCGTGGCCGCCGAACGTGGCGAGATGGTGCTGTTCGGCGTACCGGCGACCCGCCCGGAAACCGGCTATGGCTACATCAAGTCGACCAACGATTCGTTACTGCCCGAAGGCGTCAGCCGCGTTGAGCAGTTCGTCGAAAAGCCGAATGAAAAACGCGCCGTCGAGTTCGTCAAAAGCGGCGGTTATTTCTGGAACAGCGGCATGTTCCTGTTCCGCGCCAGCCGCTTCCTCGAAGAGCTGAAAAAGCACGACCCGGACATCTACGACACGTGCCTGCTGACCCTGGAACGCAGCGAGCAAGACGCCGACACCGTGACTTTCGACGAAGCCACCTTCGCCTGCTGCCCGGACAATTCCATCGACTACGCCGTGATGGAAAAAACCCAGCGCGCCTGCGTGGTGCCGTTGAGTGCCGGCTGGAGCGACGTGGGTTGCTGGGCCTCGCTGTGGGCAGTGAATGACAAAGACGCCGACGGCAACGTGAGCAAAGGCGACGTGGTGATCCAGGACAGCCGCAACTGCATGATCCACGGCAACGGCAAGCTGGTGTCGGTGATCGGCCTGGACAACATCGTGGTCGTGGAAACCAAGGACGCGATGATGATTGCCCACAAGGACAAGGTCCAGGGCGTCAAGCAGATGGTCAGCACCCTCAACGACCAGGGCCGCAGCGAAACCCAGAACCATTGCGAGGTCTACCGTCCGTGGGGCTCCTACGACTCGGTGGACATGGGCGGGCGCTTCCAGGTCAAGCACATCTCGGTCAAGCCGGGCGCGTGCCTGTCGCTGCAGATGCACCACCACCGCGCCGAACACTGGATCGTGGTCAGCGGCACGGCCGAAGTCACCTGTGATGAAAACGTGTTCCTGCTCTGCGAGAACCAGTCCACCTACATCCCGATCGCCTCGGTGCACCGCCTGCGCAACCCGGGCAAGATCCCGCTGGAGATCATCGAAGTGCAATCGGGCAGCTATTTGGGCGAAGACGATATCGAGCGGTTTGAAGATATCTACGGTCGCTCGACGCCGATTGAGCGTGGCGTGTCGGTGAAAACTATCGCGCAGTAAAACAGTCGTACAAGAAGCCCTCGCCCAGCCCATTGCGTCCCCTATCCGCAGTGAGTTGGGTGGGGGCTTTTTCTTGGGTTTTGCGGTGGCTGTGAGGGCCTCTTCGCGAGCAAGCCCGCTCCCACAGTAGACCGCATTCCAATGGATGTACCCGGTCTACTGTGGGAGCTGGCTTGCCTGCGATGGCGGCCTGAAGCACAACCGCCAGCATTGACCCTTGCCCCCATCCTGCCTATCCTCGCGCCTGTCACGACTCATTCGTGATGAGGTTTGACGGCCTCGGACACTCATAGGACCAAGCACAGCGTTATGGCGACTGTGCGTGGGGCGCTTTCGAGCGCGCCGGGTTCCTATGACCGGTCCGTCAACCTGCGTACAGTTGCCACCCATTCGTTTGACGGCGAAACGTGGCAGCTCCGATTTCCATAGGAGTTTCACCATGTCCAAACAAACCACCCGCACCACCCTCTTCGGCCCCAGCGACCGCAGTGAAGCACCGCTGTTTTGCGTACAATCCGGCATTCCCATCGAGCATGCGCTGGAACATGCCAGTTATGTGCTGGGCACCGCGCGCGTGCTGACCTTGGCGGCTCAAGACCTGTGCACTGAACACCAGAGCTACCTGAATTGGGCCAGCCTGCAATTGGCGGAAACCGGCTTGGCTTTGGTTGAGGCTTGCATAGATGGTTTACAGGCAGACTCTTCTGCTCAGTAAGTAAGTCATCGCAGGCAAGCCAGCTCCCACAGT
>NZ_JBARTQ010000018.1:0-2050 GCF_049645325.1 Pseudomonas sp. | reverse complement strand
CGGCAGTGTCGCGCTGCTGCTGGATGTCCTGAGCAACTTCAAGACTGACATCCAACGCCGAGGGCTCAAGCGCCTTCAGTGTCAGGCGGGCCACTTCGTCGTCCAACGCCTCAGCGGCAAAACTTTGACATTGTTCATCGCCATAACGAGTTTTATTCGTAGAACAGTTGTAACGAGGTCTGCTGTTTCGGCCTCCGTACTGCGTCCGTAGACGACATCCGCAACGGCCGCACACGACGAGGCCAGTGAGCAATGCACGACCTCTTCGCACGCTACAGCGCGACGCGTAACGCGAGCGGTTTTGCTCAAGCCGAACCTGGTTTTCTTCAAATTGCTGCCAGGAGATGTAGGCCGGATGCCGGTCTCGTAGCAGAACCAGCCACTGGTCACGAGGCAATCGGTTTGGACGCTTCTGTTGCCGCGCCTGTTTGCTTTGGCAGCTCCTGCCGAAAACATAAGCGCCCGCGTAAGCGGGATGACTCAGCATGTTTTGTAGCGACGACTGGCTCGGACGTCGCCATTCCAGCTGCCCCTTGGAAGGACCGCGAGCAGGGCGCACGGGTATTTGAATACCATCAGCCACGAGATGCCGCAGTACGGCGTTCATCGTCCCCAGGCGGTCGAACTGGTCGAAGATCAGCCGCACCACGTCTTGGGCTTGCTCATCCGGGTCGAACGCCAACTGATCCGCCACACGCACGTAGCCAATCGGCCCCTTGCTCGGCAGTTCACCGCGCCGCGCTTTTTGCAACGCGCCTTGCCACATTCGCTGTCGGAGAATGTGCAGTTCCGCCTCCGACATCGTCCCTTTTAATCCCAGCAGCAGGCGGTCGTTATAGCAGCTTGGGTCGTAGAGGCCGTCGAGATCGCAGATCAACGTGCCAAACAGGGCACAGACTTCCAACAGCTGATACCAGTCTTTGCAATTTCGTGCCAACCGCGACATTTCGACACCAAGAATGATGCCGACATGATCCAGAGCAACCTCGCTCAGCAATCGCTGAAAGCCAAGCCGTTCGTCGCTTGAAGAACCGGAGATCGCCTGATCATCGTCGATTACCGCAATTCTTTCCCGTGACCATCCCAGGCGTTCTGCGTGATCTGCCAGACCGTACTGGAGCTGCGTGGACTCCTGATGCTGCTGCACCTGATGAGGGGAGGACTGACGCACATACACGACCGCGAACCGGTCCTGATGTCGGTTGCCGATCTTCGTCTCATACGTCAGCGGCAATGATATCGTTGCCTGCGTCATTGTCGCCTCCGTTGTCTGGGTTTCCTAGCTTGCTTTGCACCAGTCGGCTGAGGCATTTCACCAGTCGCTGCTGGTTCAGTGGTGGCATCTCGCTCCAGAGGTGCATCGGACTGATCGGCGTTACAGCCGGTGTGGACGGGGGGGCACTGAAGTTGTGCCGCTGTGGGGAGTTCTGGCGAGCATGGTTGGCCTCCTGCGGACGACGATAAACGCTGTTCGATCCAGCGAGACAGCTTCAACAAACCAAAACATCCTATTACCGGAGATACGTCACATGAGTCCAGATCAATCCTTTCCTGAGGTGTACTCTGTCGCTTTCGAGAAGAGCCGCCTCGAGGCCCGCCGGCGGGGCCACACGTTGACCGAACAGCAACTCACGGATGGCTCGATCAAGCTGACCATCCAGGTCGGAAACGGGGGTGTCGCATGAAGATCATCGAAGTCGTAGTTTCGCCTAACGGCAAATCCAAGATCGAAACCAAAGGATTCGCTGGTGCGGAGTGTCGGGAAGCGAGCAGGTTTATCGAGGAAGCGCTGGGCGCGATAACCAGCGAGCAGCTTACCGTCGAGTTTCACCAGCAACATTCGCCGCAGCACCAGACCCAGCAGCGCGCGTAAGATGACGACTGTCCGCGGCCGTAGCCAGCGGGTTGGTGCCGAGTGCCGAGTGCCGACGTGTGCAGTGTCGACGTGTGCAGTGTCGACCTGTCCAGCGCCGATGCGTTGCCGGCTTACGGATTTCTGGCCCGTGCCCGGCACATCTTCCAGAGCAGGTACATTTCGCCGCAGTGCTTG
>NZ_JBARTQ010000017.1:0-3079 GCF_049645325.1 Pseudomonas sp. | reverse complement strand
GCCCTATTACATTCAACTGCAGTTAGTCAGTGAAAACCCTTCTCTGGACCTGGAGGCGCTGCTTCATCAACCGGCCTATCTTGACTTCGGCGAAGCAGGTGCGGGTCTGCATGGGCAGGTTCATGCCATCGGCCGGGATGAGCCGCACGCCAGGCTCACGCGCTATCACCTCACGCTGGCCCCTCGGCTGGCGCGCCTTGCGCACCGGCGCGACCAGCGAGTGTTCCAGCAACGCAGTGTGCCGCAGATCATCGCTGCGGTACTCGAACACCACGGCATCCTGGCCGACGCCTACACCTTTGAACTCGGCCCGGTGGTGTATCCGCCGCGTACGTTCTGTGTGCAATACGCGGAAACCGACCTGCACTTCATCCAGCGGTTGTGTGAAGAGGAGGGGATTCATTACCACTTTCGCCATAGCGCGAATAATCATCTGCTGGTGTTTGGCGATGATCAGACGGTGTTTCGGCGTTTGCCCGTGCAATCTTATTGCTCCTTGGGTGATCCGGGCGTTCAGGCGCGGGCAATCCGGCGTTTCGACGTGCGCCTGGAAACCCGCAGCCAGCAAACGGCGCGTCGCGATCGCGATTTCGAACACCCTTCGCTGCGCCTGCACCATGAGGCCGGTGGCACCGCACCGGCACAGTCCCTCGAAGATTATCGCTACCCCGCAGGCTTCAACGGCCGTGCTCGAGGGCGGCAGTTGGCACGCCGAGGGTTGGAGCGCCACCACAGCGACCGTTACCGGGCCTTGGGCAAGAGCGATCAACCGGCGTTGAACTGCGGCCATTTTCTCGAACTGCAGAATCACCCCGACCCTATCTGCAATGACCTGTGGTTGATTACCTCGGTGCGTCATGAAGGCTATCAACCGCAGGTGCTGGAAGAAGCGGTGGTTGAGGTCGATGAGTTCCAGGGGTACCGCAACCGGTTCACCGCGACACCTTGGCGTGCAACGTATCGGCCGCCGCTCAAGCACCCCAAGCCCACCATCAATGGTGTCCAGACCGCCACCGTGACGGGGCCGCCGGGTGAGGAGGTGCATTGCGATGCCTATGGGCGGGTGAAAGTACGTTTTCATTGGGATCGCCTGGACCGCTCTGATGACAGAAGCAGTGGCTGGGTGCGGGTGGCGTCCGGTTGGGCGGGCGATGGCTTTGGTGCCACGTTGATTCCGCGGGTGGGCATGGAGGTGCTGGTGACCTTTCTGGAGGGCGACCCCGACCAGCCGTTGATCCATGGCTGCCTGCCCAATGCGCTACAGATGCCTGCTTATCCCTTGCCGCAACACAAGACGCGCAGCGTATTGCGCAGCCGCAGTTCACTGGGCGGTGCAGGGGCCAACGAATTGCACCTGGAAGATCGTCGGGGTGAAGAGCTCATCTACCTACGCGCCCAACGGGACCTGGAGCAGCAGGTGGGGCACGACAGTCGCCTGGAGGTGGCCGGTGAGCGCCGTGAAATCATCCACGGTTCAAGCACGGTGCACCTGGCAGGCGAAGAGCACCATCACGGGACAGGTGATCGCAAGGTCGTGCTCAGCGCCGACGATCATCTGACCGTTCATGGTGACCACCAGACTTATGTGGGCCAGTCCCTGGTCATTGAGGCCGGGCAACAGGTTTTCCTGAAAGCTGGCGCCAGCCTGGTGATCGACGGGGGCGCGCAACTGAGCCTCAAGGCCGGCGGCGAGCACCTGCTGATCCAGGCCGGCGCGATTTTCAGCAGCCGGCCCATCACCGTCGGTGGGTTGCCGCCAGCTACCCGTTCGGCAGGCCTGTCGGCTGTAGCGGAACGTCCGAAAATGTCTGCCGCGCAGGGTGCCCTCATGGATACCGCACGGCAGCTGGACGCCGACTTTTGCCCGGTGTGCGAGCAATGCCGGGAAGGCCTGTGCGACATCACCGGGAGGGCCGCATGATGGCGAGCATGCCAAGCCGATGGATGGCTCAACAGCAACAGGCGGGGCGTCGACTCTGCTTGATCCTTGACGGTAACCACGCAGCACGAGAAGCGCTGTTGGCGGTCCGTTCACTGTCACAGCATGGCAGTTTTTACCGTGATACCGCCTTGGCTGAACTGGAGGCTGTCGGCCCGGTGTTCGTGCTGCTGGACCAAGTGGGCGAGCCCGCGCTGGTCGATCTGCTGCACCATCCCCAGGCAAATTGGGGCTGGTTGGGCAGCCTTCCCGACGATGATTTATCTGGCATGGTCCGACACTGGCGCGAGCGCCTGTTGGTCGGGCCTGCGGGCAGCCAGGCGGTGTATCGCTTTCACGATAATCGCACCCTGGCTCGGGCATTGGCTCATCTGCCTAACGAAGATTGGCCGATGTTCCTCGGCCCGCTGATCAGCGTTTTTTACTGGAATGAAGACCGCTGGTGCCAGGACGAAAACCCGGCGCCAGGCGAGTATCCGGTGCGTGTGCCTGCGCCCTGGTTGAGTACACCCAATCCCCACGCTGCAGCCATCTTGCACGCCAATATCCTGCGTTTCCTGCTGACCGAACACAGCGAAAATCTCGCCGCCCTCGTTGAGTTCCAGGACCCTCGGACCTGGCTGACTCGAGTGCTCGAACAGGCCCGCGCCTGGCAGTGGCGTGGTGCTCAGCAACTCGAATTTTTGGTGGTGCGCAGGTTGGAGGAAGCGACGCGGAGCAGCTCGGTTCAGTGGCCGCCGATGCAGGGAGAAACACCGCTGGATCATTTTGAACGTGTGGCAGCGCAGTGGCGAAGGTTGGGGGAAACAACATGAGTAGGCGAATACGTGGGGTTATCGCTGCACTGGTAATGGGCTGGCTTTCGGGGTGCGCGGTGGGGCCGGTTGACCGCTTTACGCTGGAGGTGGATTTGCCGCCGGATTTCGAACTGAAAACGGCGGCTAATTACACCCCCGCCTGGGGGCAGAACTGCACCTTGCCGGCGCGTCGGGGCAAGCGACCCGAACGAAAGCTGTTTTTTACCGAGTTCAACCCGGTGGCCAACCGGGTGAGCTATGAACTGCCGCTGAGTGAAACCATCGAGGGCTGCTTTACGGTGCTGAGCAGCGTGCAGTTTGAGTTTTATGCGAAGTGGGGAAA
>NZ_JBARTQ010000016.1:0-13973 GCF_049645325.1 Pseudomonas sp. | reverse complement strand
GTTAGCCGCCCCGCGCCATGGATGGCGCGTGGCGGCGGCCCACGGATTCAAGCCGGAGTGCGGGCATGCCGAGCCTAGGCGAGGCACCGAGTGGAGGGGCAAGAGCGTTTTGCTTACTTTTGCGCTCTATCAAAAGTGAGTCGCTGGAAGAGCGAAACCATAACCAGCCTTCACCCAAACAACGGATATACCCCCATAAACGAAGACACACCCCCTACTGCTGCTGCACCAAAACCACCGGCGTAGGCATAGGCGTAGGCGCCACAAACACCTTGGCATGCATCTGCTCATGCCCACCCCCCCGGCGCATCCCGCGCACCGGGCAGGCATCCAGATAATCCAACCCCACCGCCAACTTCAAATGCCGCTCCGGCCGCGCCAACTGGTTAGTCACGTCAAAACTGTACCAGGCATCATCCAGCCAAGCCTCAGCCCAAGCGTGGCTGGCCAAGTGCGTACTGTCTTCAGTGTACAAATACCCCGACACATACCGCGCCGGAATCCCCAAGCTGCGCGCGCACGCAAGGAAGGCGTGAGTATGGTCCTGACACACCCCCGCACGGCCCGCGAAAGCCTTGGCAGCACAAGTGTCGACGTCGGTAGCGCCGGGTGTATAGACCATCGATTGGTTCAGCGCATGCATCAAGTCGATCAACGCAGAACGGTCACGCCGCTGATGACAATGCAGCGCAGCAAATCCACGCAAGGCCTCATCAGGCTCGGTCAAGCGTGTACTGCGCAGGAACGGAAATGCCGACTGGCTCTCATGTTCAGCCTCACGCAACTCGTCGATGTCCACCTGGCCTCGCGCGCCGATGATGATGGCGTCGTGGGGCTCGTCCAGGGTCAGCACGTGCAGGATGTTGCCGAACGGGTCGACCTGCGCGCGCACCGGGCGCGGCAGGTCGAGTTGCCAACTGAGCACATGCTGGCGCTCGCTGTCGTGGGGCGTGAGCCGCAGGTACTGGATGCTCGCGCGCACCTGGTCTTCGTAGTGGTAGGTGGTTTCGTGGCTGATGGAGAGTCTCATGCGGCCTCCAGGTAGGAACGGTAGATGGCATCGCCCAGTTGGCGCACCAAAGGGATAAAATCGGTCAGCCAGGCGTGCAGGCCTTCCTCGAGGATTTCGTCGATCGCGGTAAAGCGCAGGCGCGCGTCCATCTCGGCGGCCAGGCGTTGCGCCGGGCGGCCGTTGAGGCCGGGCAGGCTGGCGAGGATCTGGTCGATCTCTTCGCTGCAGGCGCGCAGCGAGCGCGGCACGTCGGCGCGCAACAGCAGCAGTTCGGCCACTTGCCGGGCGCCGGGCGCGTCGCGGTAGATCTCGGTGTAGGCCTCGAATGACGACAGTGCGCGCAACAAGGCGCTCCACTGATAGTAGGCGTGAGCCGTGCCGTCGGTGACCGCAGCCGCCTGGTCGCCGGCCAT
The DNA here is from genome assembly GCF_049645325.1 of Pseudomonas sp. Classification (GTDB taxonomy): domain Bacteria; phylum Pseudomonadota; class Gammaproteobacteria; order Pseudomonadales; family Pseudomonadaceae; genus Aquipseudomonas. The sequence goes on along the minus strand of NZ_JBARTQ010000016.1, from coordinate 12,548 downwards.
TTCGTAGCGCGCATCGAGCAAACGCAAGGTGTTGTCGGCGCGCTCGATAAACGTGCCCAGGCGAATAAAACGAAAGGCATCGTTACGCATGATGGTGCCGTAGGTGGCGCCGCGAAACAGGTGCGAGCGCTCCTTGACCCACTCACAGAAACGGCTCATGCCGTAGCGGCTCAAACCCTGCTGGGCGATATCGCGAATATCCAGCCAGGTGGCGTTGATGTTTTCCCACATGTCGGCGGTGATTCGCCCACGCACCGCATGGGCGCTGGCCCGCGCGGCACCGAGGCAACTGTAGATGCTGGCCGGGTTGGCCGCGTCCAGGGCAAAGAAGTGCAGCAAGCGTTCGGCGTCCAGTTCGCCATGGCGTTCGTGGTAATCCTCCAGCGTGCCGGTGATCAACAGCGGCATGGCCAATTCATGCAAGCCGTCGCCGCGCCCGTCCTGGGGCATCAGCGACAACGAATAGCTGACATCGAGCATGCGCGCGAGGTTTTCCGCGCGCTCCAGGTAGCGCGACATCCAGTACAAATCCGAGGCAGTTCTACTCAACATGGCATCAGTCCTCGACCACCCAGGTGTCTTTGGTCCCGCCGCCCTGGGACGAGTTGACCACCAGCGAGCCCTCGCGCAGGGCCACGCGGGTCAAGCCACCGGCCACCACGCGGGTTTCCTTGCCGGATAATACAAACGGGCGCAAGTCGATATGGCGCGGTGCAATGCCGTTGTCGACGAAGGTCGGGCAGGTGGACAAGCACAAGGTCGGCTGGGCGATGTACGCGTGGGGCTTGGCTTTGATTCGCGCGCGGAAGGCTTCGATTTCCGACTTGGTCGAGGCCGGCCCGACGAGCATGCCGTAGCCGCCGGAGCCTTGGGTTTCCTTGACCACCAAGTCCGGCAGGTTGGCCAGCACGTGGGACAGTTCGTCGGGCTTACGGCATTGAAACGTCGGCACGTTCTTCAGAATCGGCTCTTCATCCAGGTAAAAACGGATCATCTCGGTGACGAAGGGGTACACCGACTTGTCGTCCGCCACCCCGGTGCCGATGGCATTGGCGAGCACCACGTTGCCCGAGCGATAGGCCGCGAGCAGGCCGGGAACGCCGAGCATGGAGTCGGGGTTGAAGGCCAAGGGGTCGAGGAAGGCGTCGTCGAGGCGGCGGTAGATCACGTCCACCGCCTTTGGGCCGTCGGTGGTGCGCATGAACACGCGGTCATCGCGCACGAACAGGTCGGCGCCTTCCACCAGTTCCACGCCCATTTCCCGGGCCAGGAAGGCGTGTTCAAAAAACGCGCTGTTGAAGCGCCCCGGGGTCAGCACCACCACGCTGGGATTATCCAGGGGGCTGGAGCTTTTCAGGGTGTCGAGCAGCAGGTTGGGGTAGTGATCGATGGGCGCAATGCGCTGGGCGGCGAACAGTTCGGGGAACAGGCGCATCATCATCTTGCGGTCTTCGAGCATGTAGCTGACACCGCTCGGTGTACGCAGGTTGTCTTCGAGCACGTAGTAAGTGCCGTCGCCATCGCGTACGAGGTCGACGCCGGAGACGTGGGAATAAAGATCGCGGTGCAGGTTCAGGCCCTGCATCGCCAGTTGGTACTGCTCGTTGGCCAGCACCTGCTCGGCGGGAATGATCCCGGCCTTGATGATGCGTTGCTCGTGGTAAAGGTCGGCGAGAAACATGTTCAGCGCCTTGACCCGTTGAATGCAGCCGCGCTCGACAATCCGCCATTCACTCGCCGGAATGCTGCGCGGGATGGTGTCGAACGGAATCAAGCGCTCGGTGCCCTGCTCATCGCCGTAAAGGGTGAAGGTGATCCCCGCGCGGTGGAACAGCAAATCGGCTTCGCGTCGGCGCTGCGCCAACAGTTCGGCCGGGGTTTCGGCCAACCAGCGGGCGAACTCGCGGTAATGGGGGCGGACCTGCCCTGCCCCGTCGTACATTTCATCGTAATAAGTGCGGATCATGCCGTACTCCTTGTCACCCGGGCGCTAGAACCATCGCAAGGCCCGTGCCAGCGGCATAAACACTTAAAAATCAGTGGGTTGAATAACTGCGCAGATCTGCTCGCACCGTCCTGGTGCGCAGAATGCCCGCCGTCCTGACCCGCGCTTCATCGCAATGCGGGTTTTGACTATCAACAGCATAGCCAGAGTTGATTTCACTGCCCGGCCGCGCCTGCGGATAATCGCCCCCATCGGCTGAACAGGATGCGTCCTACAGCTTCAGCGAACCGCTCTTCCCTTTAGGCCACCCTCTTTGGGTGGCTTTTTTTTGGTGCAGGAAAAGCCGACACGCGCGCGGCGGACTTTCAGGCAGCACACACAAAAACGGCCGACCCAAAGGTCAGCCGATACGCTGCGTTGCTCATAAAAAATCCAGCTACATGGGTAACCCACGCACCTCCTGCTTGACGCCCCATCCTTCGATGATCCCGCCCAGCGGCTCGACCACCGCTTCAAAGTCTTGCTCGAAGTCTCCTATGCCGTCGTAGGTGGCGAACATGATTTTGCTCAGTTCCAGGTACCAGGCGCCGTCATCGCGCGCGCTGACCTGGGCATTCAGGGATTCCCCGCGAAATCGACCCGCAGCCCTGCGCGCACGTTCCTCATCCGGGAAAATGGCGTAGAACTCGATGGGGTGGAAACGGGAAAAGTCGAAGCCGCCTTCTTTCATGCGGCGCAGAACGTTGGTGCTGATGTCTTCTTGATAGGCTGTGCTCATGAAACGTCCTCCTCAAACCGATGGATAGACTTTCCGTGCTTCCCGAAGCCCGCGCCCTACTGGCGCGGGTGCTACGGCACAAAACAACACCGTTGGAAAACAAGCATGTAGCTGACAAGACCAGACCTTAGCGATTCATTCGCTGATCTCACTTGCAGAGTAGCGCGAAGCTATCACCTCCACCAGAGGGGTTTGGATGGCTGTCAGGGAATGTTCAGGCGGCGGGCGAGATGTCGAGGATTTGAATGCTGTTCTGGTCTTTGAGGATCTTGACCGTAGGCTCGGGTTTACGGCCCTCAAGGTCATTGAGGTCGAGTTCGGCGGCCACGGGCACCAGCTTGTTGCGAATCATGTGTGCCGCATCTTCGAGACTGGGCTTCTGCGCGCAGGCGAACTGCTCGACGGACTGCACGCCGTGATCGTCAACGAAGGTAATCTGCCACTTTTGCATCGGTGCCTCCTCGATAAAACCCATGTGTGGGCTTACCAGTATCTGGACCTTGAGGGATCGGCAAACGTTCCACTCAAGGCCCCAGGCACCTGATCAGCTGCGTTTATTTCTCAGCGTGTTCTTTCAAGGCTTTCAAGGTGTTGAACGGCGCGTCCACCACGAACTTGTTGGCCAGCCACGAGGGCACGCTGCCGCCTGGCTCAGTGTGCACCTGGTAGGTCACTTCGGTCTGGTTATCGCCTTTGGGCACCAGTTTCCAGTAACCGTCTACCTGGGCCACACGCACGTAGCCTTTGACTTCAGGCTGGTAGGTTGGCACTTCCAGCAGTTTGCGCGTCACCGTGCCGTCGGCGGCCTTGGAGGTGGTGATTTCGAGGATCGAATCACGGTCGGTCACCGGGAACGGTGCCTTGAACTGGGTGTAGGTCCAGCTCTTGTCGCCTTCGGTCTTGAGCAACTTTTGCGATTTGCATTCGTGAATCCAGGAGCAGGCACCGGCTACGTCTTCCTGCAGGGCCTGGATCTTGGCGAGTGGGGCCTTGATGACGGTCACACCGCGATAAGCCTTGTACTTGGAGCCGGCAATTTCGCTCAAGGACACTTTGATACCGTCTTCGTCCTTGGCGACCTGCCAATCCTCAGCCTGCGCAGTGGCAGCAAACAACACTGTAAAACCGCACAACACAGCCATTCGTTTCAGCGAACCCATTGTTGTATTCCTTATTGTTGACGTTCCGAAAAGTAAATTCCGATAGTAATGCCCATCAAGCCGCCGTCATCTGCTCCCACCAGCCGATCAACCGGATCGCATCGGCCTGGTCGGTACCGCATACATCCAGATCGGCCTTGAAAGCACTGCACACCGCGGGACGTTCCGGTTGGCCAAAAAGCTGGCATAGCTGTTCGACCGACAGGTGCAGGCAGCGTTCGCCCGCCGGTTTGCCGTGAGGCATTCCGGGCAACGGTGAACTGATGGAGGGGGCGATGCAGCAAGCGCCACAGCCTTCACGGCATTTCATGACCAACAGGTCCTCGACGACTCAATGTGGATGGCCGGGCTAGAGTACGCCCTTAAACAGCCGTTTTAAAATGGTCTAACAGGGGTTTTTCGCACAAAACAAACGTGACCAACCAGTCTGCGACAGATGGTCAGTGGTTCGCGTCACGCAGGTGTGAAGATTATTGCTTGAATTCGAAATCCAGCGCGGCGCCTTCCACTTCGCGGCGCTCATCATTACGCAGTTGCAGCTTCATCTCGTTACTGAGCAAGCGGCCGTTGATCTGGAACGCGCTGTTGTCGGTAGGCTTTTCCGCAAACATCGGCGGCAACAAGGGCACGCTCTTGGGTTTGGGCATGGTGCCGATGGGCTGCAAGTGCCTGACCATGTCCGACGGCAACGACAGGTCCAACTGGGCCGGTGGCAGTTTGGTCTGCGCCACTTCATGGGCCGATTTGGATTTACTCGCGATCGGCGCGCGCTTCTTCACCGTGGCGGCTTTTTTCTGGGTGGCCGGGGCCTTTTTGACCGGAGACGGTTTTTTTGCAGGGGGCTTTTGCTGGGTGCTGGCCGCAGGCGTGCTCTCGGCCACGGGGGGCGCCGCCAGCACGGTGCCGACGTTACACAGACTTAACAGGCCAATCACCACAGCAGCGCGAACAATAGAGGTCATATCGCCAACAGCATTAACGGCAGAGGGCCATATGCTCGCTTGTTGCGCGCGGCCTGACAAGCCTGGAGATCAGCCGACGATCGAAGATGTCCCCTTTCTGTGCCTCAAAGGCCCGCTGCGGTTTCAAGGCACAGTTGGCTGGCGAGCATCCCCAGCGTCATCAACGCACGCTCTGCCTCGCGGTTCCACGGCGTACCGCAGTTGAGGCGAATACAGTGGTTGAACTGTTCCGTATTACTGAAAATGACCCCGGGCGCAATGCTGATGCCCTGCTGCAACGCGCGCACGTGCAGTTCCTGCGTATTGACCCGCCCGGGCAAACTGACCCACAGGATGAAGCCGCCATTGGGCCGGGTCATCTGTGTGCCTTCCGGGAAATACTGCTGCACCGCCAGCTGGAACGCGCTGAGGTTCTTGCGGTATTCCTGGCGGATGTAGCGCAGGTGCCGGTCGTAGCCACCGTTCTCCAGGTACGCCGCGACGCCCATCTGGGTGACGCTGCACGCCGAGTGGGTGCTGAACATCTGCAAGCGCTGGATTTCCTGCTGGTACTTGCCGGCGATCATCCAGCCGATGCGCACACCGGGAGACAAGGTCTTGGAAAAGCTTGAGCAGTAGATCACCCGGTCCAGGCGGTCATAGGCCTTCAACGCCTTGGTGCGGCCAAGCTCGAACATCAGCTCGCCGTAGATATCATCCTCGACGATCTGGATATCGAAATCCGACGCCAGGCGCAGCAACTGTTTCTGGCGCTCCTCGGGCATGGTCGCGCCCAATGGGTTGCTCAGGCGCGTGGTCAGCACCAACGCTTTGATCGACCATTGGTTGGCCGCCAGTTGCAGCGCCTCAAGGCTCATGCCGGTGGCGGGGTCGCTGGGGATTTCAATGACTTTGAGGCCCAGCAGGTCGGCCAACTGCAGCAAACCGTAATAGGTCGGGGATTCGGCGGCGATCAGGTCGCCCGGGCGGGTCAGCACGCGCAGCGACATCTGCAACGCATCGACACAGCCGTGGGTGATCACCACTTCAGACGGGTCCACCACCACGCCGGCATCGCGCATGCGAATCGCCACCTGGCGCCGCAGCGGCTCAAAACCCGGGCTGAACATGTAACTGAATGCTCGTGGGCTCTGGAAGCGCGTGACCTTGGCCAACTGTTGGTGCAACGCGCGCACCGGCAGGTAGTCGACACTCGGCACCGCCGCGCCCAGCGGGAACACGCCTTCGCGGCGCGACTCCACGAGTACTTGCTGAATGATGCTGCTGCGGGTGACCAACCCCGGGCGCTCGACCCGCGCGATGTCCGGCGTCGGCGCCGTCAGCGCAGGCGTCTGGTGCACGTAGTAGCCCGACTGCGGCCGCGCCCGGATCAGCCCCTGGTCTTCCAGGTTGGCGTAGGCCTGCAACACCGTCGCGTGGCTGACGTTGAGCTGAGAGCTCATTTTGCGCACCGAAGGCACACGCTCACCGGGTTGATAGACACCGCGCCGGATGTCCTCAGCCAGTTGCTGGGCGATACGTTGGTAAAGCAACAGATTGGTCATGACGCAGCACTCGATTTCACGGGTATTTTATTTTTGTGTGAAACATACCGGCACAGTTTAGAAGTGTACGGCGACAGTTGCCACAATAGTCGAGCGCGGGCGGCAGTGATAGAAAAAACTGTAAGGGTGTGGGACAGAAATGACAGGCAATAAAAAACCGATCAGTGATCGGTCAATGTTACCTGTGGGAGCTGGCCAGCTCCCACACAAGCCAGCTCCCACCTTGATGTGCACTGTTCTTCAGCGGGCGGCGCCCAGTTGGCCCTTCTCGTCGGAGAACACAATTTCCACCCGGCGGTTCTGCGCGCGGCCCCGTTCGGAGGCGTTGGCCTCCACTGGGTACTGGTCGCCGTAGCCTTCAACCTGGATACGTTTTTCGTCGATCCCCAGGTCCATCAGCACGTCGGCCACCGATTGCGCACGGTCACGGGACAGTGTCAGGTTTTCCCGCTCACCTCCGGTGTTGTCGGTGTAACCCTCGATGCGCACCACGCGCTTGGGGTTCAATTGCAGGAACTGCACGATTTTCAGCACGGTGCGGTTGGCCGAGTTTTCGAGCTCTGCCTGGCCGGTGTCGAACAGCACGTCGCCCAGGGTCATCACCAGGCCGCGATTGGTCTGCGTAGTGGTCAGGCTGGCGATTTGCTCTTCCAGCCATTTACCTTGCTGTTGCACGCTGGCGAGCTTGTTTTCACGCAGCGCCAGCTGCAGGCGCTGACGCTCCAGTTCGAGCTTGGTGCCGCGCTCGGCGTTGAGCCCTTGCTCGGTGTGTTCGCGGGCGATCGCACTGTAGCGCTGGCTCAGGTAGGCGTAATGCACCACGTCCGAGCCGCTGCCCCAGTAGCTGGACAAACGGTCGGCACGCGCCAGGGACTCACCGGCACGAATCACGTCTTTGGGCGCAAAACGCAGCACATTGGCGTCTTCCTTGACCTTCTGGAAGTCGCTGCCGGCCTGCTGCAACGCCTGCTCACTGTTGGGCTGGCTGGCGCAACCGCCGAGTGCCGCGCTGCCCAGCAGTACGGCGCAGCTTAAACCACGGATCATCGGGCTCATTGCGCTTCTCCCAACTGCAATTGCTTACGCAGGCGAGTGATGCGGGTGTTGAGCACGTTCAGTTGCTCCTGGCTTTTGCGGGTCAGCACTTGGGCTTCGGCGAGGCGCGCGTCCAGCTCGGCTTGTTCAGCGCGCATGCGCGCGTGTTTGTAGGACTGATCGGCCATGTCACGCTTGGCGCGGGAGAATTTGTCTTCCGCCAGTTTCAGTTCGGGCGATTCATCGGTGCTGGCGCCCACCGCACTGGCTTGTTCCAAGGCTTGCTGGGTGAGGCGAATTTGTTCATTCGGCGCAGGATCGGCTGCACATCCCGCCAAAGCGACAACGGCGAGGGCCGCGAAAAGAGGTCGAAGAGTCACTGTAAATCCTTACTTTGCTGGGGTGCCGACGGGTTGCTGCAGCTGCGCTTTCCAACGCTCCAGGTTGCGTTGGATTGCCGCTTGCACCGCACCGGACGCGGGCAATTCTGTCATCTTTTTAGCCAGCTGTCCGCGCAGCCACGGATCATTGCACGCTGAGTTGTGGGAGATCGCCAGGTACAGGCCGGGCTGGTCGACGGGTATTTCGCGCGCGATCAGGTCGTTGCTCATGCCCAAAGTCTGCGCCATCGCCATGCCGGAATAGCGCCCGGCGAGCACGTAGTCGACCTCTCCCAGCAGCAATTTCTGGAACGCAGGCGTCAAGGTGGGCAGGCGTTGCAGGCTGAGTTGCTGGCCGGCGAAGGTGTCGAAACCGGCGCTCAACCGTGCGCGCTCCGAGACTGCGCCCTTGTGGCCTTGCAGGTCGCTGGCGGTGGTGTAGACCAGCGGCGAATCCTTGCGCGTCCACACCAGGTAGTCGATCTGCATCAGCGCCGGGTGGATGTAGTCGAGGGTTTCCAACTCACCCAGATTCAGCGGCGCATCGGCGAGGATGTCCATGCGGCCGGTGCGCACTTCGTCCAGGGCCAGCGAGCGTTTGCCGCCGTAGAGCAGGTCGATTTTAAGGCCCAAGTCTTTGCCGACTTGTTGCAGCACATCAGCGGTCGCGCCGATCAGGTGCGTCGGGTCTTGTGGGTCACGCCATAGCAGGGGCGGTGCATCCGGGCTGCCAGTGATTACCAGGCGGTCACACTTGCCTGCCGCCAGCGCCAGGCCTGGCAGCAGCGTGAGGCCCAGCAATATGGCCCAGGGGCGCAGTTCCATGGCGAGGTTCTCCGTTTTTAATAAAAGGCCGGGCGAAAAAAAGCCCGGTCACAAGACCGGGCTCTTTATAAGTTAAGCGGCTGGATTAGACCAGCTTCTCAAACTCGGGTACGGCTTCGAACAAGTCCGCCACCAGGCCGTAATCAGCCACCTGGAAGATCGGTGCTTCTTCGTCCTTGTTGATCGCAACGATCACTTTGGAGTCTTTCATACCGGCCAAGTGCTGGATCGCGCCGGAGATACCGACGGCGATGTACAGCTGTGGCGCGACGATCTTGCCGGTCTGGCCGACCTGCATGTCGTTGGGTACGAAACCTGCGTCGACGGCCGCGCGGGAAGCGCCGACCGCAGCGCCCAGCTTGTCGGCCAGGGCGTACAGGTGCTTGAAGTTGTCACCGTTCTGCATGCCACGGCCGCCGGAAACGACGATCTTGGCAGCGGTCAGCTCAGGGCGATCCGACTTGGCCAGCTCTTCGCCAACAAAGCTGGAAGTACCGGCGTCGTGGGCAGCGGAGACGGCTTCAACGGCAGCCGAACCACCTTCGGCGGCTACCGGGTCGAAACCGGTGGCGCGTACGGTGATGACTTTTACCGAAGCGTTGGACTGTACGGTCGCGATGGCGTTACCGGCGTAGATCGGGCGCTTGAAGGTGTCGGCGCTTTCAACCGAGATGATCTCGGAGATCTGGTCAACGTCCAGCTGCGCAGCAACGCGTGGCAGGATGTTTTTGCCGTTGGAAGTAGCGGCAGCCAGGATGTGGCTGTAGCCGGCGCCAAGCTCTGCAACCAGAGGGGCAACGTTTTCCGGCAACTGGTGAGCGTAGGCCGCGTTGTCGGCGACCAGTACCTTGCTCACGCCAGCGATTTTTGCAGCGGCTTCAGCCACCGCGCCCACGTTTTGGCCTGCGACCAGAACGTGGATGTCACCACCGATTTTGGCGGCAGCGGCCACGGTGTTCAGGGTGGCCGGGGCCACAACCTTGTTGTCGTGTTCTGCGATTACCAAGATAGTCATGATCAGATTACCTTCGCTTCGTTCTTCAGTTTCTCGACCAGTTCAGCCACCGACTTGACCTTGATGCCCGCGCTACGTGCAGCCGGTGCTTCAACCTTGACTGTCTTGTTGGTAGAGGCGGTGGAAACGCCCAAAGCTTCTGGAGTCACCGACTCAAGCGGCTTCTTCTTGGCTTTCATGATGTTTGGCAGGGACGCGTAGCGCGGCTCGTTCAAACGCAGGTCGGTGGTGACGATGGCCGGCAGTTTCAGCGAAACGGTCTGCGCGCCGCCGTCGATTTCACGGGTCACAGCAACGCTGTCGCCGCTCACTTCGACTTTGGAGGCGAAGGTGCCCTGGCCGTAACCGGTCAGTGCAGCCAGCATCTGGCCAGTCTGGTTGTTGTCGCTGTCGATGGCCTGTTTGCCAAGGATCACCAGCTGAGGCTGTTCCTTGTCGACAACGGCTTTGAGCAACTTGGCCACGGCCAGGGAGGTCAGCTCTTCAGCCGACTCAACCAAAATGGCACGGTCGGCACCGAGTGCCAGGGCGGTACGCAACTGCTCTTGAGCAGTGGCAGGGCCGATGGAAACCACGACGATTTCAGTCGCCACGCCTTTCTCTTTCAGGCGTACGGCTTCTTCCACAGCGATTTCGCAGAAAGGGTTCATCGACATCTTGACGTTAGCAAGGTCGACGCCGGAATTGTCCGCCTTGACGCGAACTTTCACGTTGTAATCGACAACGCGTTTGACAGCTACAAGAACCTTCATGGATTCCTCGTTACTCTCCGGTGAAAAGAAAGTCGCCTAGGCGAACCTGGCGGTTGATGCTCATCGGCACACAAGGGCACCTCCAAAAACGTCGGCGGATGGCCTTGCTCACGGGAAGTGATGACCGTTCGTCAGGGGTGACTGAGAGGTCATTCTTTATCGCGGCGTGTAAACTGCGCGCCATTGTTTAAGCGTGCGTCACCCGAATTGCTTTTGGACGTGCTCTTGAAACCTGCGGTATGCCTACGGTATGCGCAAAACCGACCGTATATTGACCGGAACACCTATTCTGGTCAATACGGCAAAATAGCCAGTCATAAGCCGCGTCTCTTTGATTTACCTAGCCTGCGGGCAATTCAAACAAACGTTTGTATTGGACGCTGACAGTGGTGTAGATATAATGCGCCACCTAGAGAGAAAGGTGGGTCTTGCGCTGGCCGCGAGACGACACCGAACCTCCACCCATTAGAAAAAAAGCCTGTTGAGCCTTGAGTAGGAGATAGCCTGTGGAACGCGAATACATGGAATTCGACGTGGTCATCGTCGGCGCTGGCCCGGCAGGCTTGTCTGCCGCCTGCCGACTGAAGCAGAAGGCCGCCGAAGCCGGTAAAGAAATCAGCGTCTGCGTGGTCGAGAAAGGCTCCGAAGTCGGCGCCCACATCCTCTCCGGTGCCGTGTTTGAACCCCGCGCCCTGAACGAACTGTTCCCGGACTGGAAGGAACTCGGCGCCCCGCTCAACACCCCGGTGGTGCGCGACGACATCTATGTACTGCGCAGCCCCGAAGCCTCCACCAAGGTGCCCGACTTCTTTGTGCCCAAGACCATGCACAACGAAGGCAACTACATTATTTCCCTGGGCAACCTGTGCCGCTGGCTCGCCAAGCAGGCCGAGAACCTGGGCGTGGAAGTCTACCCGGGCTTCGCCGCCCAGGAAGCGCTGTTCGACGAAAACGGCGTGGTGCGCGGGATCATCACCGGCGACCTCGGCGTCGACCGTGAAGGCAACCCGAAAGAAGGCGTGTACACCCCGGGCATGGAATTGCGTGGCAAGTACACGCTGTTCGCCGAAGGTTGCCGTGGCCACATCGGCAAGCAGCTGATCCAGCGTTTCAACCTGGACAGCGACGCCGACGCCCAGCACTACGGCATCGGCCTGAAAGAAATCTGGGAAATCGACCCGGCCAAGCACCAGCCAGGCCTGGTGGTACACACCGCCGGTTGGCCGCTGGACATCATGAGCAACGAGAACACTGGTGGTTCGTTCCTCTATCACCTGGAGAACAACCAGGTAGTCGTCGGTTTGATCGTCGACCTGTCTTACAGCAACACGTTCCTGTCGCCCTTCGATGAATTCCAGCGCCTCAAGCATCACCCGGTGCTGGCCCAATACCTGGAAGGCGGCAAGCGCATCAGCTACGGCGCGCGTGCCTTGGCCAAAGGTGGCATCAACTCGCTGCCAAAGATGGTTTTCAAAGGCGGCGCCTTGATCGGCTGCGACCTGGGCACCATGAACGTAGCCAAGATCAAAGGCAGCCACACCGCGATGAAGTCCGGCATGCTCGCCGCCGACGCCGTGGCCGAGCGCCTGTTCGCTGACTCCGAAGGCGGCGACGAACTGACCAACTATGTCGACAGTTTCAAATCCAGCTGGCTCTACGAAGAGCTGTTCGCCACCCGCAACTTCGGCCCGGCGATGCACAAGTTCGGCCCGATCATCGGTGCCGGCTTCAACTGGTTCGACCAGAATATTCTGGGCGGCAAAATGCCGTTTACCCTGCACGACACCAAGCCGGACTACGCCTGCCTGAAGCTGGCCAAAGACAGCAAGAAGATCAACTACCCCAAACCCGACGGCAAGCTGAGCTTCGACAAGCTGAGCTCGGTGTTCATCTCCGGTACCAACCACGAAGAAGAACAGCCGTGCCACTTGAAGCTGAAAGACCCGAGCATCCCGATCGGCACCAACCTGCCGCTCTACGATGAACCGGCGCAGCGCTACTGCCCGGCTGGCGTGTATGAAGTGGTGACCAAGGAAGACGGCGAGAAGCGCTTCCAGATCAACGCCCAGAACTGCGTGCACTGCAAGACATGCGACATCAAGGATCCGAAGCAGAACATCAACTGGGTTCCGCCCGAGGGCGGGGGCGGCCC
>NZ_JBARTQ010000015.1:0-2538 GCF_049645325.1 Pseudomonas sp. | reverse complement strand
TGTCCGAGGAGGTGCGCGCAGTCGTCGCCGCGAACACGCTGACAAAAGACGCCTTCCTCGACTGGGGCGAGCGCACCAGCGGCTATCGCCTGGTAGTGGATCAGGACCGCCTGCGCCTGCTGGGTTTCACCCCCAACGAGGTCAAATCCCAGCTGAATGCCTTGCTCAGCGGCAACCCGATTACCGAAGTCCGCGAGGGCAACCGCACCGTGTCCGTCGTCGCCCGTGCCCAGGGCAACCAGCGCGAGAACCTGGGCAACCTCAACAACATGACCCTGACCAACAGCGCCGGCACGTCGGTGCCGCTGGCCCAGGTCGGGCATTTCCAGGCTGTCATGGAGGAGCCGATCCTCAAGCGCCGCAACCGCGCCACCACCGTGGAAGTGCGCGCCGACATCATCGACGGCGTGCAACCCCCCGACGTGGAAATGGCCGTGTACAAGGACCTGCAACCGCTGATTGGCAAACTTCCCGCCGGTTACCAGATCGACATCGGCGGCCCGGTGGAAGAAAGCGCCAAGGCCAACGTCGCCCTCGCCGCATTGTTCCCGATCATGATCCTGCTGACGCTCACGGTGATCATGTTCCAGGTGCGCTCGTTCGGCGTGATGTTCATGGTTTTCGCCACCGCGCCCTTGGGCTTGATTGGCGCCGTGCCGACCTTGTTGCTGTTCAACCAGCCCTTCGGGTTTAACGCGATTCTGGGGTTGATCGGCATCGGCGGCATCCTGATGCGCAACACGCTGATCTTTACTGACCAGATTCGCCAGAACGAGGAACACGGCATGGCGATTCACGAGGCCATTATCGAAGCCACGGTGCGACGTGCAAGGCCAGTGATATTGACCGCGCTGGCGGCGGCGCTGGCGTTTATTCCGCTGACGCTGTCGGTGTTCTGGTCGTCCCTGGCTTATGTGCTGATTGGCGGGGTGCTGGTGGGTACGGTGTTGACGCTGTTGTTCCTGCCGGCGCTGTGCAGCTTGGTGCTTGGCCGAAAGCGCACGAAAGCTGCTGAAACGTCCCACGTTAAGGCGGGATAAGCTCTACAGCCCTTTCTTGAAAACCTCTGCAAAGTCCTTCGCCTGATCACACAGTGCGAGGGATTGCAGATGGTTATTTTCGTTGGTGCCCTGATAGTTGGGGCTGTGTTTTGAATCCGGCCATTGGCAGGCTGGCCCTGACCCCAATGGATGTAAAGACGATCGATGTTGAAAGCGTCTTGCGTGATTTCCGGGGGTGCCTGAACACCTTTGACGAGTGGGCTGAGAGCTTTTGGAGCTTTTCGGCGCTGGATGTCGAGCAGATATTCAAGGTCGGAGAAGAGGTGGCGCTGGTCGCCCCCATCAACCGCGCCATCATTCCCAGCAGCACCGTCGCCACCTGCCAAACCAATGGCACGTTGACCCTGGTGCACATGTTTCAGAGCTCGCGATTTGTGCCCATCGGCAACACGCCGGTGGTACTGCAACGCGTCGACCCCAAAGGCGGCCCCCTGGGCGAACCGATCTACAAGACCATCGGCCCGAGCGGCATCCTCGAAATCAACGAGTGTGATCGCAACCAGAAGTACCGAATCAATTTTTATCCCAACGTTTCCAAGGATCACGTCAAGGCGCTGTATGCGTCTTATCAGTCTGTGATCGAGGGGTTGGACGTTCGTCTGCGCGAAGAGTGGAACAGCACCTTTCAAGCTCAGTGGAAAGACTATACGGACGCCAAGCCGCTTGACCGACGCAGGATGCTGGAAGCGGCATTTCTCAGCGGCATGGGCAACGCGCTCTACAGCCTGTGGGACAACATTACGCTGCTGTATGACGTGCTGGCGGACATAAAACCTAACAGCGAGAAGTTGCTGCAATACGTCTCCCAAGCCGAACTTGATGAGCTTTTGAAGCTGGGTAACGACGCCATTGCCAATGGCCTGTTGGTGCTTAGCGATGAACCGCTGTTGTTTATCTATCTGTCGGCGATGGTCAGCTGGATGCGGATGCTACCGCCGCCGGAAATGAATGAGTTGATGGGGGAAATCACCGGCGAGGTGTTGATTAACCTGTTTTTGATCTGGTCGACGCGAGGCATGGGGGTTCGGATTCGCCTGGGTGTTCAGGTCTTGAGTCATATCAAATCCGGACGTGCACGTAAGTGGTTAGAGACGCTGGCTGAGCAGCTTGTGGTGCCCAAGTTGGAAGCGCACGCCGACGCGGTGAAGCCTTTGTTGCTCGGTAGCGCGGCGACGTCGATCAAGACGATTCCGGCTGTGCCCTTAAAGGCTGGGGAAACGTTGGTCTCGAACCCGGTGCCTGCGGTTCGTAGCAAGACGCAGCAGACGGCGCTGGTCAGGCAGGAACATGTCGATGATGTGCCTGCGTCGGGTAAGAACCAGAACGGGGATGCGGCGGCCTCTGCGGACAAAACCGTAACCAATGGTTGCCCGGTGTCGATGGTCACCGGCGAGGAATTGCTGACACTGGTTGACGGCACGCTGGACGGGGTTTTGCCGTTTGAGTGGACGCGGGTGTATCGCACCAGTGCCGTGGA
>NZ_JBARTQ010000014.1:0-2727 GCF_049645325.1 Pseudomonas sp. | reverse complement strand
TTCAAACCCCACCCACTAACTTCCCTCCATCCATCCTCCTCTTATAAGCACTGTCCCGACTCGCCAACCAGAAATACAACGGCGACGTCACCACCAACCCCACCACCCAGGACAAATCCGCGCCATTAATGTGTTCCGAAATCGGCCCCACATACAGCGGCGTGTTCATGAACGGAATCTGCACCGCAATCCCGATCGCGTACGCCAGCAGCGCCTGCGGGTTGTACTTGCCGTAAATCCCGCCATCGACGCGGAAGATCGACGCAATGTCGTACTTGCCTTTGTGAATCGCGTAAAAGTCGATCAGGTTGATCGCTGTCCACGGCACCAGTACCACGAGCAGCACCAGCACCATGTCGACGAAGTGGCCGATGAAGTCTTTGGAGGCGAACACGGCGGCGATAGCGCAGGCGGCGAGCACGAGGATTGAGATCACCGCGCGGCTTTTGGCGGTGGGGATCCAGTGGTAGGCGAAGGTTTGCACCAGGGTGATGATCGACAGCACGGCGCCGTAGAGGTTGAGGGCGTTGTGGCTGATCACGCTGAGCAAAAACAGCAGGAGCATGAGTGGACCGATGGCGCCGGTGGCGAGTTTGACGGCGTCCATGGTGTCCATGCCGACCGGCGTGGCGAGTACGGCGACGGCGCCGAAGATGAAGGCCAGGCTGGAGCCGAGCACGGTGCCCAGGTAGGTGGTCCAGAAGGTGGAGGCGACGGGCACGTCGGCGGGCAGGTAACGGGAATAGTCGGACACGTACGGGGCGAAGGCGATCTGCCACAGGGCCGCGAGGGACACGGTGGCCAGCCAGCCGGAAATGTTGAAGCTGCCGCGGGTCAGAAAATCTGTGGTCTGCACGTGGGTGAAGATGTAGCCGAAGCCCAGCACGATGCCGGCGCCGAGCACCCAGGTGCCGATGCGGTTGAGCACGTGGATGAAGCGGTAGCCGATGATGCCGATGATGCCGGAACCCAAGGCGCCGATGACGATGCCGACGGGCACGGGCACGCTGTCGACCACGCCGTGCAGGGATTTACCCGCGAGCACGATGTTGGAGGCGAAGAAGCCGATGTACATGACGCCGGCGATCACCACCACCAGCAGGGCGCCGAGGGAGCCGAACTGGGCGCGGCTCTGGATCATTTGCGGGATGCCCATTTGCGGGCCCTGCGCCGAGTGCAGCGCCATCAGCACGCCGCCGACCAGGTGGCCGACGAGGATGGCGACGATGCCCCACACCAGGTTGAGGTGGAACAGTTGCACACCCAGCGCGCCGGTGACGATCGGCAACGGCGCGATGTTGCCGCCGAACCACAGGGTGAACAGGTCTCTTACCTTTCCATGGCGGTCTTCGGGGGGCACGTACCCGATCGTGTGTTTTTCAATCAGCGGGGCGGTGGGTGTTGCAGTGGTGACCATGACGAACTCCAAGGCAAGGTGAGTACGTTGACGTACTTCGCTGTGCGGCGCGTGGGCGACGCTTTGTTGTTGGAGTGATCATCTGCAATGGGCGCGGGGAGGTAAATTAGTAAGTTTGTTGCTATAGACCTTAAAAAAAGTATCTCGCCGGATTTTTTGCTCCGGTATGTTGCAGGTGCTTGAATCAGTGTGGAAAAGCCGTTTTTCATGCACGTGTTTGGGGCGAAGTCCCACGTTTTGGAGGTCCCGATGGCCGCTTATAACCTGCGCCAGCTTAGATATTTTGTCACCACGGCCGAGTGCGGCAGCGTCGCCGAGGCCTCGCGCAAGCTGTATATCGCGCAGCCGTCGGTGTCGACCGCGATCAAGCAGCTGGAAGACAGCTTTGGTGTGCAGCTGTTTATCCGTCATCACGCCCAGGGGGTTTCGCTGACGCCGAGTGGCGCGCGGTTTTATCGCAAGGCGCTGGAGCTGTTGCGGGTGGCGCATGAGTTTGAGCAAAACGCGCTGGCTGACAATGACGTGGTGGCGGGGCAGATCGATATTGGCTGCTTTGAAACGGTGGCGCCGTTGTATTTGCCGCGCTTGATTGCGGGGTTCAAGGCGCGGTGGCCGGGGGTGGAAATCCGCATTCGCGATGGCGAGCAGCAAGAGCTGGTGCAGGCGCTGACGGCGGGCAGTATTGATGTGGCGATGCTGTTTGAGCATGACCTGGGCGGCACGATTGAAACCACGCCATTGATGCCGCCGCAGCAGCCGTACGCGTTGTTGCCGGCGGATCATCGCTTTGCGCAGCAGGCCAAGGTGTCGCTGGCGGATTTGGTGCTGGAGCCGATGATTTTGCTCGACGTGCTGCCGAGCCGCACGTACTTCGTGAGCATCTTTGAAGAGCGCGGGTTGACGCCGAATATCGTGTTCAGCTCGCCGTCGATCGAGATGGTGCGCGGGATGGTCGGCAGGGGGTTTGGGTTTTCGATTTTGGTGACCAAGCCGTTTACCGAGTACACCTATGACGGGCAGAAAGTGGTGTGTGTGCCGTTGGCGGAGACGGTGACGGGGTCAGGGTTGTCGGCGGTGTGGCTGCGCCGGGCGCCGTTGACCAAGCCGGTGCAGCTGTTTGTGGATTACTGCCGGGAAGAGCTCGCGCGTTTGCTGGGCTGAGCCTGGAATGCCATCTCATAAACAATGAAGATTCCACAGTGGGAAACCCAATGTGGGAGCTGGCTTGCCTGCGATAGCCATAAGTATCTACACATCGTTGTAGTGAGCGGGCTTGCCCCGCGCTGGGCTGCGAAGCGGCCCCAAACCAG
>NZ_JBARTQ010000013.1:0-8928 GCF_049645325.1 Pseudomonas sp. | reverse complement strand
ACACCGCATTCGCGAGCAAGCCCGCTCCCACATTTGATCTTCAATGGGCTTATAAAGATTCCAGGCAACCCGCCAAGTCATTCCCCAACTTCTCCAGCACCTGCTCATAACCCTGTGCCGTGGCCGGGGTGTAGCCGCCCAGCGCATCCAGCTCCGCCAGTTTCACCGGCAGGCCAGCCACCAGGGTTTCGGCGAGGCGCGGACGCAGCGGCGGCTCACTGAACACGCAGGTTTTGCCCACTTCTTGCAAGCGCGTACGCATGGCCGCCACGTGCTGGGCGCCGGGCTGTACTTCGGCCGCAACGCTGAACACGCCGGTGTGCTTGAGCCCGTAGGCGTCTTCGAAGTAGTCAAACGCCTCGTGGAACACGAAGTAAGGTTTATCGCCCACGCTTGCCAAGCGAGCCTTCAGGCGCGCATCCAGTGCATCCAGGCGCTCATCGAATGCCTTCACGTTGCTCTGGTAACGCGCGGCATTGGCCGGGTCGGCAGTGCTGAGGTCCGCCGCCATGCGCGCAGCAATCACGCGGGCGTTGACGGTCGACAACCACAAATGCGCGTCCAGGCTGCCTGGGCGGTGATCGTGGTCATGTTCGTCGGCATCATCAGCGTGAGAGTGGCTATCTTCGGCGAAACGACGCAGCTTCATGCCGGGAAGGTCCTGCACGGCCACGGTCGGCAAGCTGCGGCCTTTCAGCACGCGCGGCAGGAAGCTCTCCATGTCCGGGCCGATCCAATACAACAGGTCCACCGACTGCACGCGCCGTACGTCGGATGGGCGCAACGCGTAGTTATGCGGCGATGCGCCAGGCGGCAGCAGCACCTCTGGAATCGCCACGCCGTCCTGCACGGCGGCGGCGATCAGTTGCAACGGCTTGATGCTGGTCAGCACCTTGACCTCGGCCTGAGCGGCGCCCGCGATGAACAAACTGGTGACAAATACGACAAAAACGGGAAAAAGTCTGGACACGATGACCACTCATTGGCGTAGGAACGGGTAACATAATAACGTCTCTATCAAATATCTGTCGCCGCTCATGCCTAAAACACCGCTTGCCAGCCGTCCCCACGACCACTCTCACTGCGTGCACACCGCGTTGTCGGAGGCTGATGCGCTGTGCCTGCGCCAAGGCCTGCGCCTGACAGCCCTGCGCCGGCGTGTGCTGGAACTGGTGTGGCAGAGCCATAAGCCGCTGGGTGCCTACGACATTCTCGGCGTGCTCAGCGAGCAAGACGGCCGCCGTGCGGCGCCGCCGACCGTGTACCGCGCGCTGGATTTCCTGCTGGAAAACGGCCTGGTACACCGCATTGCTTCGCTCAACGCGTTTGTAGGTTGCAACCACCCGGAACACGCGCACCAGGGCCAGTTCCTGATCTGCCGCGAATGCCACGCCGCCATCGAGCTTGAACAAAAAAGCATCAGCGACGCCATCATCAAGAGCTCGGCCGACGTCGGCTTCAAGGTCGAAGGGCAAACGGTCGAAGTGGTCGGCCTGTGCTCGGGCTGCCAGGGGGCTTGATGAGCAACGCGTTAATCCGCCTGGAGCAGGTCGGGGTCACGTTCGCGGGGCAGGCCGTGCTGGATAACATCGCGCTGAGTGTCGAGCCAGGGCAGATCGTCACCCTGATCGGCCCGAACGGCGCCGGCAAGACCACACTGGTGCGTGCTGTACTCGGCCTGCTCAAGCCCGACACCGGCACCGTCTGGCGCAAACCCAAGTTGCGCGTCGGTTACATGCCGCAAAAGCTGCACGTGGACCCGACCCTGCCACTCTCGGTGCTGCGCTTTTTGCGTTTGGTGCCCGGCGTAGACCGCGCTCGCGCCCAGGCGGCGCTGAAGGAAGTCGGTGCCGAACAGGTGATCGACAGCCCGGTGCAAAGCATCTCCGGCGGCGAAATGCAGCGCGTTTTGCTGGCCCGTGCCCTGTTACGCGAACCAGAATTGCTGGTGCTGGATGAACCCGTGCAAGGCGTCGATGTGGCCGGCCAAGCCGAGCTGTACAGCCTGATCACACGCCTGCGCGACCGGCATGGCTGCGGCGTATTGATGGTCTCCCACGACCTGCACTTGGTCATGAGTACCACGGACCAAGTGGTGTGCCTCAACCGCCACGTGTGCTGCTCCGGCCACCCGGAACAGGTCAGCAGCGACCCGGCGTTCGTCGAGCTGTTCGGCAAGAACGCCCAAAGCCTGGCGATTTACCACCACCATCACGACCACGCCCATGACCTGCATGGCGCCGTCGTCGACGACCCCGCCACGCCCCATTCCCACGTCCATGGAGACAACTGCAAGCATGGCTGATTTTCTGCTTTACGCCCTGCTGGCAGGCTTGGCTCTGGCGCTCGTTGCGGGCCCACTGGGCTCGTTTGTGGTCTGGCGACGCATGGCCTATTTCGGCGACACGTTGTCGCATGCCGCGCTGCTGGGCGTGGCCATGGGCTTTTTGCTGGATGTGAGCCCCACCATCGCCGTGACCGTCGGCTGCCTGCTGCTGGCGGTGCTGCTAGTGACACTGCAACAGCGCCAGCCGCTGGCCTCCGACACGCTGCTGGGCATTCTGGCGCCGAGCACATTGTCGCTGGGCCTGGTGGTGCTGAGCTTCATGCATGAAGTGCGCATCGACCTGATGGCCTACCTGTTCGGCGACCTGCTGGCGATCAGCCCGACCGACCTTGCGTGGATCCTCGGCGGCAGCGCCGCGGTGCTGATGCTGCTTGTAGCCCTGTGGCGCCCATTGCTGGCGATCACCGTGCATGAAGAGCTGGCCACCGTCGAAGGGCTGCCCGTGCCCGCCCTGCGCATGACCCTGATGCTGTTGATCGCCGTGGTGATTGCTGTCGCGATGAAGATTGTCGGCGTATTGTTGATCACGTCGCTGCTGATCATTCCCGCCGCCGCCGCCCAGCGCCACGCCCGTTCACCGGAACAGATGGCGATCGGCGCAAGCCTGCTGGGGATGCTTGCAGTGTGCGAGGGCCTGGCGTTGTCCTGGTTCAAAGACACGCCGGCAGGGCCGTCGATTGTGGTTACGGCCGCCGCCCTGTTTCTGCTGAGTTTTGTCCTGCCCCGTCGAGGGGTGTAGACTTGCTCGCTTTTTGCGCAAATAGAGAGTCGCAGGAATGAAGCCGTTCACCTCCCGTTATCTGCTCCTTGCCGCATTTTCCCTGCTGCTGGGTGCCTGTCAAAGCACACCGCCCGCCACCCCCGAGGTGCCGGACGCTCACGCTGCGGCCATCGCGCAGCTGGAACAAAACCTGGCCAGCAGTGAGCTGGCCACCGCCGAAGACGAGTTGGCCGCACTGCAGGCGCAATCGCCCAATGACCCGGCCCTGGAAACTTACCAGCGCCAATTGGCTGAGGCCTACCTGCAGCGCAGCCAGATCGTGCTGCAAAAAGGTGACGTCAACGCCGCCGCCACCGCCCTGAGCCGTGCCCGCGCGCTGATGCCCAAAGCCCCCGCGCTGACCGGCGGCGTGAACAGCGCCATCAGCCACGCGCGCAAAGCCGAGCTGGATCAAGCCGAAGCCGCCTTGAAGGCCGCCGAAGCCAAGCCTGTGGCCAAGGTCATCGACCCGGCCGCTGAAAGCACAACTGTGGCGCTGAACCTCACCGATATTGAAGAACTTCGCCACCAACTGGATGCGATCGCCACCGATGTGGTGAATTACCAGTGTGACGTGAGCATCCAGGCGCCGCGCACCGAAGATTACCCGTGGCTGGCCACGTTGCTGACCAAACGGGTGAAGCGCATTGATTCTGGGTATGACCTGAAGATTCACCGGCAGATCTTGAAACACATTCCGGCGCAGGTTGTGCTGATTCCGCGCAAGGCGGACTAAAGCAAAAGCATCGCAGGCAAGCCAGCTCCCACATTTGAATTGTGAATACGTTCAAGTGTGGGAGCTGGCTTGCCTGCGATAGCGATCTAACAAACAACCAAAAGCTTAAGCCGGAATCGCCTTGGCCTTAGGCTCACGCTCCCACACCCGATGCTGGCCAATGGCAGCAAAGAATGCCTTGAACGCCTTGGCATCCGCACCGACGATCAGCCCCGCATCTGCCTCAAGCTTGAGCAAATCCAGCAACGGCTTCACGTCATTGGCCACCGCAATCGCCTTGAGGTGCTTGTACGCCTCCAGCACGTAATGCAACGCCACGCCGTCGCCGCTCAGGGCTTTCACCGACTCTTTCCCGCCTGGGATAAACACCGCGTCAAACGCAATGGACGGCAAGCCTTCCATCGACGCGTCCACCGGCAGGCTCTTGCCATCCGCCGTGGTCACCGGCGCCGAGGTCGGCCCGAGCAATTTAGCGTGTGCACCTTCTGCCTCAAGGGCTTTCTTCAACGCGGCAATCGCTGCGCCATCCACGCCATTGGCGGCCAGGATCGCAACCTTGCGGGTCTTGATATTGCCGGGCAGCAGGTTGGCCTGGCTCAACGCTGGCGAGCGTGCCAACGAGCTCTCGCGTTCCGGCACAGTGCCTTTGTTGGGCACCGGCAGGCCGAGGTTTTGCGCCACACGCTTGGCCAGCTCCAGGTCGATATTGGCCAGGATCTCGTTGACCTGACGCGCACGAATAAACTCACGCTCAACCTTGCCCAGCTCAAAACTGTAGGCGGCGATGATGTGTTCCTGCTCGTGCTTGCTCATGCTGCGGAAGAACAGGCGCGCCTGGGAGAAGTGGTCGCCAAACGACTCGCTGCGCTCGCGGATCTTGTGGGCGTCGATACGCTCCGGGTACGTCTCAAAACCGCCGTCCTGCGCCGCAGGCGGGGTTTCTTTCGGCCAGCCGCCATCGATCGAGTTCGGCTCGTAAGACGCACGCCCCTTATCGATGGTGCTTCGGTGCATGGCGTCACGCTGATTGTTATGCAGCGGCGTCACCGCCTGATTGATCGGCAACTGGTGGAAATTCGGGCCGCCCAGTCGGCTGATCTGCGTATCGGTGTAGGAAAACAGCCGACCTTGCAGCAACGGGTCATTGGAGAAGTCGATCCCCGGCACGATATGCCCTGGGCAGAACGCAACCTGCTCGACTTCCGCGAAGAAGTTGTCCGGGTTGCGGTTGAGCACCATCTTGCCTAGCGGCGTGATCGGCACCAGCTCTTCAGGGATCAGCTTGGTGGGGTCGAGAATGTCGAAATCGAACGCGTGTTCCTTGTCTTCAGGAATCACCTGCACACCCAACTCCCATTCCGGGTAGTCGCCCATCTCGATGGACTCCCACAGGTCACGACGGTGGTAGTCGGTATCTTTACCCGCCAGCTTCTGCGCTTCGTCCCACACCAGTGAGCAGGTGCCCGCCGTTGGGCGCCAGTGGAATTTGACGAAGTTGGATTTGCCCTCGGCGTTCACCAGACGGAAGGTGTGCACACCAAAGCCCTGCATGCTGCGCAGGCTTTTGGGAATGGCACGGTCCGACATGGCCCAAATGACCATGTGCGCTGATTCCGGCTGCAGCGAGACAAAATCCCAGAACGTATCGTGGGCCGAGCCGCCGGTAGGAATTTCGTTGTGCGGCTCAGGTTTTACCGCGTGCACGAAGTCAGGAAACTTGATCGCATCCTGAATGAAAAAGACCGGCATGTTGTTGCCGACCAGGTCGAAATTGCCTTCTTCGGTGAAGAACTTGACGGCAAAACCGCGCACGTCACGCACGGTATCGCCCGAACCGCGCGGCCCCTGCACCGTGGAAAAGCGCGTAAACACCGGGGTTTTATGGCCTGGGTCGCGCAGGAAGCCCGCCTTGGTCAGCGCAGAATGGTTTTCGTAGGTTTGAAAGTAGCCATGGGCGCCTGTGCCGCGCGCATGCACGATGCGCTCCGGAATGCGCTCATGGTCAAAGTGCGTGATCTTTTCACGCATGATGAAATCTTCCAGCAGCGAAGGGCCGCGGGCGCCGACCTTCAAGGTGTTCTGGTTGTCGGAAATCTTCACGCCCTGGTTGGTGCGCAGCGCCTGGCCGGTCGCGTCGGAACGAAACGCCTCCAGCGCCTGCAACTTGGCGTTGGTGTTGCCACGGTCCAGGGTGTCGGTGCCCGCCAGTTCACTCTTCGGCGGGGTAGTTGGCTTCTTGGTACTCATCAGGCAAAACTCCTTAGTCAAAGTGGCCAGAGCGGTCCCCGGCTCGTTTGAGCAAAACCCCGGGCACGGCACCCGGGAAATCGCGTTGCTTATGTAGTGACTGATGGGGTTTTGGGCCGTTCCTTTTTTATGACCTTTGATCGCGTTATTGCCAAATCGCTGGATGAATGCGAAATAAATGCTAAGAAACGCTATACGGACAGGCTAAAATGCGCGCCCGGCTAACCGCTGATCCCTTTTCCATGCGCCCCACAAGGTTCGCTACGTGATCGAGTTTCATAACGTCCATAAAACCTACCGCGTCGCCGGTAAGGATATCCCCGCCCTGCACCCCACCAGCCTGCGCGTCGAAAACGGCCAGGTGTTTGGCCTGATTGGCCACTCGGGTGCGGGAAAAAGTACCCTGCTGCGCCTGATCAATCGCCTCGAAGAACCGAGTGGCGGCCAGATCAACGTCGACGGCGAAGAAGTTACCGCGCTGGACGCCAATGGCCTGCGCCGTTTCCGCCAGCAAGTCGGGATGATCTTCCAGCACTTCAACCTGCTCGCCTCCAAGACCGTCGCCGACAACGTGGCGCTGCCGCTGACCCTGGCCGGCGAATTGTCGCGCAAGGACATCGACCTGCGCGTGGCTGAGTTGCTCGCCCGTGTGGGCCTGTCGGACCACGCCAGGAAATACCCGGCGCAGTTGTCCGGCGGCCAGAAGCAGCGCGTCGGCATCGCCCGCGCTCTGGCGACCAAGCCAAAAATCCTGCTGTGCGACGAAGCCACCAGCGCCCTCGACCCGCAGACCACCGCCTCGGTGCTGAAACTGCTGGCCGAGATCAACCGTGAGTTGAAGCTCACCATCGTGCTGATCACCCATGAAATGGACGTGATCCGCCGCGTGTGCGATCAAGTGGCCGTGATGGACGCCGGCGTGATCGTCGAGCAAGGCTCGGTGACCGACGTGTTCCTGCACCCCAAGCACCCGACCACCAAGCGCTTCGTGCAGGAAGCCGAGCAGGTCGATGAAGGCGAACAGCGCGATGTGTTTGCCCATGTACCGGGCCGCATCGTACGCCTGACATTCCAGGGTGAAGCGACCTACGCGCCATTGCTGGGTACCGTCGCCCGTGAAACAGGGGTGGACTACAGCATCCTTGCCGGTCGCATCGACCACATCAAAGACACGCCCTACGGGCAACTGACCCTGGCCATCACCGGCGGGGACATGGAAGCAGCGTTCGCGCGCTTTACCGCGGCAGACGTCCACATGGAGGTCCTGCGCTAATGGACGTTTTCTTGAGTTTCTTCGCCAATATCGACTGGTCTGAAATCTGGCTCGCCACCGGCGACACCATGACCATGCTCTTCGGTTCACTGTTCTTTACCGTGTTGCTCGGCCTGCCGCTGGGCGTGCTGCTGTTCCTGTGCAGCCCGCGCCAACTGTTCGAACAAAAGGGTCTGTACGCACTGCTGTCGCTGATCGTGAACATCCTGCGTTCGCTGCCGTTCATCATCCTGCTGATCGTGATGATTCCGTTCACCGTACTGATCACCGGCACCTCGCTGGGTGTGGCCGGTGCGATTCCGCCGCTGGTCGTGGGCGCCACGCCGTTTTTTGCGCGCCTGGTCGAAACCGCCTTGCGTGAGGTGGACCGCGGCATCATCGAAGCCACGCAGTCGATGGGCGCCAGCACGCGTCAGATCATCGTCAACGCGCTGCTGCCTGAAGCCCGCCCCGGCATTTTCGCGGCGATTACGGTGACGGCAATTACACTGGTTTCCTACACTGCAATGGCCGGTGTCGTAGGCGCCGGCGGCCTGGGTGACTTGGCGATCCGCTTTGGTTACCAGCGCTTCCAGACCGACGTCATGATCGTCACCGTGGTGATGCTGTTGATCCTGGTGCAAATTCTGCAAACCGTCGGCGACAAGCTGGTGGTGCACTTTTCTCGAAAATAACGGCGATTGCCGGCCCCCGCCGGCACATGCCTGAACAAGGAGCTTGCTGGATGAAAAAACTACTGGTTGCTTTCGCCGCCGTTGCCGCGTTTTCCGCGCACGCCGAAACCATCACGGTCGCCGCCTCGCCGGTGCCACACGCGGAAATTCTGGAGTTCGTGAAGCCTGCACTCGCCAAAGAAGGCGTGGACCTGCAGGTCAAAGTCTTCACCGACTACGTACAGCCCAACGTGCAAGTGGCTGAAAAGCGCCTGGATGCCAACTTCTTCCAGCACCAGCCGTACCTGGATGAGTTCAACAAAGCCAAGGGCACTCACCTGGTGAGCGTCGGCGCCGTGCACCTCGAACCCTTGGGCGCGTACTCCAGCAAGTACAAAAAGCTGGAAGACCTGCCAAGCGGCGCCAACGTCGTGATCCCGAACGACGCCACCAACGGCGGCCGCGCGCTGTTGCTGCTGGCCAAGCACAACCTGATCACCCTGAAGGACCCGACCAACATCCTGTCGACCATCAAGGACATCACCGGCAACCCAAAAAACCTGAAATTCCGCGAACTGGAAGCCGCCACCCTGCCGCGCGTGCTGACCCAGGTTGACCTGGCGCTGATCAACACCAACTACGCGCTGGAAGCCAAGCTGGACCCGGCCAAGGACGCCCTGGTGATCGAAGGCAACGACTCGCCTTACGTGAACATCCTGGTGACTCGCGAAGACAACAAGGACTCGGACGCGGTGAAGAAGCTGGTAGCAGCCCTGCACACGCCGGAAGTGAAAGCGTTCATTCTTGAGAAGTACAAAGGCGCGATTTTGCCGGCGTTCTGATCAAACTCGATCCTCAATTCACTGAAGATCAAAAAATGTGGGAGCGGGCTTGCTCGCGAAGGCGGTGGAT
>NZ_JBARTQ010000012.1:0-8015 GCF_049645325.1 Pseudomonas sp. | reverse complement strand
AGGCAAGCCAGCTCCCACATTTGAACGAATTTCAGCTTGAATAACCCTTCTTACCAGAAAGCTTCACCATGACCCGCAAAACCCAATCCACCTCAAAAATCGCGCAGATCCTCTTCGGCCTGCTCGCCTACGTCAGCCTGGGCATTGGGCTGGTGGCGATTGTGATACCGGGTTTGCCCACCACCGAATTCATCCTGCTTGCCGCCTGGGCTGCCACCAAGAGCTCGCCGCGCCTTAGCGCCTGGCTCGAAAACCACCGCCTGTTCGGCCCGATCCTGTTCAACTGGCGCAACGGCAAAATCATCGCGCGCCGCGCTAAAGTCAGCGCCACCGTAAGCATGCTGCTGTGTGCCTTGCTGATGCTGGTGATGCTCGATCACGGCTGGCCGATCTACCTGGCGATCGCCGGGATGAGCCTGGGCAACCTGTGGATCTGGTCGCGCCCGGAACGCCTTGCAGCGCCCGTATAACGCCGGGTTCAGCCATTCACCTACCGCTCATCGCCTGCCCCTCATGAAACATCTCGTTACGCCGATGTTCCGGACATAGCGCCGAATGGACTTGGCTCGCCCTGCTTGCATTCCAACAAGTCCATACGCGAGTGAACCTATGTTCGACACCCTCTCCATACGCTTGAAAATCGTGCTGCTGTCCGGCCTTTGCCTCCTGGGGGTGATTGCGCTGGTCGTCGGTATCAACCTGTACGAGGCTGATCAGAACAACCGGCTGGTCAGTGATTCAAGCTCACATATGCTCACTCACAGCGTGCAGAACCTGTTGCAAGCCAAGGCGGCCGAACAAGCCGTGCAGTTGCAGAAAACCTTCGGTGAAAACCTGATTGTCGTCACCGCGCTGGCCGACCAGATCAAGGGGCTGCGCACCACGGCGGCCAAGCGCGGGCTGGACGCAGGGGCACTGCGCGAGGAGCTCAACCAGAGCCTCAAGACCACCTTTGAGCGCAACAGCAAAGTGCTCGGCATCTGGCTGGCGTTCGAAACCAATGGCCTGGACGGCAAGGACAGCGACTTCATCGACGACAAGGCCCGCGTCTCCAATGAAAAAGGCCGCTTCTCCAGCTACTGGAGCCGCGCCGCTGGCGACGGCCTGAACACCATCATGGTCGAGGACGACCTGACCAAGACCACGCCCAACCTCAGCGGAACGCCCTACAACATCTGGTACACCTGCCCACGCGACACGCGCACTGTTTGCCTGCTCGACCCGTACGCCGATGACGTGGCCGGCAAGTCGGTGCTGATGACCACCATCTCGCTGCCGCTGATCGTGGACGGCAAGGTCATCGGTGTGGTCGGTATCGACCTGGCCCTGAATGCCTTGCAAGCTGCCACAGACGCGGCGCAAAAAGACCTGTTCGACGGTGCGGGTTATCTGGAAATCCTCTCCAGCACCGGCCTGATAGCGGCGTTCAGCGGCCAGCCGGACAAGGTCGGCAAAAACCTGATCGACACCCTCGGCGCCGAGGGCAAGGACATCGTGCAACTGCTGGCCAACGACACCCGCATGATCCGCGAACAAGACGACACCATTCGCGCCGTGTACCCGGTCAAGCCGATTGCCGATGCAAAATCCTGGGGCGTGGTGATCAAACTGCCGAAAGAGGTGATGCTGGCCGACGCGCTGAAACTGCAAAACGTACTCAACAAGGCCCAGGCCGCCTCTACCTTCAAGGCCCTGCTGGTCGGAGCGGCCGCCGCCCTGCTCGGTTTGCTGCTGATCTGGCTGACCGCCACCGGCGTGACCCGCCCGATCAATACCGTGGCCGCGATGCTCAAGAATATCGCCAGCGGTGAAGGCGACCTCACCCAGCGCCTGGCCTACGCCAAAAAAGACGAATTGGGCGAGTTGGCCAACTGGTTCAACCGCTTCCTCGACAAGCTGCAACCCACCATCGCGCAGATCAAACAGAGCATCACTGAGGCGCGCGGCACCGCCGACCAGTCCTCCGCCATCGCGCGCCAGACCAGTGAAGGCATGCAGGTGCAGTTCCGCGAAATCGACCAGGTGGCCACCGCCTCGAATGAAATGAGCGCCACCGCCCATGACGTCGCCAACAGCGCGTCTAATGCCGCGAGCGCTGCACGTGGCGCCGATCAGTCGGCTCGTGAGGGCATGTCGATCATTGAGCAAAGCACCCGCGACATCACCACTCTCGCCGAAGAAGTCAGCAAGGCCGTGACGGAAGTCGAAGCCCTGGCGGTGAACAGCGAGCAGATTGGTTCGGTGCTGGAAGTGATCCGCAGCATTGCCGAGCAGACCAACCTGCTGGCCCTCAACGCGGCGATTGAAGCAGCGCGCGCCGGGGAAAGCGGGCGCGGGTTTGCGGTGGTGGCGGACGAAGTGCGCAACCTGGCTAAACGTACGCAGGACTCCGTGGAGGAAATCCGCCTGGTGATCGAACGCATCCAGAGCGGCACTCGCGGCGTGGTGGCCACCATGCATTCCAGCCAGCACCAGGCCCAGAACAATGCCGGGCAGATCCATCAAGCCGTGCAGGCGCTGGGCAAGATCAGCGACGCGGTGACGGTGATCAGCGACATGAACCTGCAAATCGCCAGCGCCGCCGAGCAACAGAGCGCCGTGGCCGAAGAGGTCAACCGCAAC
Source organism: Pseudomonas sp. (assembly GCF_049645325.1). Taxonomy (GTDB): domain Bacteria; phylum Pseudomonadota; class Gammaproteobacteria; order Pseudomonadales; family Pseudomonadaceae; genus Aquipseudomonas. Next base: position 5,393 of record NZ_JBARTQ010000012.1, on the reverse strand, counting down.
GTTTCGGCGATTCGCACCGTGACCGAAACCCTCACCGGCCAGGCCACCGAGTCGGCAGCCATCAGCAGCCAGCTGAATGCGCTGGCGACTCAGCAGATGAAGTTGATGGATCAGTTCAAGGTGTAAACGCCAACCCCGAAACCAATGGTGAACCCTGTGGGAGCCGGGCTTGCCCGCGATGGCGGTGGATCAGTCACCCATACATTGACTGACACTGTGCCATCGCAGGCAAGCCAGCTCCCACAGAGAGCCAATCCGCGTTGGGTCAGACCGCAGGCCAGGCCTGAACAAACGCCGCCACGTCTTCTTTCGCCGCCGTACGCGGCGGGTTCTGCGGCGTGCCCAGGTAGAGGAAGCCGATCACTTCCTCATCAGCGGTCAGCCCCAGGCCTTTGGCGACGTGGGCCGAATAAGACAACTCACCCGTGCGCCACACCGCGCCAATCCCCTGGGCGTAGGCCGCCAACAGAATACCGTGGGCCGCGCAGGCAGCCGCCAGCAGTTGCTCGGATTTCGGCACCTTGAAATGGTCTTGCAGGCGCGCGATCACTACCACCACCAGAGGGGCGCGCAACGGGCCGTTCTGGGCCTTGTCGATGGCGGCTTGCGGTGCATCGGCGTCTTGCAGCCGCGCGGCTTCAGCCAGCAGCGTGCCCATCTGTTCACGGGCGGCACCTTCCACGGTGAGGAAACGCCAAGGTCGCAGCTGACCGTGGTCGGGCGCGCGCATGGCGGCGGCAAACAGCACGTCGCGCTGCGCCTGGGTCGGCGCCGGTTCCAGCAAACGCGGCACGGAAACACGGTTGAGCAAAGCGTCGAGAGCCTGCATTGGCCACCTCCAGAGAAAAATGTGCGGCCATTCTAGCGGGAATGAATCGGGATGCCACCAAACGATAATTGCTCTTATTCAATCCGCCCTGCCCTGTTAGACTTTGCGGCCTTATTTTCAGCCCCCGTTCAGGAAACTCGATGTTCCGTTCGCTATTTCGCCTGTCCGCAGCATTGCTGGCCTTGAGCCTGGCTGGCTGCGACGACGCCCCTCGTTTCACCAAGGCTGAGCCGGGTGAATCACGAGCCGGCGGCGCGACGACGGTGAACAAGCGCGACCAGAACGCGTTTTCCCTGCCCTCGGCCAACCTGGCGCCTACGCGCCGCCTGGATTTCAGCGTCGGCAACAGCTTCTTTCGCAGCCCGTGGGTGATCGCGCCGTCCACCACCACCGCGCGTGATGGTCTGGGCCCGTTGTTCAACACCAACGCCTGCCAGAACTGCCACATCAAGGACGGCCGTGGCCATCCGCCGCTGCCAGATGCGCCCAATGCGGTGTCGATGCTGGTGCGCCTGTCGATCCGCGTGCCTGGCCAGGATCTGCCGGCCTATGCCAAAGCCATCGAGCAGATCGGCGTGGTGCCCGAGCCGGTCTACGGCGGGCAACTGCAGGACATGGCCGTGCCGGGCGTGCCGCCGGAAGGTAAAGTGCGGGTCGATTACACGCCGGTCAACGTAACGTTCAAGGACGGCAGCGTCGTCGAACTGCGCAAGCCGGCCCTGCAAATCACCCAGCTCGGCTATGGCCCGATGCATCCAGATACACTTTTTTCGGCGCGCATCGCCCCGCCGATGATCGGCCTGGGGCTGCTTGAAGCCATCAGCGATGCCGATATCCTGCGCAACACCAACCCGAAGACTGCCGACAAAGACGCCATCGTCGGCCGCGCCAATCAGGTCTGGGATGATGCCCAGCAAAAAACCGTGCTCGGTCGCTTCGGCTGGAAAGCCGGGCAACCGAACCTCAATCAACAAAATGTTCACGCGTTCTCTGGTGATATGGGCCTCACCACGTCCCTGAGACCCTTTGATGACTGCACCGACGCCCAAGTCGCCTGCAAACAGGCCCCGAATGGCAATGGCCCCGATGGCGAGCCGGAAGTCAGCGATAACATCCTGCGCCTGGTGCTGTTCTACACCCGCAACCTCGCCGTGCCGGCGCGCCGTGGCGTCAACACGCCGCAGGTGCTGGCCGGCAAGAACCTGTTCTATCAGGCCGGTTGCCAAGGTTGCCACGCGCCGACCTTCACCACAGCTGCCAACGCCGCCGAACCCGAGTTGGCCAACCAAGTGATCCGCCCCTACAGCGACCTGCTGCTGCACGACATGGGCGACGGCCTGGCCGACAATCGCAGCGAATTCAAGGCCGGTGGCCGTGACTGGCGCACGCCGCCGTTGTGGGGCATTGGCCTGACGCAAACCGTGAGTGGCCATACCCAGTTTTTGCATGACGGCCGCGCCCGCAACCTGCTCGAAGCCGTGCTCTGGCATGGCGGTGAAGCGCAAGCGGCGCAGCAGCATGTGTTGTCCTTTAATGCCGAGCAGCGTGCCGCGTTGCTGGCGTTCCTGAACTCTTTATAAGCTTCGCCCCAATTACAGAAGGGAGCTCGACATGTTCCGTCCCAAGTTGTTGTTCACCAGCCTGGCCGCCCTCGCCCTCGGCGCGTGCTCGCCCCAGGACCCGCAAGCGGTGACCTCGGCGGCCATCGCCAAGCAAGTGATCCTGCCGACCTACAGCCGTTGGGTTGAAGCCGACCGCCAACTGGCCGTCAGCGCGCTGGCTTACTGCCAGGGCAAGGAAAGCCTGGACACCGCCCGCGCCGACTTCCTGCACGCGCAAAAGGCCTGGGCCGAGTTGCAACCACTGCTGATCGGCCCGCTGGCCGAAGGCAACCGTTCATGGCAGGTGCAATTCTGGCCGGACAAGAAAAACCTGGTCGGTCGTCAGGTAGAACAACTGGTCACTGCCCAGCCGCAGATCGACGGCGCCGCCCTGGCCAAATCCAGCGTGGTGGTGCAAGGCCTGTCCGCCTACGAATACATCCTCTACGACGCCAAGACCGACGTCGCCGACGAAGCCCAGAAAGCTCGTTATTGCCCGCTGCTGGTGGCCATTGGCGAGCGTCAGAAAGCCCTGGCCGAAGAGATCCTGGCGAGCTGGAACAGCACCGACGGCATGCTCGCGCAGATGACCAAGTTTCCAAATCAGCGTTACGCCGATTCCCACGAAGCCATCGCCGACCTCCTGCGCGTCCAGGTGACTGCACTGGACACCTTGAAGAAGAAACTTGGCACGCCGATGGGCCGCCAGACCAAGGGCATTCCGCAGCCGTTCCAGGCCGATGCGTGGCGCAGCCAGTCATCCCTGCAAAGCCTGGAAGCCAGCCTCGCCGCCGCCCAGACCGTGTGGGCCGGGGTCGACAACAAAGGCCTGCGCGGCCTGTTGCCTGCCGAACAAAAACCGTTGGCCGACAAGATCGACGCCGCATATGCCGCGTCCCTGAAGTTGTTCGCCAGCAACCAGCGCACTCTCAATGAACTGCTGGCCGACGACGCCGGGCGCCAGCAACTCAACGACATCTACGACAGCCTCAACGTGGTCCATCGCCTGCACGAAGGCGAGTTGGCCAAGGCGCTGGGCATCCAACTGGGCTTTAACGCCAACGACGGTGACTGATGATGCTCAGGCGACAGGCTTTAGCGGTTGGCAGCGTGCTGCTCAGTGCGATCACTTTGGGTGGCTGGACGCTGTTCAAGCAAAAGGGCCTGAAAGGCCCGCTGCTGCTGTCGGCGCGTGATGACGCGGACGGCAAGCACTACGCCGTCGGCTATCAGCTCGACGGCAAGCCGGTGTTTGCCACCCAGGTCGGCCAGCGCTGCCACGACATCATCAACCACCCGACGTTGCCGATTGCGCTGTTTGTCGCCCGTCGCCCGGGCACCGAAAGTTACCTGGTCGATTTGCGTGATGGCGCGCTGCTGCAAACCATCACCTCCCAGGCCAATCGCCACTTCTATGGCCACGCGGTGATCCACAAGAGCGGCGACTGGCTGTACGCCACCGAGAACGACACGTCCGACCCAGGCCGTGGCTTGCTCGGTGTGTATAAATTCGAAGGCGAGCGGCTGGTGCGCAGTGGCGAGCTGTCCACCCACGGCATCGGCCCGCACCAGGTGTCCTGGATGCCTGATGGCGAAACCCTGGTGGTGGCCAACGGCGGGATTCGCACCGAGGCCGAAAGCCGGGTGGAGATGAACCTCAACGCCATGGAGCCGAGCCTGGTTTTGATGCAGCGTGACGGCAGTTTGATCAGCAAGGAAACCCTCAGCCAGCCGATGAACAGCGTGCGCCATATGGGGATTGCCAGTGATGGCACGATCCTCACGGGGCAGCAGTTCATGGGGCCGTCGCAGGAGCGCTCCGAGTTGCTCGCGATCAAACGGCCGGGGCAGCCGTTCGTGCCGTTTGCGGTGGCGGATGAGCAGTTGCAGGCGATGGGGCATTACACGGCCAGTGTGGCGGTGCACAGTGAATTGCGTTTGGTGGCGTTGACTGCGCCGCGGGGCAATCGGTTTTTTATCTGGGACATGGACAGCGGTGAGCTGCGCCTGGACGGGCCTTTGCCGGATTGTGCCGGGGTGGGTGCGGTGGCGGACGGGTTTGTGGTGACGTCGGGCCAGGGGCGGTGCCGGTTTTATGATTGTCGGCAGGCGGTGTTGATGGCCAAGCCGATGGAGTTGCCGGCGGGGTTTTGGGATAACCATCTGCATTTGGTTTGAGGGGATATCCGTTATTTGGGTGATGGCCGCTATGGGTTCCGCCCTTACGGCGGCTCACTTTGGAAAAGCCCCAAAGTAAGCAAAGGGCTCTTGCCCCTCCACTCGGCACCTCGCCTCCGGCTCGGTGTGCCCGCACTCCGGCTTGACTCCGTGGGCCGCCGCCACGCGCCAACCATGGCGCGGGGCGGCTAACCCGGCGTCCTTGCCGGGTTGCCCACGGATTCAAGCCTGCGTGCGGCCATCGTGGTTAACGGGGCGCCTTGGATCAAGATCAAGATCTAAAGCACGGCGGCCTGAAAGCCGACCTGAGTGGTTGAAGCAAAAGCAGGACAACAGCAGAGCAGCACAACTTCTACCTGATGAAATGAGATCAAATTGTGGGAGCGGGCTTGCTCGCGAATGCAGTGGGTCAGCCAATGAATTTGTTGACTGACACACCGCCTTCGCGAGCAAGTCGAATCGTCGCACCGCCGCTCCCACAGTTGGACCCTATTTCATCAGTTAGAAGTTGTGCTGCTTCGCTGTTGCCCTGCTTCTGCTTCAACCACTCAGGTCGGCTTTCAGGCCGCCGTGCTGTAGATCTTGATCTTGATCCAGGGCGCCCCGTTAACCACGATGGCCGCACGCAGGCTTGAATCCGTGGGTAACCCGGCAAGGATGCCGGGTTAGCCGCCCCGCGCCATGGATGGCGCGTGGCGGCGGCCCACGGATTCAAGCCTGCGTGCGGGCACACCGAGCCTAGGCGAGGTGCCGAGTGGAGGGGCGAGGACCTTTTGGTTACTTTT
>NZ_JBARTQ010000011.1:0-3840 GCF_049645325.1 Pseudomonas sp. | reverse complement strand
GGATGGCGCGTGGCGGCGGCCCACGGATTCAAGCCGGAGTGCGGGCATGCCGAGCCACAGCGAGGCACCGAGTGGAGGGGCAAGAGCCTTTTGGTTACTTTTGGGCTCTATCAAAAGTGACCCGCTGTAAGAGCGGAACCCATCTCAGCCATCACCCAAATAACGGATACACACACAACCCACCTTGCCCCACCCCTTCAGAAACAGTGCAACACCTACTTCATGCTGGTAAACGCCAGCTTCACACCAATGGCAATCAACACCGCGCCCATGGTCCGATCAAACCAATGCCCCATCCGCGCAAAACCCGCCCGCACGCGCTGCTGGCTGAACAACATCGCCACCAGGCAAAACCACAACGCCGTCGCCACCGCCAGGTACACGCCATACCCGGCCTGAATCGCCAGCGGCGTGTGCGGGTTGATCACCACAGTGAACAACGACAGGAAAAACAGCGTGGCCTTAGGGTTCAAGCCATTGGTAACAAACCCTGCGGTGAAAGCCCCACGCGGCGTGCGCTCGCCCACTTCACGGTGCAATTCGCCCTCAGGGACAGGCTTGGCCGGCTGCGCGCGCAAGGCCTTGAAGCCGATGTAGAGCAGGTACGCCGCCGCTGCCCACTTCAGCGCGTTGAACAGCACGATCGACTGCGACACGATCAAGCCGATGCCCAGCAACGAATAACCCACGTGCAGGAAAATCGCCGAGCCGACACCGAGTGCCGTCCAGGTCCCGGCGCGGCGGCCGTGGGTGACACTTTCGCGCACCACCACGGCGAAATCCGGGCCAGGACTGGCCACCGCCAACAAGTGAATCAAGGCTACGGTCAAAAACTCGGCGGCGTACATGTTCACTCCATTAAGTAACTGATTATTTCATCTGATAGGCTCGGCAGATTACGCCTTCGAACCCAGTCGCAAAAGGTACAGTTGATGACGAACAATCGCCGCGCCGTCTTCCTTGATCACCCATCCCTGGACCTAGGGGACCTCGACCTCAGCGAACTGCGCAACAGTTTCAGCGAGCTGGAATTATTCACCGACACCACGCCGCAGAATGTAGTCGAGCGCGTGCGAGGCGCTCACGTGGTCATCAGTAACAAAATTGCGCTCAGCACTGAGACCCTGGCGGCCTGCCCCGACCTCAAGCTGATCCTGGTGTCGGCCACCGGCACCAACAACGTCGACCTCGCCGCCGCCCGCGCCCATGGCATCACGGTGAGTAACTGCCAGGGCTATGGCACGCCGTCGGTGGCGCAGCACACGATCATGCTGCTGCTCAACCTGGCGACGCGGTTGAAGGACTATCAACAGGATGTGGCGGCCGGCAAATGGCAGCAAGCCAAGCAGTTCTGCCTGCTGGACTACCCGATTGTCGAGCTGGAAGGAAAGACCCTTGGCCTGCTCGGCCACGGTGAACTCGGCAGCGCCGTGGCGCGCCTGGCCGAAGCCTTCGGCATGCGCGTCGTACTCGGCGCGATTCCCGGGCGCCCTGCCCGCACCGATCGCGTACCGCTGGATGAATTGCTGGCGCAGGTCGATGCGCTGACCTTGCACTGCCCGCTTAACGAACACACCCGCGACTTTATCGGTGCCCGCGAACTGGCGCTGCTCAAGCCAGGCGCGTTTATCGTCAACACCGCGCGCGGTGGCTTGATCAACGAACAGGCCTTGGCGGACGCGTTGCGCAGCGGCCACTTGGGCGGCGCAGCGACCGATGTGCTGAGCGTGGAGCCGCCCGTCAATGGCAACCCGTTGCTGGCTGGCGACATCCCTCGGCTTATCGTCACCCCGCACAATGCCTGGGGCAGTCGCGAAGCGCGGCAACGGATTGTCGGCCAGTTGACTGAAAATGCCCGGGGCTTTTTCAGTGGCGCCCCGCTGCGCGTCGTCAGTTGATAAACTGCGCCCCTTTTCAAGGAGCAGACCATGGATCCGCGCAGTGAAGTACTGCTTCGTCAGGCCGAACTTTTTCAAGGCAACCTGTTGCTGGTAGGGTTGCCCGCCGACGATTTGCTCGGCCGTTTGCCCAACGCCCACGGCTGGAGCTGGCATGCCGGCGACCAGGCCGCGCTGGATGCGCGCTTCCCCGAGCGCAGCCAGTTCGGCGTGAACGTGCCTGAGCGTGCGTTTGATACAGCGGTGATCTTTCTGCCCAAGTCCAAGGACCTCACCGACTACCTGCTCAACGCCGTGACCGCTCGCCTGCCGGGCGCCGAGGTGTTTCTGGTGGGTGAGAAAAAAGGCGGCATCGAGAGCGCCGCCAAGCAGATGATTCCTTTCGGCAAGCCCCGCAAGCTCGACAACGCGCGGCATTGCCAGCTGTGGCAGGTCACCGTGGTCAACGCTCCGCAAGCGGTCGAGCTGGAGAGCCTGGCCCAGGTCTTCGACGTGCCATTGGCCGAAGGACCGCTGAAAGTGGTCAGCCTGCCGGGCGTATTCAGCCACGGACGCCTGGATCGCGGTACCGAGTTGTTGCTGGAGCACCTGGACAAGCTGCCCAGCGGCCACTTGCTCGACTTCGGTTGTGGCGCCGGCGTGCTGGGAGCTGCGGTCAAACGTCGCTACCCGCACAACACGGTCACCCTGCTCGACGTGGACGCGTTCGCCGCAGCCAGCAGTCGTCTGACCCTGGCTGCGAACGGGTTGGAAGCCGAGGTGTTGACCGGTGATGGCATCGACGCTGCACCGATGGGTCTGAATGCGATTTTGAGCAACCCGCCGTTTCATGTCGGGGTGCACACCGATTATTTCGCCACAGAAAACTTGCTGCGAAAAGCGGCGAAACACCTGGCAAAAGGCGGCGAACTTCGCTTGGTCGCCAACAGCTTCCTGAAGTACCAGCCACTGATCGAAGAGCATCTGGGTGTGTGCGCCATCAAGGCCGAAGGCAATGGATTCCGCATTTACCGTGCCAAGCGCGGCTGACAGGTGTTTGAAAAAGAAGGCTTGCCGAATGGGTTTTGCCTAGGCAGAATCCGCTCCGTCCTAGGGGAGTAGTCTCCCACGAGCGCCATGCTCGTCCGGCATACGTCAACATACTTGGTCAACAGACCATGGCGTATGCGACCCAGGAGTCCGCACAGACGGACCGGGGTTTGACAAGACCTATGACACGAACACCTTACCCGGGGCGGGAAGGCTGTACGTGTCATAGCCGTGTCGACCCGCCCCTGGAAACTTACCTGATGCTGGATTCATTACTCGTTCCTACCGCAATCGTTGCCTTGGCCGAAATCGGCGACAAGACGCAACTGCTCGCACTCATCCTTGCCGCACGCTTTCGCAAACCCTGGCCGATCATCGCCGGTATCGTTGCCGCGACCCTGGCCAACCATGCGGCCGCCGGTGCCGTGGGGGCGTGGTTTGGGCGTTTCTTCTCGGATGCGGTGTTGCACTGGGTCCTCGCCGCGAGCTTCTGCGCCACGGCGTTGTGGACCCTGGTGCCAGACAAACTCGACGATGACGAAGCCAGTACCACGCGCAAATTCGGGCCGTTCCTGACCACGTTGATCGCGTTCTTCCTCGCGGAAATCGGTGACAAGACGCAAATCGCCACGGTGATGCTGGCGGCGCAATACCCTGAGTTGTGGCTGGTGATTATCGGCACCACCTTGGGCATGCTGATTGCCAACGTGCCGGTGGTTCTGGCGGGGAATTTTGCGGCGGACAAACTGCCATTGACCCTGATTCGTCGACTGGCGGCTACGGCGTTCTTCATCCTGGCGGTGGTGGCGGTGTACAAGGCCATGCAGAGCAGCGGCTGGATCTAAACGCAACCCGATATGGGGGCTGGGCTTTTGAAGGAGCTAGCTTGCCTGCGACAGCATCACCTCGGTGC
>NZ_JBARTQ010000010.1:0-13696 GCF_049645325.1 Pseudomonas sp. | reverse complement strand
CCCCAGGCCACAACAGACCCGCTGCTGTCCAGCGCGGGCGAGCTTATGCCGCTGCTGCCAACCCTGATGGATGCCGTGGCTGCCAGGATCGTCAATAACAAAGCCGTTACCTACGCCAATCGCACGGTCAGCTTTCATCGCTCCCTCCATGTCACCCCCGAAGCCGAGCCCATTGCTGGCCTCACCGCAGACGCCTTTGAACGCTTTCTCAATGACTTGGCGAGCAACCTGCCCACACGCTTCAAAGACTGCCTGGACCGCTATTGGAACGGGCCGATCAACGCGACCGACAGCCGCACGTGCAAGGAATGGGTGGCGCAAAAACGCCTCGAAATAATCAAAGCGGAAGTCTCGTTGCTCAAGGCTGACGGGGTACTCGAGGCTTCAAGCGAAGTGTTGCTCACGCAGTTCACGCGTTTTCCGGATGCACACTCGCGGGTGGCGTTACCGGGCAATCGACCCTGCGCCTATGGGCTGGCCATCAAAGACAGATTGTCCACGGACATTCCCTTGTACGGTGCCTTTGTGCTCACCTCGCGCGACCCGGATGCCGCACAGGTGCACGCGGAAGGCGACAGGCCGCCGCCTCAAGTACGCGCCGTTACCTCAGGGACCAACGTAGGCCACGTGCTGTTGTTTCGCCCAGGTACTGGTTTTGAAGCATTTGATTCGCTGGCAAGTCTTGACCGCGAACTGCACAGGCAGCTGAACAGCCCGCTTGAGTTCCCCGCCCTACTGGACTTGATGGAGGAGAAGGACCGCGCGACGGGCCTGGCGTTTCATCAACAGCAGGTCGACAGTGACCGGTTTCGGTATGTCGAAAAGCTCGAATCGATCTTCAGCTACGGCATCGATTCGCTCTACGAGCAGGTGCAGACGCAATTCACCTGGATGCTCGCGCATTACCAAAGGCAGGGAGATGGCATAGACAGCACTCAACTCCCGGCGAGCCTCGACCGTGTTACCGACCTGCCACGGGTGTTCGACACCAATGGCCTCCTCACCGCCAGGGTCCAGAAGCAGGCTCGGCATCAACTCAAACAGTTTCTCAACGCTGCCAATCCCCAGGACAAACAGGCCTGGGAGACTGCCGTACGCGACTACAGCGATCACCTGCTTGAACTGCACTCACCGGACGGGCTGCCCTCACTGTCGCAATACAGCGACCCTGCGGTAATACGGGCCTACAGCAATGAACAATTGACCAGGGTGCTTGAGGCTGAACACGGCCTGAGCGTCAACCCGGACGACATCATCGTCCACACCAAAAGCTACGTAGTGCCGCAGCAAGGTGCCTATGTGCCAGGCGGCAAACCTCACCCTTCAGACCCTGGCGCGAGGCTCTTCAGCAGCCGCGAACGCACGTTGACCGACCTGGCTCTGGAGAACGTTGAGTGGCTGGATCTGAACTTCGTCAATTTCTCCCGGTTGACCGATGCCCAGCAGGCGCCCTATTCCGCATTGTCTGTCGCACAGGTCAAAGACCTCGTTCGCAGCGTCAACATTGGAGACAGCTACGAGCAATTCTTGAAGACGCGCCTGGTGACGTCGGATGAGGCAAAAATTGAGCAGCAACGCTATGCACAAGTGATGGCCCTGCAACTGCGCGTTGATGTGCTTGAGGCAAAAATCGCGCGTGACTTCCTTCCAGACCGATTGGACCGCGGCTACAACTGGGTGATGAGTGTGCTCGCAGGGCCCACCGATGACGACAAACGGCCGGCGGTCGAGGGACATCGCATCATTGTCAGCAGCCTCAAGCTACGCGGCGTGACGGTGCGTGGCGTGCTGGTATTTTCAGCCGGTGCAAGCGTTGCCTCGTACGTGGTGTACACCCCGCAAGCACCCAGTGGTCGGGTGTTTCATGAATACACCGACGCGTCGTCCCTGCACCGTGATTTCATTAATCACAGCGCCTGGCGCGAGTACCTGATCGAACGAACGGAACTGAGCGCCCGACCGCGAACCCGCAGTGTCCTTAACAACGGTGCAGGAGCCGCCGTCATTGCGCTGACCCGCATCGCCGATAACTTTCTTGAAGAGGCCTACAAGGTAGAGGCTTCGAGCGTCATCAATGATGCAAGCGCACACTCCACCAGCACCCAGGAAGCCAATTTCGAATCGGGTATCACGATCACCACGGCGGCATTGGATATTGCAACGATGTTCCTGCCGGTCAAGGTCATGCTGCCGATAGGGCTGGCCCGAAGCTTCCTGTCAGTGATGGACGCCGTAGAAGCGGCGCAACTCGGTGACCGAGCGACCGCTGCGCACTCTGTCGTTCGAGCATTCGGCGAGCTGTTGGGCGCGGTGATTGATGGCGCAGTGGGTACAGGCAGTGCGCGGCTGAAGTCCTCGACCCGCGCGGCAAGCCATCGGCTTGACCCGAAACTATCGCTTTCGAAAAAGCCCAAAGGTGTGACGCCCCTTGGGGGTTGGGAGACCCATCACATCTACGTGCGCGAGGTCGCAGAGCCAGGCACTTTTCAAGCCCCTCAACATTTTCTGCTGGAACAAAACCGCTGGTATTCGATACGCCGGGACAATGATGCCCACGTGTGGCGAGTCCGGGATCCGCGGCGTGCGTCCAGCACCTACAAAGGGGATCCTCTCTACCGCAACAGCCAGGGTGTATGGGAAATTCGATCGCCCGGGTACGGCGCAGAGGGCCTGGCTTTACGCGGCGGAGCGCCAACATTGGTCACGGCCGAGCGGGCCTTGATGGACTTGTTTCCGTACCTGGATCAACAACAGGCCCAGCGGGTGTTTTCATCATTCGTATTCCCGCGAGGACGTGAACGTGAGCTCCAGATGTCCCTGGTCCACCAGTTAATAACCTCTATTGAATTGCCGCCGGAATTCAGCCAGTACCTTCTCGTCAACCCTCGCCAGTTCGGCTTGCTCATCAGGGGTCGACAGCTTCCGCCCACATTGGTCGTCAGCCCCGTGGAGCCAACCGCCGGAACTAGCCGTGCAACTTCCGCAGTGACCCCTGCCGCCCCTAGAGGCATTTCACCGCCTGACGAACAACGCTTCCTGAATTGGGGGCAACCGCTGGATCTAACCACGCACGCTCCAATACCAGAGCGCCCGATGTTCTGGCGCAATTCCACCGCCCACTCTGCTACGGACGCGCCGGAATACATTCAAATGGGTACACATCATTACGCGACGCTGCCAGGCGGCAGCGCGGAAGGCGGTGCTGTGATCGTGCCGAATAACCGTCGATATTCGACCTTTTCGGAGTTCGAGGACATGCTTCACTACCAACGTTACGATCAACCTCGACGGGTGCAATACAACACCTCGCTGTCCCGATGGTTAATCTCGCTGATACCGTTTGAATGCCCTATCGTCCGATACATAGAAAGGTCGTTCCCCGATTTTACCCACCGAAGCGCACGGCAGATCGCGCAAGCATTGTTCACCCACACCAATCCCACAGGGCTGAATACCCAGGGCTATGCACGCCTGTTGAACACCCTACGCGACTGGAGGCACTGGCCAGGAACAACCTCAATGACTTCGAGCGATCCGCTTCTGTTGCTGTCCAGACACCCCGTAACGCCCAATCAGCACTTCTGGTCGCTGAACCCGAGCAGCCATCCGTCCACCCTTCTGGAGTTGAACGCGTATCGAGTGCCAGCCTATATGTCCATCGAAGCGTTCCAACAGCAGAACGATGTCACCACGCGCACGCTTATGACGACGTTGCTCAGGAGCATTGGCTACGAAGTGTTTGAGGTCGCCGCCAGAGATCATTTTCTATTCAGGCGCAGAGGCATACCGACCGTTTACTGGATGTCATTGCGACGCACACCGTCTTCTACCCTTGCGTCCCGGCCCTATCGCGAACCTGGCCCGCTGCGCAGCAGCTTTCAAGACCTTCCCGCACCCCTGCGAGCAATGGCGTTGGAGGCACACAGCAACGGTAGGTTCGTGTCGACAATCGGTGTATTGCAGATAAGCCGAAGTACGGGCGTTGTCACGCCCTTTATCTTTGTGCCGTGAGGTCAGGCGCAGAGTGTCTGTAAGTGCCCAATAGGGTTTAGGCACTCACGCTGCGCCGGCAACCAGGCGCCACGTCACTGAAGTGACGCCCGTGCCGACGCTATGCCGTCAGCGGCTTATTTCTTGACCGGGGTAATCTCAAGAATCGTGCCGTTGGTGGTTTTCAGCAGCACGAACTTGTCGCCAACCCGCGCCCACTGGCTGTCTTCTTCAGGCTGCTTCAAGCCACGTTTTTTCCAGTCGCTGACGGCCGATTCCTTGCGCATCAGCATATCCGGGGCGCGATCACCTTCTTTCAAATCACGCGTGTTGATGTTTGAAGGTGGCACGGTTTCTTGTGGGGTATCACCGGCCTGGGCAACAAAGCTGGCGGTGGACAGGCTGGCGGCAACCAGCAGGCATGCAGCGAGGGTTCTGGATTTCATGGGTGCTCCTTCAATTAATGGCGCGTACCCAGGTTCCGACCGCAGGCGCGCGGAATCATTCAGCCTGCTAACCTTGCGCCAGCCTATTGCGAGTCTGATAACAATGAAAACAACCCTGACCCGAACCAAGCTCCTCGCCAGCGCCCTTGTGGTGGTCGCCGTCATCGGTGGCGCGGCGTATTACCTGATCGACCGGCAAGTGGTCATCGGCCTGGTAGACGGCACCGAATACAGCGAAGACCAATTGAATGAGGGCGATGTTGCCGACCTCCACAGCCTGCCCCTGCCGGAAGCGAAAAAGCGCCTGAACTACCTGGTGCTCGATGCGCGCGACAGCATCAACCAGGTCGCCATGATGGAAAGCCTGCGACTGGAAGTGTCCCCGGCCTCGAAAACCGACAAGGCGCCTGCGCAGGTAAAAGAGCTGCGCTATGACGAACCTTTCGTGCCCGTCCCGGCTGCTGAACTGAACACCGCACTGGAAGCGCTCAAGCCGCAAACACCGGCGTTTGAGCAAGTGTTCTTCGACAACCAGTCGGGGCTCAAACTCGACGTGGAGCCGATTCGCGACGTGCTCAAGCGTGGCGCCCTGCCTGACCAGCGCCACGAAGAGCGCTACGCCGTGCAGACCGTGTATTGGCGCGATGGCACACAACAGCCGTTCGCCGCGGCCGGGATCGAAGACGCCGAGGCACAGGACACCACCAAGGCCGAGCTCAAGACCAATAAACCGGTAGAGCGCATCAACGTTGCCCTGACGTACCAAACCTACCCGGCCTTCAAGAAAATCGTGCTGGACCCCGCCCACCCGAAAGCCTCCGGTGAAGACGGCGACACCTACCGACTCACCGCCCTGGCCGACGACCGCGCCTCCCTGCTGCTGGCCACGCCCAAGGACAAGACCTATGTAATCCAGGGCCTGAGCGCCGACGGCAAGACCCTCTACAGCGGCGGCAGCAGCTCCAATTCGTCCCCCACCGCCGAGCAAAAAGCCAACCTGCGCAGCTACTACGACGAACTGCTGCGTATGCAGGCCAGTTTCTCCAGCTACACCAGCAGTGCCGCCCTGCAGGAACACCTGGAACACTTCGCAAAAGGCCTGCCGGACACCGCCAGTGCGCTGACCAATGTGCACGCCACCTACCACTTCGAAGACACCCCGGCGAGCGTGGTCATCTACCTGCTTGACCCAGCACAAACGCAAACCCTGACGCTTGAGATGCACAACCGTGTGCCGGCTCAGCCGCGCTATATCGCCTACGACAACGCCACGCAAACAAACGGCTTTATCGACAACAAGGGCCGGTGGGTGGTCAAGCCACGCTTTGAACGCATCGAGTACGCCGAGATGCCCGGCGTGTACCACATGCAGGTCGCCAGCACGCCGGAGAAAGATGGCTGGAGCGAACTGCATTTCAAATACTTCACCTTCGCGCCCGGCACAGACGTGCTCAAGGAACTGCCGTTCGACGTCATCGAAAAGCCGATCAATGCCGACCTGATGATCGTCGAGCGCGAATCCAACGGGCCCTACGGCGTGTACGACGTGAAGAAACAGCAGGTCGTGGTGCCGATGAAGTACATCAACGTGGAGGTGGTGGGCGACCTGTTTATTGGCCGGCCAGGGCTTAAAACCTACGGGGTTGAATCGGACTACGGGGTCTGGAACCTGGCCGGCAAGGAACTGTTGGCGCCGCGTTTTTCCAGCATCGAGGTGATCGGCGACTACCTCTACACCACCTCGGGGGACGGAAAGCAAAAAGACGTCTACACCCTGAAATTGCAAAAACTCAACCCGCCCGGCACGACCACCGTCGGCGCGTTTATCCAGGGCCAGCCGCAGTTGGTGCAAGACCGCAAAAGCCAGGCCTTCAGCTTCACCAACCCCCAGGGTAAAACCCTGCCCATCAACCTGCCCTACGACAATGTCGAGCCCTTCTCCAATGGCATGGCCGTGGTAAAAAGGGGCAACCGCTATGGCGCCGTCGACACCGAAGGCAAGCTGCGTGTGTCGCTCAAATACACCACCCTCAACGCCTTCCAGAAGAACCTTGCCTCAGCGGAGATGGAAGGCTTCAAGGGCTTGGTGCTGATCGACAGGAACAACGCCGTGGTGAAAAAGCTCGGTTCGTACACCACCTACAACATCCCCACCAACAGCAATGACGCCAAATACAGCATCTGGGATGCGACACAGGAAAACCGCGTCAATGTGTTCGATGCGGACGGAAACCAGGTGGACACCTATGAGCGCGAGTGAATGCGCCATTGCCGACATGAAATAAATCCTGTAATTTTTCATGAAATTTCACGACACAAATTTCATGAATCGACAAGAAGAACTCGATGCACTGGCTGTGCTGATCCACGACCTGCGCAAACACAAGAAGCTCACCCTCGCCCAGCTCGCGCAGAAAATCGAGCGCTCGGTGGGCTTCCTGTCGCAGGTCGAGCGCGGCCTGTCGCGCCCTACCGTGGCAGACCTCACCGCCATCAGCCATGCCCTCGACGTGCCCACCACCTACTTCTACAGCCTGCCCAAACCCAAGGCAGTGGACTGGGTCACCCGCCCCAACGAACGGCGCACGGTGTATTACGCCAACGGCATTACCGACATTCTCGTCTCGCCGAGCATGAGCGGCGCCTTCTCGATGCTCGACAGCCTGTTGGCCCCAGGCGCCAACAGCGGTGAACAGAGCATGAGCGACCGCGCCGAGCAGGCCGGGTTTGTGCTGGAGGGTGAATTGACGCTGTGGGTTGAGGGCGAGGCCGAGGCGGTCACCCTCGGCCCGGGCGACAGCTTCCATTTGGCCAGCTTCGCCCATTGCCGCTACGCCAACCGGACCGACCTGCCCGCCCGCGTGCTGTGGGTTTACAACTAGGAGCAACACCCGTGAAAAGCCATTCCTCGACGTTGCTGGCCGAAGTACGGACCTTTCGCCAGAACCACCCCGACGTGCGTTATGTCGACCTGATCGCCCTGGACATTCCCGGGCATTTCTACGGCAAGCGCTACCCGGTCGAGATGCTCGAAAAAGTCGCCGCCGGCAGCCCCTTGAAGCTGCCGCAAAACGCCGTGCTGCTGGGGGCTCAAGGCGGGCTGTTCAAGATTGGCGACTATTGCTTCAACGACGGCGACCCGGATGCCAACCGTCGCCTGGTGCCGGGCACGCTCAAGCCGGTGAGCTGGGAATCACAGCCACTGGGGCAGATGCTGATCACCTCGGACGGCACCGAGGCGCCGATCGAATTCGAACCCCGGGAAGTGCTGGCGAACGTGCTGGAACGCCTGCACCAAAAGGGTATTCACCCGGTGGTTGCATTCGAGCTGGAGTTCTACCTGTTCGATAAAAAGCTTGAAAACGGCCTACCGCAATTCGCCCGCGACCCGCTGAGCGACGACGCCGACGACCAGCCCAACCTGCACATCGAACGCCTGTCGCGCTTTTCAGAGGTGCTTGACGACATGGCGCAAACCGCCAAGGACCAGGGCATCGACATCACGGTGATCACTGCCGAACTCGGCCCTGGCCAGTTTGAAATCAACTTCGGTCACTTGGAAGACGGCTTGCGCGCAGCCGACTGGGCCGCCCTGTTCTGCCGCAGCACCCGTGGCGTGGCACTCAAGCACGGTTATCGCGCCAGCTTCATGGCCAAGCCCTACCTGCAACACCCCGGCAGCGGCATGCACGTGCATGTCAGCCTGTATGACGGCGCGGGAAATAACCTGCTCGCAGCGCATCAACAGCAACCGCTTCGCCACGCCGTGGCCGGTTGCCTGGAATTGCTGCCGCACTGCATGCCGATCTTCTCGCCGAACCACAACGCCTTCCGCCGCCTCGGCGGCACGGTCAACGCCGCCACCCGCGCCAGCTGGGGCTTTGAGGACCGCGACGCGTGCGTGCGCATTCCCGAGTCCGACCCGCGCAACCTGCGTATTGAACACCGCCTGGCGAGTGCCGATGCCAACCCGTACCTGGTGCTGGCGGCGATCCTGGTGGGGCTGGAGCACGGGCTTGAGGCCCAGCGTGAACCTATCGCGCCCCTTAACGAGGACCGCACCAGCGGCACCGATTTCCCCGTGGAAATGCTCGACGCCGTGCGCGCAATGCAGCATCAACCGGTAGTGCGCGATAAGCTGGGCGGCGAATTTGTCGACGTGTACTGCGAGAACAAACGCCAGGACCACTTGGCCTTCCAGCAAGAGATCCATGCACGGGAATACCGCTGGTTTCTTTAACTCACCCCATGGACTCACCGATGACCGACCAAAGCGCCCCGGCCCTCAAGGAAATCTTCAACCTCGAACGCCTGCAGCACATCGCCACCGAAATGACGGCGGTGTACCCGGCGTTCGACGCCAAGGGTTTCCTCAAGCATGCCGGGGCCGGGCTGGCCGAGTTGTCGGTGATGCAGCGCATGGCACGGGTCAGCGAGAGCCTGCACGCGGTGATCCCGCTGGATTACCCGCACACCCTCAAACTGCTTTACGCCTTGGCGCCGCGACTGAACAGCGCGTTTGTCAGCCTGTTCCTGCCGCACTATGTGGCGAGTTATGGCCAAGATGATTTCAAGCGCTCGATGGCTGCGCTCAAGTACTTCACTGCGTTTGGCTCGGCCGAGTTCGCCATCCGCCACTTCCTGCTGCACGACTTCGAACGCACCCTGGCGGTGATGCAGGCATGGTCGCTGGATGCCAACGAACACGTGCGCCGCCTCGCCAGTGAAGGCTCGCGTCCGCGCCTGCCGTGGTCGTTTCGCCTCGCCGAGGTGCAGGCCAACCCGCAGCTGTGCGCGTCGATCCTGGACAACCTCAAGGCCGACAGCAGCCTGTACGTGCGCAAGTCAGTGGCCAACCACCTCAACGACATCACCAAGGATGACCCGGACTGGGTGCTGGGCCTGATTGAAGGCTGGTCCCTGGCTAACCCGCACACCGCCTGGATCGCCCGCCACGCACTGCGCAGCCTGATCAAGCAAGGCAACACCCGCGCGTTGACGATCATGGGCGCCGGGGCCAGGGCCGAGGTGAAGATTCACAACCTGCAGGTCACACCGGCAGTGATCACGCTGGGCGAACGGATCAGCCTGTCCTTCACCCTTGAGTCCACCGCCGCCACTGCACAAAAGCTGGTGGTGGACTACGCCATCGACTATGTGAAAAGCGCCGGCCACAGCGCCGCCAAAGTGTTCAAGCTCAAGGCATTCACCCTCGACGCGGGCGCGCATCAGAGCATTCGCCGCGAGCAACACATCCGCGAATTGACCACGCGCAAGCACTACCCCGGCCTACATTCGGTGCATGTTTTTATCAATGGCGAAAAGCTCGCCAGTGCCGGGTTTGAACTGCTAAACCCCTGACTCTGATCAGGCCAAAGGCTCTGGAACAGGCCTTTCAACTGACAAACATGTGCGGAGCAGATGCATCAGGTGGTGAAGTTCTGAGGCAAGCGCGCACAACGTTAGCCTTGTGAACACAGCTCCCAAATTTTTTAATTCGGTTTCGTCAGGTGGGCTCGCCGAGCAGCAAGATGATTGACGGTGTCCACGCGCGTGCAGAGCAGGTGCATCAGGTGGCAAAGTTCTGAGGCAAGCGCGCACAACGTTAGCTTTGTGAACGCCGCACCAATGTGGGAGCTGGCTTGCCTGCGATGGCGGTGGGTCAGCTTGCATATTAGCTGCTGATACACCGCTATCGCAGGCAAGCCAGCTCCCACATTTTTTTTGCGCTATACCAGACAGATTTGCCATCCCCTGACATTGACTTTCGCGCTCATCAAATCAATCCTCCGTCCTCGCTCAAGGACCGAGTTTTTACTTGATGACCACTTTGACTTCCCCTGCTCGCAAGACCGCTGCGGTCTTTTTGCTGATGACCATGACGCTGTTGGGCGTTTTCCCGCTTGATGTCGTACTGCCTTCCTTTCCCGCCCTGGCCGACCATTTTCAGACCTCGACAACCGATATCGCTCGCTCCGTCAGCCTGTTCGCCATTGGTTTTTCCTGCTCTCTGCTACTGATCGGCCCCCTGTCCGACAAAGTCGGACGCAAGAACCTGCTACTGGCGAGCATGACCGTGGCAATTGCCGGAGCCATTGGCTGCATAAATGCCAGTGACTACCCACAGTTCCTGTTCTTTCGTATTGTCCAGGCCATTGGCTGTGGCGGTTTCGTGTTGTCTCAGGCGCTGGTCCAGGACCTGTTCGTCGGAAAAGAACAAGAGCGGCTGCGAATCGCGATCGTCACCGCTGGTGGCATCTTCATTTCCATTTCCCCGCTGGCAGGGGCCTGGCTGCAAATGGAGTGGGGATGGCAAGCCAGCTTTTATGTCTTTATAGCCCTCGCCTTACTGCTCG
This sequence comes from Pseudomonas sp., assembly GCF_049645325.1. GTDB lineage: Bacteria > Pseudomonadota > Gammaproteobacteria > Pseudomonadales > Pseudomonadaceae > Aquipseudomonas. The sequence goes on along the minus strand of NZ_JBARTQ010000010.1, from coordinate 2,904 downwards.
TGATAATGACCCAACAACTGCTCAACGCAGGCGCGCCGGCGGCTCAGTCGAATCATCGCACTATTTTCCAGGCTTACGTCCACGTCCTCTCTGATGGCCATTTCATCAGATACGCCATCATTTCCGGGATCACCTTCGCCTGCCACTTTTCGTTCATCGTTATTTCACCCATCATTTTCATGGATCAGTTGAAGCTGTCGCCTTACCAGTTTTCCCTCACCTTATTGCTCTACGGCGCCGCCTATGTGCTCGGCGGCGTATGTGCGGGGCTGCTGCACAAACGGATGCAGGCCGGGCGCCAAATCGCCATGGGGCTGGGACTGATCGCCTGCTCTGGCATCGCCCTGTTGTTACTGGCCTATCAGGTTGGGCTGTCGACCTTCACCGTGCTGATTCCCATGCTGATCTGCACCGCCGGCACCACCATTACCCGACCCATTTCCAACTCCAAGGCCATGAGCCTGTTCCCCCGAAGTGCTGGCACGGCAGCATCGGCGCTCTCCGTAGTGCTTTTCATCGCTGGCGGCCTTATCAGCGCGCTGATCAGCACTTTGACCCACGAACTGACCACGGCACTTGCCCTGTGCTTTTTAATCCTGAGCACGGTTGGCTTGGTGTTGAATATGCAGACCCAGCGCAGTCCATACGTCCCGTAAGCGCTGTCTCCACACTGACGGCCATTCCCTCCAGCCGCCAGCGGTGTAGAATCGGGCCTATTCATCGCCAGTCATCCCCCGGCGGGTTTATGAGCTCAAGGCCCAAGCACGCGGCGATCCCGCGACGCGAGTGGCAACTTTTGGACACGCGATCATTTTCTGAGTGCTCCAGACGTCAATAGAAGCTCACTCCCCAGTAGTACCTGATTAGTAGTTACCTGATTAGCCGCCCGGAGTGCTCCATGCCAGATTACCGCTCGAAAACATCCACCCACGGCCGCAACATGGCCGGCGCGCGCGCACTGTGGCGTGCCACGGGGATGAAAGATGACGACTTCAAAAAGCCGATCATCGCGATTGCCAACTCGTTCACCCAATTCGTACCAGGCCACGTGCACCTCAAGGACCTGGGCCAGCTGGTCGCCCGCGAGATCGAACGCGTCGGCGGTGTAGCCAAAGAATTCAACACCATTGCCGTGGACGACGGCATCGCCATGGGCCATGACGGCATGCTGTATTCCCTGCCGAGCCGCGAGATCATCGCCGACTCCGTGGAATATATGGTCAACGCCCACTGCGCCGACGCCATCGTGTGCATCTCCAACTGCGACAAGATCACCCCTGGCATGCTGATGGCCGCCCTGCGCCTGAACATTCCGGTGATCTTCGTCTCCGGCGGCCCGATGGAAGCCGGCAAGACCAAACTCGCCTCCCACGGCCTCGACCTGGTTGACGCCATGGTCATCGCTGCCGATTCCAGCGCTTCTGACGAGAAGGTCGCGGAATACGAGCGCAGCGCTTGCCCGACATGCGGTTCGTGCTCTGGCATGTTCACCGCCAACTCGATGAACTGCCTGGTCGAAGCCCTGGGCCTGGCCTTGCCGGGCAACGGCTCGACACTGGCCACCCACAGCGACCGCGAGCAGCTGTTCCTGCAGGCCGGCCGCACCATCGTCGAGCTGTGCAAGCGCTACTACACCGAGAACGATGACTCGGTGTTGCCGCGCAACATTGCCAACTTCAAGGCGTTCGAAAACGCCATGACCCTGGACATCGCCATGGGCGGTTCCACCAACACCATCCTGCACTTGCTGGCCGCCGCCCAGGAAGCCGAGATCGACTTCGACCTGAAGGACATCGACCGCCTGTCCCGTCACGTGCCGCAACTGTGCAAAGTCGCGCCGAACATCCAGAAGTACCACATGGAAGACGTGCACCGTGCCGGCGGGATCTTCTCGATCCTCGGTTCGCTGGCCCGTGGCGGCTTGTTGCACACCGACCTGCCGACCGTGCACAGCAAGACCCTCGCCGAAGGCATCGCCAAGTGGGACATCACCCAGACTGACGACGAAGCCGTGCACACCTTCTTCAAGGCCGGCCCGGCGGGCATTCCGACGCAAACCGCGTTCAGCCAGTCGACCCGCTATGAAACCCTGGATGACGACCGTGAAAACGGCTGCATCCGCAGTGTCGAGCACGCCTACTCGCAAGAAGGCGGCCTGGCTGTGCTGTACGGCAACATCGCGCTGGATGGCTGCGTGGTGAAAACCGCCGGTGTGGATGAATCCATCCACGTCTTCGAAGGCCGCGCCAAGATCTACGAAAGCCAGGACAGCTCGGTTCGCGGCATCCTCGCTGACGAAGTGAAGGAAGGTGACATCGTCATCATCCGTTACGAAGGCCCGAAAGGCGGCCCGGGCATGCAAGAGATGCTCTACCCGACGTCGTACCTGAAATCCAAAGGCTTGGGCAAAGCGTGCGCCCTGCTGACCGACGGCCGTTTCTCCGGCGGCACCTCGGGCCTGTCCATCGGCCACGCTTCGCCGGAAGCAGCCGCCGGCGGCGCGATTGGCCTGGTGCAGGATGGCGACAAGGTACTGATCGACATTCCGAACCGTTCGATCAACCTGTTGATCAGCGACGAAGAGCTGGCGGCACGCCGGGTCGAGCAGGACAAGAAAGGCTGGAAGCCGGTCGAGAAGCGCCCGCGCAAAGTGACGACCGCGCTGAAGGCTTACGCGCTGTTGGCCACCAGTGCCGACAAAGGCGCCGTGCGTAACAAGGCGATGCTCGACGGCCTGTAAGCCTCGCCCATAAAAATGCCCCGCCAAGTGCGGGGCATTTTTTTGCCTGGAGAAGCTCCCCAAAACAAACGAAATCAAAAGGTGGGAGCTGACTTGCCTGCGATGGCAGTGTGTCAGCTTGCCTCTCTGAAACTGACCGACCGCCATCGCAGGCAAGCCAGCTC
>NZ_JBARTQ010000009.1:0-1795 GCF_049645325.1 Pseudomonas sp. | reverse complement strand
GTGATCCCCTGTTTTACGGCTATTCAATACCTCTTCTTTCTTAGGGATTTCTACCTTGAAAATTCAACACCCGCCCCACCGCTTCACCCCCATGTCCCAATCCGCAACCGACTACCCCGTCCTGCTCATCGACGGCGACGCCCCGCTCAGCGAACTCCACGCCTGCGCCAGCGAGCGCCTCAACGCCGCCCTCGCCTACCTGCACCTGATGGCGTGTTCCAACGTCTCCGACTACGCCGAGCACGACATCAATACCGTCGCCAACACCGCTCGGATCATGGTCCAGGATGTGGCGGATGTGTTTTCGGTGATTGAGCGGCGGGGGTTTGATTCGCCTGCTGTGGCTTGATGTGATGTGAGCTGTAAGGAAACCCGCGTTGGCGGGTTTTCTGGTTTTTGGGGTAAGGGAAATGGGGGGTTGATCCAGTGTTGAGGATGACTGCGCCGCTGCCTTCGCAGCCTCGCTGGGGCTCGACAGCTCCCACAGGGGCAGGCGGTGGCCCGGCTGGCAGTCTTCTCTGCTCATGCCTATGATGTGGCTTTTCGTTGAATGCCTCAGGAAATGCCCATGCCCGCCCTCACCTTCCGCAACGCCCTCCCCGCCGACGCCGCGCGCTGCTTTGAGATTGAAATCACGGCCTATGAAGGCGACGAGGCCGCGACGCTGGAGAAGATTGCCACGCGTATTGCGCAGTACCCGGAGGGCTTTTTGATCCTTGAGGCGGATGGCGCGGTGGTGGGTTTCATCAACTGCGGTTGCGCCCATCAGGTGGTGATGTCGGACGAGGCGTTCAAGGAGTTGGTGGGGCATTCGGCCGAGGCACCGAATGTGGTGATCATGTCGGTGGTGGTCGACCCGGCGCATCAGGGCAAGGGGTATTCCAGGCGGCTGATGACCGAGTTTGTGCAGCGCATGCGTGGCCTGGGCAAGCAGACGATTCACTTGATGTGTAAGGAGCAACATGTGCCGCTATATACGCGCATGGGTTACACCTATGTGCAGCCTTCGCCGTCGGACCATGGCGGGATGGCGTGGCATGAGATGGTGATGGCGCTTTAAGCCAGGGAGAGTCGGGTGATGACGGCACCGCGCATTGAGATCAGCGACCAACCCAACCCAGACGCCGAGCGCATTTTGGGTAATGGCCTCGCGGCGTTCAACGAAGCTGTCACTGGCGCCAATGACCGTCGGCTGTTGACGGTGCTGGTCAAAGACCCGATCACCGAGCAAATCCTCGGCGGCATAACGGGCAAAACCAGCCTGGGCATGGCCTTCCTCGACCTGTTCCATTTGCCCGACGCCTTGCGCGGTTCGGGCCTCGGCAGTCAGTTGCTGCACGCCTTCGAAGACGAAGGCCGGCGCCGGGGTTGCCAGAATGCGGTGCTGTACACCCTCAGTTTCCAGGCGCCGGGGTTTTACGAGAAGCATGGCTGGGTGCGGTTTGGCGAGATCCCGTGCGAACCCGAGGGCAGCAGCCGGGTGTTTTTGTCTAAGCGGCTGTAACGCTCAGCGCCTTGCCAAACAGGCGGTTTCCATGGGTTTCGCCCTGAAAGGTATAGGTCGGCTCACCCAACGCCGCATACCCGCGCCGAGGGTAAAAGCCCAGTGCGCGTTCGTTGCCGACCCACACCGTCGCCCATAACAGCGAGGCGCCTTGGCGCGCCGCGTGGTGTTCCGCCGCTTGCAGCAGTTGTTGGCCGATACCCAGGCCGGTGAAGCGCTCCTGGATATACAGGCGTTGCAGTTCGGAAGCCGAGCCGACTTTTGTGGTGAGCGGGCTTGCCCCGCGCTGGG
>NZ_JBARTQ010000008.1:0-1574 GCF_049645325.1 Pseudomonas sp. | reverse complement strand
AAGCAATACCGGCGCTACATGCCCGACCATGCGCCGATCTGGACGCAGGTCGGCGTCGAGTCACTGGGGTTGCCGACCATGCGCGTGGAGATTCGGGTGACCGCGATTATTGCCTGACACCAAAGGTGCGAATGACCCATTCGGTAAACACCTTGAGCCGCGCGCTTTGATGGCGGTTGGGAGGATAAAGGATATGCAGCGGCGTCGCCGGGCGTGACCACTCCGGCAACACCCTGACCAGTTGGCCGCTGTCGATGTAGTACTGCACGATCGATTTGAAGTGCTGGCCCACGCCAAGTCCGGCGAGGAGCATTTCCTTGAGGCCGTTGCCTTCGTTGGTCGAGAAGGCACACTCGCCGACCTCGATACGCTGGCCGCCCTTCTCGAAAATCAGCGGCTCCGGCTTGCCCGAGCCGGTAAAAAAATAGCCGGCTTTGAGGTGGTTGTTCTGCAAGTCTTGCGGCGAGCGCGGCAGGCCCCGGCGCTCCAGGTAACCGGGTGCCGCGCAGGTCAGGTAGTCCAGGTCGGCCACCTTGCGGCCGATCATCGCCATGTCATCGAGTTTGCCGGCGCGAATCACACAGTCAACGCCCTCCCCGACAATGTTCACCGCGCGGTCGCTGATGCCCAGGGCGATGGTGATGTCGGGGTACTCGCGATGAAAATCCACCAGCGCCGGGATCAGCAGGCAATTGGCAAATGATGCCGGTGCATCCACGCGCAGATGCCCGCCGGGCTTGAGCGTTTGCCCGCGTACGGCGCTGTCCACCTCATCCAGTTCGGCCACCAGGCGCCGGGCATGGCGGTAATACTCCAGCCCTTCAGCCGTCGGCGCCAAGGCGCGCGTGGTGCGGTGCATCAGCTTGATGCCCAGGTGTTTTTCCAGGTCGTTGATCAGCTTGCTGACGGTAGAGCGCGGCAGCGCCAACTGGTCGGAGGCCCGGCTGAACGAGCCGGTGTCGACGACGCGCACGAAAGCACGCATGGCGAGGAGTTGGTTCATAGGGTGATCCAATACGCTGTCAGGAGGCGAAGTTGTCGATCTTGACCTGGCCATCTGGAAACGTCGCGATAATTTCCAGCTCGCCTCCCATTGCACGGATGTAGTCACGCAATGTGCTGATGTACATGTCGGTGCGGCGCTCCATTTTAGAAACCGCCGCCTGGTTGATGTTCAAGGCTTTTGCCAGACTTTCCTGGCTCAACTGTTGCGCCTTGCGCAGTTCATGCAGCGGCATTTCCTTGAGATGCTGCTGGAATATCTGCTCGGCATCGGCGCGCGACGCTAAGGTCATGCGGGCTTGAAGCTCAGCCAATTTTTTAGCCATTGTGACGGCCCTCTCTACGCTATGCTTACAAATGTACGTCATACAGCTTTTCTGCCACGGGGACGCGCCCTGTTAATATTCCATACAAGGAATATAAACTCAAGGGCATAATTCAGGATCAGGATTGGCTTTTTTGCCAGGCGGTTTGCGGGAAATTGTGTGCAGGTTCTTCCGTTCGCACAGAGGGCAATCTTTTCGATGTATTCAGCAACCGGCGGTTTTTTTTGAAATATCGAGCAAAAAAAA
>NZ_JBARTQ010000007.1:0-5866 GCF_049645325.1 Pseudomonas sp. | reverse complement strand
GCGCCATGGATGGCGCGTGGCGGCGGACCACGCTCCAAAGCCTGCGTGAGGGCACCCCGAGCCGGAGGCGAGGTGCCGAGTGGTGGGGCAAGAGCGCTTTGGTTACTTTCGCGCTTTTCGAAAGTGACCCGCCGTAAGGGCGGAACCATAAGCAGCCATAACCGCAAAAATGGATATGTACCCCATCCCCCAGATCCCCCATATCCAAGCCTTTTCGCCAAGCGGGCTGCCGTTCCACCCGGTTTGTCGTTATACTCGTCGGCTTTCAAAAGTTCGCCAACGAGTGCTGCCCGCCATGGAAATCAACCCGATCCTTAACACCATCAAGGACCTGTCCGAGCGCTCCGAAACTATTCGGGGGTATCTTTGACTACGATCAAAAGCATGAGCGTCTGACCGAAGTCAATCGCGAGCTTGAAGATCCGGCTGTCTGGAACAAACCTGAATACGCCCAGGAACTGGGCCGCGAGCGCTCTGCGCTGGCGCAGATCGTCGACACCCTCGACGAATTGAACACCGGTCTGGGCGATTGCCGCGACCTGCTGGACATGGCTGTCGAAGAAGATGACGAAGGCGCAGTGGGCGATGTCGTCGCCGAACTGGCCCGGCTTGAGGAAAACCTCGCCAAGCTTGAATTCCGTCGCATGTTCAGCCACGAAATGGACCCGAACAACGCCTACCTGGATATCCAGGCCGGTTCCGGCGGCACCGAAGCCCAGGACTGGGCCAACATTCTGCTGCGCATGTACCTGCGCTGGGCCGACAAACGCGGTTTCGACGCGACCATCATGGAGCTGTCGGCCGGTGAAGTCGCGGGCATCAAGGGCGCGACCGTGCACATCAAGGGCGAATACGCCTTTGGCTGGCTGCGTACCGAAATCGGCGTGCACCGTCTGGTGCGCAAGAGCCCGTTCGACTCCGGCAACCGTCGCCATACCTCGTTCTCGGCAGTGTTCGTTTCGCCAGAGATCGACGACAAGGTCGAAATCGAGATCAACCCGGCCGACCTGCGCATCGACACCTACCGCTCCTCCGGTGCCGGTGGTCAGCACGTAAACACCACCGACTCGGCCGTACGTATTACCCACGTACCGACCAACACCGTGGTCAGCTGCCAGAACGAACGTTCCCAGCACGCGAACAAGGACACCGCCATGAAAATGCTGCGGGCCAAGTTGTACGAGCAGGAAATGCAGAAGCGCAACGCCGCTTCCCAGGCGCTGGAAGACACCAAGTCGGACATCGGCTGGGGTCACCAGATCCGTTCTTATGTGCTTGATGCGTCGCGGATCAAGGATCTGCGCACTAACATCGAACGCAGCGACTGCGACAAGGTACTCGACGGTGATATCGACGAATACCTGGAAGCCAGCCTGAAATCGGGGCTGTAAACCGTCAGCCCGACCTTAAGTCCCCCACCACCGGTGGGGGCAACGAACCTGTGATGGAATTTCAAAAGACATGAGCGACCAACAACTCGACCCGCAAGCCCTGCAACAGGAAGAAAACTCCCTGATCGCCCTGCGCAAGGAAAAGCTTGCTGCCGAGCGCGCCAAGGGCAATGCCTTCCCGAACGACTTCCGTCGCGAAAACTACTGCGAAGATCTGCAGAAGAAGTACGCCGACAAGACCAAGGAAGAGCTGGCAGAGGCTGCAATCCCGGTCAAGGTTGCCGGTCGCATCATGCTCAACCGTGGTTCGTTCATGGTGATCCAGGACATGACCGGTCGCATCCAGGTCTACGTCAACCGTAAAACCCTGTCCGAAGAAACCCTGGCCTCGGTGAAAACCTGGGACATGGGCGACATCATTGCCGCCGAAGGCACCCTGGCGCGTTCCGGCAAGGGCGACCTGTACGTTGAAATGACCAACGTGCGCCTGCTGACCAAGTCGCTGCGCCCACTGCCGGACAAGCACCACGGCCTGACCGACACCGAACAGCGCTACCGCCAGCGTTACGTTGACCTGATCGTCAACGAAGAGGTGCGCCAGACCTTCCGCGTGCGTTCGCAGGTTATCGCGCACATCCGCAGCTTCCTGATGGCCCGCGACTTCCTCGAAGTCGAAACGCCGATGCTGCAAACCATTCCCGGTGGTGCCGCAGCCAAGCCGTTCGAAACCCACCATAACGCGCTGGACCTGGAAATGTTCCTGCGCATTGCGCCGGAGCTGTACCTCAAGCGGCTGGTGGTTGGCGGCTTTGAGAAAGTGTTCGAGATCAACCGCAACTTCCGTAACGAAGGCGTTTCGACGCGTCACAACCCTGAATTCACCATGTTGGAGTTCTACCAGGCGTACGCCGACTACGAAGACAACATGGACCTGACCGAAGAACTGTTCCGCGAACTGGCGCAGCTGGTTCTGGGCAGCACCGATGTGCCGTACGGCGACAAGGTGTTCCACTTCGGCGAGCCGTTTGTGCGCCTGTCGGTGTTCGACTCGATCCTCAAGTACAACCCTGAGCTGACCGCAGACGACCTGACCGACATCGACAAGGCCCGCGCCATCGCCAAGAAAGCCGGCGCCAAGGTGCTGGGCTTCGAAGGCCTGGGCAAACTGCAGGTGATGATTTTCGAAGAGCTGGTTGAGCACAAGCTGGAACAGCCACACTTCATTACCCAGTACCCGTTCGAAGTGTCGCCGCTGGCCCGTCGCAACGATGACAACCCGAACGTCACCGACCGTTTCGAGCTGTTCATCGGTGGCCGCGAAATCGCGAACGCCTACTCCGAGCTGAACGACGCGGAAGACCAGGCCGAGCGCTTCATGGCTCAGGTGGCCGACAAGGACGCCGGCGACGACGAAGCCATGCACTACGACGCCGACTTCGTGCGCGCCCTGGAGTACGGCATGCCGCCAACTGCCGGTGAAGGTATCGGCATCGACCGGTTGGTGATGTTGTTGACCAACTCGCCGTCGATCCGCGACGTAATCTTGTTCCCGCACATGCGGCCACAAGCGTAACCGTAGCGAAATCCGAAGCCGCCTTTTATAAGGCGGCTTTTTTATGTGGACTCATCAGCCGTCAACAGAACGGCGCCAGGTGATCGTTCCCACGTCGAGGCGTCGAGCCGCCCGCGTGAGATGATCGTTCCCGCGCTCTGCGTGGGAATGCAGCCCGTGACGCTCCGCGTCGCCTATTAAAGGAAGATCTGTCGTGAACCGCGTAATGGCTCAAGAAGGCGCCGCCGGCATTGCTGCTGCCGTGGCTGAAAGCGTCCAGTACCAGGGCCGTAAGGCCAGTCGCCGGGGCAGCGAGCAACGCAGGCAAGACATTCTCGATGCGGCCATGCGCATCGTCGTGCGTGACGGCGTACGGGGCGTGCGCCATCGTGCGGTGGCCGCCGAGGCCGGGGTGCCGTTGTCGGCCACGACTTACTACTTCAAGGATATCGACGACCTGCTCACCGATACCTTCGCTCAATACGTCGAACGCAGCGCCGCCTTCATGGGCAAGCTGTGGGTACGCAACGAAGGCCTGCTGCGCGAGATGGTCGCCTACGGCGATGGCAGCCCGCAGTCGCGCTCGCAATTGGCCGACGACATCGCGCGGCTGACCGCCGACTACGTGCTGCGCCAACTGACCAACCGGCGTGAGCATTTGATGGCCGAACGCGCCTTTCATCAGGAGGCCTTGCTCAACCCGCGCCTGGCAGAACTGGTGCGTTCCCATCAGCAGATCCTGTTGCAAGGCACCGGGCAGTTTTTCCAGGTATTGGGTTCCCGCGAGCCGCAACAGGATGCCAAGGTGTTGACGGCGATTATCAGTCGGATGGAATATCAGGGCCTGCTTGGCGGCCTAGAGCCTCTGACCGGTGAAGAGATGCTTGAAATCCTCAAGCGTTACATGCATTTGGTGTTGGCCTCGGTCTAGCCGTGGATTGGATCTGCTTTGGGTGGGAGCCGGCTTGATGGGGTATTTGATGAAAGCCTGGCGTGTCGCGCTAATCGCCTTGTCGTTGCTGTTGCTCAGCGGGTGCCTGGTGACCTTCAAGGACCCGCTGCCGGCCCGCGAAGCCGCGCCCGACGCGTTGATAGGCCACTGGTCGAGCAAGAATGCCTGGGGTGAACCGCTCAACCTGCAGATCACCCGCGCCGGTGAGCACCGCTATAAGGCCGTGAGCTACCCTAAAGCCAAGCCGGGCCAGCGCGATGAATACCTGTTTACAGTCTCGCGCCATGGCAACCGCTGGTACCTGTCGGCACCGTTGCCGGAAAAACTTGGCGGGCATTTCATCCTCGCCGGGTTCGATTTTGAAGGCGAGGGCGACGCAAAGCGCGAATTGGTGGTCTACAACCTCGACCTTGAGCAGGTCCATCAGGCGATTGGCCAACAGGCGCTGCACGGCAACACCGTGGAAACCGTCGAGGGCGACGGCGTGCTGATCGACAGTTCCATGGACCAGGTCTTCGCCTACCTGGATGACCCGGCCAATGCCGATGTGTTCGTTGAAGCCGTGCGCTACCAGCGCGCGGGCCAATAACGTTTAAAGAGGAAGCACCGGGTGGACGATTACCAGCAGACGATACGCACCTTGTCCGATCGCATTGTGCTGGCGCAAACACCGATTCGCGTGCTCGACGCCGTGAAGTGGGACGAGAATATTCGCCAGGGATTCCTCAAGGCCAAGGGCAAGGAAATGCCTGCCGTTAGCCGCGATTACTACCTCAACCGGCCGCTGTCATTTGACTCCAGCGCGGTGAAGCTGGAATTCCAGAACATCGAGCGCGACATCACCCGGCGCCTCGGGCAGTTCAGCCCGGTCGGCCAGATCATGCGCCGCATGTGCCGGGAATACCGCATGGTGGTGCGCATGCTCGAAGCGCGCGGCACCGAGGATTTCGGCCTGATCTCCCAGGAACTCTACGGCGCCGCCTCCGATGCGTTTCACGCGGGCGACCCGACCTTGGCAGACCTGGGCATGATGATGTCCGATTACTTGAACCAAATCGACGGCCGCGGCGACCTCAAGGATGAAGCCAAGACCCTGACCGCCAAAGACGCCGTCGCCCTGCTGCAAACCCGTCTGAACAAGGTGTTTGGCGAGGCTGAAGAAACCATCCGCGTGTTCGAGTCCGACGGTATCGTCGCCGACGCGGCGGCGGGCGCCGACTACATCAAGATCCGCGCCGACGCGATGTTCAACGACCGCGACGTGCGCGCCCTGGAAGTGCATGAAGGCCTGGTGCACGTCGGCACCACGCTCAACGGCCAGAACCAGCCGATCTGCACCTTCCTCTCCAAAGGCCCGCCGTCGTCCACTGTGACCCAGGAAGGCCTCGCGATTCTGATGGAGATCATCACGTTCGCCTCTTACCCAAGCCGCCTGCGCAAGTTGACCAACCGCACGCGCGCCATCCACATGGTGGAGGAGGGCGCCGACTTCCTGCAGGTGTTCGAGTTCTTCCGCGAGCAAGGCTTTGAAATGGCCGAAAGCTACGGCAACGCCAGTCGGGTTTTCCGTGGGTCGACGCCGACCGGTCTGCCGTTTACCAAGGATTTGTCCTACCTCAAGGGCTTTATCATGGTCTACAACTACATCCAGCTGGCGGTACGCAAAGGCAAGCTGGAACAAGTGCCGCTGCTGTTCTGCGGCAAGACCACCCTGGAAGACATGCGCACCTTGCGCCAATTGGTCGACGAAGGCCTGGTGGTGCCGCCCAAGTATTTGCCGGAACAGTTCCGCGACATGAACGCATTGGCGGCGTGGATGTGTTTCTCCAACTTCCTCAACCACCTGAGCCTGGACCGGATCGAGGCGGATTACTCGAATATCCTTTAGAGATTCTCCCTGACAAAATCGAGTCAAAAATGTGGGAGCTGGCTTGCCTGCGATAGCGGTGTATCAGTCACCGTCGTTTTAAC
>NZ_JBARTQ010000006.1:0-2703 GCF_049645325.1 Pseudomonas sp. | reverse complement strand
TTTTGCGAACCCTGCCCCGTCGCCGGTGGCGGCCTAGCCCGCAGCGCTAGATTTGATGTTGCGCTATATTGGACACCCTTGGCGTTTGGCCGAAGGCCTGATTCACCGTAGCCTAGGGCAACGCCCTGTCGTTTATACATAAATATCGTTCATTCCACGGAGATTCCCAGGAACTTTGGCACAAGATTTGCGCAGCAGTATTGACAGGAATTGGCCTGCCAATATTGCAAGGAGCAAATCAATGTGTGAAGGAATCACTGCGGAACTTCAGGGTATTGATCTAGGAGACCAGCGTTTGAACAAGCGAAGCCAACAGATCATCGAGGCGCTGGCTGCCAACCCCGAGGCAAGTGTTAACTCGGCCTGTGGCGGCTGGAGTGACACACTTGCGGCTTACCGTTTCTTCAATAATCGGGCCATTGAGCCAGATCGAATCTTGCAGCCACATATTGAAGCCACCAAGCGACGAATGAACGATCACCCGGTTGTTTTGGTTCTTCAAGATACGACCGAGCTGGATTACACATCGCATCCTCCGGATGATGCTCGCTGCCTGAATACCGAGGACCGGTTCGGGCTGTATGATCACACGCATCTGGCTGTGACACCCGATGGACTTAGTTTGGGTGTGGTGGGTGTTGAATACTTCGATCGCACGGAGGAAAGCCTTGGCGAAGCAGAGAAACGCAAAACCTTGCCGATCGAAGAGAAGGAGAGTTTTCGCTGGCTCACCGGATATCGGTTAGCATCGCAACTGGCGTGCGACTGCCCCGATACCCAGGTCGTGAGCGTCGCCGACAGGGAAGCTGATATCTATGACATTTTTGTGGAATCCGAAGAAAAGGACGAATCGGTAGACTTCATAATTCGTGCTAAGGTAAATCGCTGCACTCCGGAGCATGAGCCCGATTCTGGTCCAGCTGTTTATCGCAAGGTGCGAGATGAAGTGAGTGCATCGGAACTGCGTGCGACGCGAACTATCGATCTTCGTCAGACACCGAAGCGAAAAGCTCGAAAGGCAGAACTGGAGATTCGTGCAATGCGAGTCACCGTCAAGCCGCCGCACGCTCGTTCGTCCTTACCGTCGGTCACTTATAACGTCGTCCTTGTTGAAGAAATCAACGGTCCCAACGATGGCACGGATGTGTCGTGGCTGCTCATTACAACACTGCCGATTGACAGCGTCGAAGACATTCTCCGAGTGATCGATTACTACGTCGCGCGCTGGACCATTGAAGTCTATTTTCGAGTCTTCAAGACCGGGTGCCGTGTCGAAGAGATCCAACTGGAAAAACTCGATCGGCTCAAAAACTGCCTCGCCTTTTACAAAGTCATTGCATGGCGAGTGATGTACCTGACGTACATGAACCGCGAATGCCCATCTCTTCCATGCAACACTGTATTTGACGACTGTGAATGGATGTCGGTATGGCGTGTCGTGACCAAGAAGCAGTTGCCCGAAACTCCACCAACGCTATCCGAATTCATGGCACTCCTGGCACAACTCGGCGGCTACAATAATCGTGCCACCGAACCACCTCCAGGGCCCCAGCCCATTTGGGTAGGAATCCGAAGAATGACCGACTTCGCCATCGCATGGCTTGCCTTCGGGCCAAATGCTGAAACCACTTATGTATAAACGACAGGGCGATGCCCCAGGCTACGGTAAAAATGGCCTTCGGCCAGGAAATTCGCGTCGAAATGCGCTACATCGAAACTGGCGCTTCACGCTTGTGTTTAGGTAACATGAAAAAGTGAAAGGCCCTGAGCCGGTCGCCGGATCGTGGGAGTCCGGAAAAACAGGCTTGCGGCGTGACCCGGCGGCAATGCTGGCATGTCGGTGGCTGGTGCCAGGATCCCGCTGTGGATGCCCGTAGTCAGGCAGTTTGCATCAATCCGGGTAATGGGCGCCGACGATACAAGTTGAGTGCGATAGGGTTTCGGTCGTGTCGAAATGCCGTTGACCCGTCGCAACAGAACGTGTAACAGATGCGATTCAACGCCAGGGATGGCAGCGGTGGTGGTATTGGCCGCGGCGGCACCTTTGACGAGCAACACGATAATCCAGGCCTCGCGAGTGCGGGGGTCACTTTGATCCCAGTCGCCGAACCACCGCGCTACAGCATGGAGGCTGTACGTCGTGGCTCGACGGCGAAGAACCAGCGCCGACTCGGAACGCCGCCGGATATGGCAGGCTCCGCTGGTTTTCTTGGCCAGCCTCGCGATCATCAGCGGGGTAATCTGCCTCGTTGTGGACGCCGTGCGCGGTCCCACGCAATTGTGTCGCGCGTTGGGCGGTCTCTTGTTGATTCTGTCAGGCGGCCTACATATTTTTCTTTGGCGGTGGACGCGCTGCAGTCGGGATCCGGCGGCAGGGCTTTGGATTTCGCAACCGAACCGGTTCTTTCTTTGGCTGCTGGCCGGTTGGTTGGGCTGCTACGTCGCGGCGCTGGCGGTCGGTCCGCGGCCCGGCATTGCCTGGTTGTTTTACGGCTTGTTCACGCTGTGGTCGACGGCGCTGTTCGGTGTGGTGGCCATGCCGCCACGGATTCCTGACGCGCTGTTGCGAAGTTTCCGCAGCTACTGGTCCGTGGCGCTGGCACGGGTCACGATTCTGTTGCTGTTGGCTTTCGTGAGTGCGGAACTCGGGTTGCGGTCGTATGGGCTGCTGACAGGCGATCCGATGACAGCCCGCTACATGGT
>NZ_JBARTQ010000005.1:0-7089 GCF_049645325.1 Pseudomonas sp. | reverse complement strand
ATTGATAAGTGCCCCGCAAGTGCGAATTGATTCGCTCTTGCGGGGCTTGTTGCCTACAGCTTCAAGAACAACTTCTCATCCAGCGGGCTTGTGATCCGCGAGCGAATGATCTGCTCCAGCATCCGGTTATTGCCGGCCTCCCTGATCAAGTCTTTCTGAGTCTTGGCGCGCTGGGATGCAATTTTCAAATGCGCCGCCGTGTAGGTATTACGCACCGCGCCTTTTTGCGGGTAGTGAAAGTGGGCGTACCACAGGACGTCGACCTTGCCCTTTTCCCGCACCGCGTATTCGGTGAACACATCACCGCTTCTTGTCGGTACATCGCGTTTTACCAGGTTGATATCGACAAACCCGTGACGCCACAGGAAATCCACGTTTTCCGGTTTCGGCGGCTGCACGCGATAGCCATCGGCAGCGTGCTGGATTGCCTTTTTTTGCAGGTCATCGGCTGCCGATCGCCATTGTGCAACCAGGTTGGCGGTTTCTTCCTGGGTGCCATGGTTGGCCAGGGCTTGCCGGGCGACCTCGCGTACTTTGTCAGCGTTGGCTTGCAGCATGTCGTACCAGTCCAGCGGGTTCAGGGTGTCGCGACGTGTTGGATCGTTCAGCTTGCGCTTCTGATAAATGATCGTCGCTTCCAGCTTGGCCGCTTCTTCGAGAAGGGTGTGTGCGTCAGCCTTGTAGGTCTTCAAGGACTTGGGTGACGGCAGACGCGGTTCCTGAATGTCGGGCCCTCTTACAATCTCCACCCACTCGCGCTGCGAAGGTTGTTCGCTGTAGCTGGCGAGAGACTTTCCGGTGGTCGGGTCCAGTACATCAATGATGTCGTTATGGCCCGATTCCGAGGGGCGCAGTGTGCCAATCAAGGTCTGGTTGTCACGGGTTTTGAATACCCTGCGGTTGTGCGGTTTTGCCTGGCGGTCTTCTCGCGAAGGTATTTCCGGGGCCAGGTGCTGTTCTTCGCGAATCACCTGTGCAAGGTCTGCCTCGGCGTCGGCGATGAGTTCGCTCAGGTGCTGGGTAAACAGTGCGTGATATTCACTGCGGAACAGGACCGGGCAGGTTTCCTGCAGGTAAATCCCGTCGCTCAGGGATTGCTGGTACGTCGCGATGATCGTCTGCAGCGTGGCCCGGCGTTCCTCAAGCGTATAGCCCCGATACTCGCGCTGGTCGAGAAAGGCTTGGTTGACACGCTCCATGGGGGTGTTGCCAAAGCGTTTCAGGAAGAACGCGGCGTCAGTCCCGCGGGCCGAAGCAGATCGGTTGATGCTCAACTCCTTGAGGTTGGTCAGGATACTGAGCCTGGCCGACAGCAAGTCGATATCAGGAGGCGTGTTGTAACGCTCCTTGATGTATTGCTCGGCCTGCTTGGCCCCGTAGGGGGAGTCGTTTTTCCACTGTTCAAACTGCCGGTTGATGGCCTGTTTGGCCTTCAGCAGTTTTTCACGGTTGCGGTAGGTGGTTTCGAACGCTTGAACCGTTGCATCGTAAGCGTGCAGGGAGCGCTCCCTGGCCGCTTGCACAACCTGAGCCAAGGGTTCACCGCTGGCAATGTACTGGTTGCTGATATTAAACAGCCTGCGGTGAATATCCTCTACGTCTTCCACTGCCTTGAGCATTCCCCGGTATTCCAGGGAACGGTTCTGTTTGTACTCGGACAGGTCATCCAGCCCGGCAATTTTCCTGGGGCTGATACTGGCCACGGTTTTTTCGCCGGCGGCCAGGTGTGCTTGGGTCAATGGCTCGATTTCGAGCAGTTGCTGATCGACCGTCGCCCTGAGCGCCTCAGTCGTTTGCAGCTGCTCGGCGTAGCGGGCATCGAAAAGACCCGCTGACGCAGGGCGACTTTTCAACGCCCACAGTTTCCTCAGATTATTCTGGGCGTGCTCGTACTCGGTCATGGTGTTGCCGAGTTGTTTGACGGCGTTGCGGTGAGCGTCGGAGGCGTTGAAGCCTTCGAGGAAATGGCGGTTGTATTCGGCGTCTTTCAGCGCCTTGTCTTGCATGTTTTTGCTGACCGCGCGCCCCATGGCACCTTTACGCATGCCACCGCGCAGCTTAGGACTGAGGTCGAGGCGCCACTGGCCCCTTGCATCGCGTTGAATCGGTGGGCCGCTACGGCTTTTATCTTGTGCATCAATGATAAACACGCCGTCCAGGTCGCGGGCGACTTGAAACCATTGCTGGTCAATCTGGACCTGTAACTGGCTGCCAATCGAGTACAGCCCTTGAGTGGCGCCTTGGGCAATGGGCTCGCCTGGGTGTGTGGGCGCCGGTACCGCGAATGAAGCGATGCGCGCACGCTGGCTGGCGCTCAGGTCGCGCGAAGCGGAAAACGCGAAATCGAATGGGCTTGTGGCGGCTTCATTGAACTGGGCAGCAGTTGCCGGAAGGCTTTCGCGAATCGCGCCGGGTGCCGTCGCAATGGGGCTTTCAGCGGAACGACCCAGTGGCACAAATACCTCGGGGCGCTGGGCAAAGGGCAGGTTCCCCAACGACCGCCCGGGCGCCGAGGACGCCGCAGAGTGGCTCAACAGGGTGCCCATATTCACCAGCAGATCGACCATTGCTGCGGCAGGGTCCGCATTGCCCGGGTCGCTCATGCGTTCCAGATCGTTGTCTACAGCTGCCATTTGCAGCAGCCAACCCACCATGGCTCCGGGGCCGCGCAATACCGGCAGCAAGGTGTTGAACAGCAACCAGCCCAACTCTTTGTGGGAGGCCCAGCGGCTTTCAGCATCGGAGGCGGATTGGTCTTTGGCCAGTGAGACCAGGCTGTGGGCATTGGCGTTGAACAGATGTTTCATCAGTTCGCCGTTGTTCAGATGTTGTTGCAATGCTGCAGCTGCGCCGTAGCCATCTGCGGCGAGGTGAGTGGGTTTGGGTGTCTGCGGGGCATCGAACTCGTTGAACACGCTGTAGTGGGTGATATGCGGCGTGTGAAAACCACCGTTGGCGTACACCGCGCGGGTCTTGGCGTCCGGTAGCCAGGCAAGAACACTTTGTTGCAACGGCCCCGGCTGCTGTATAGCGGTAAGCACGGCCTCGCGGCTGGAAAATTCCTGCAGGGGAGGCGAGAGCTGGGGGCGGTAAAGAATGTGCGGGCCCTTTGCGAGGTCTTTCGGCTCGATTAAAAACATGTTCTCGACCACGTCGGGTGCCGCACCCGGTTTACGCACAAACGCCAGCGGGCGCACGGTGATGTCCACACCGTCAATTTGGCGCGGGGCAGTACCCGGTTGAATCACGGCCTCGATCAACCGGTAGCCGCGTGCGGTCAGGCCGTTTTCGCCGCGCAGCTTGAATTCCATGGCCTGCATGGCGAGCTGCACGGGCACTTGCTCGCTGAACAACGCCTGGCGGGTACGAGTCTGCGGGTTATCGCCAAGCAAGTGCTGTTCAAGCAAGGCCGGGTAGCGCTTGCCAATGTCGACCTGGGTGATGAGGTCCTTGAGTTGTTGCGCCATGTGCGGATCGGTCACCGGCTGGCCGCGCAGGCGTATGTCCATCTTGCCCTTGGGCAGGCCGGCAAGGTTGTCCAGGGCCATTTGCACCAGGCTCATCTTGACCGGCTCGATGTAACCACCACCCAGCGTACCCACCGCTACGTTGAATGTGATTTCAAGGTCCCTGGCGCGATAGCCTTTGCTTGCCAGATGCGCGTCCAGTTGCTGTTCGGTGTAGGTGTGGATGTCCGGTATGTCGCTCAGGAAGGTGCGGCCGTTATTGCGTCGCACGCTGCTGGCCAGCGCCAGTGTGTGTTGCCGGTAGGTAAAACGCTCGGCGCCACCGGCACGTTTGAGCCAATCAGGCAGCGTGCGCGCCAGCGGTTCCAGCGCAGCCGCTGGCGAGTGCAGGGCGCCGTTGAACCATGGCGCGGTGGCACTCGCCAGGGAAAACAGCTGTTCAAGCGCTTCGACGCTGGTGGCAGCCGGCAGCTCGATCGCCTCCAGGTTTTGCAGTTGCCGGTCAAGCAGGATGGCGGCCTGGGTATCGAAAATGGAGCCGTCAGGTGCTGATCTTTTCCACGCCAGTTGATCGAACACAAAGTCCTTGCTGAGCTGCCGTTCCCACGCCTTGGCGAAGGCTTCCACAGTGTCGTAGGGCGTCACCACGCCCGCAGCGCTTGCGTGCAGTATCAACTGGCGGCCGTCGATCTGCCGGGTGATCAGCAGGTCAGGGCTAAGGAGCGTGCTGGTTTTTCCGGCCTGGCTCAGTGTGGACTCCACGACAAACACCTGGGCGGCTGATGCTCCTGCCATTTTTATACGCTCGGCCGAATCGGGATAGCGCGTGACCTGATCCAGCGTCTGGCGTTGCTGTTCATCCAGGCCCGGTTGCTTGAGGGACGCAATGCGCAGCGTGTTCTGCAGGGTGTCGCTGAGCCATGCCCAATGGCTGATCGGTGATGCAGCAAAGGCCTGGTTCCCCCAATACTGGCTCAGTGCCTGCGAAAACGCTGGCTTGAGCAAGGGGCGCAGGTTTCGGATCGCTATTTCCACGGTCTGCATGTCCAGGGGCATGACCAGGTGGCCGCCCGTATGGGTAACTTTCAGCAGCTTATAGCGGGTGGTATCCATCCACCGGCAGGGCTGGCCATGCCGGTCGGTGAAATCCAGTTCGGCCCCGGACGCCAGGTGGTCGAGGGCCACGTCCAGTAAAGGCGTCAGTTCATATTGCAAAGGGGCGGCGCTGATCGGCACGGCCAGTGAGGTTTTGGCGATATTGATCTCCAGCGTCGGGTACTGCGCCTTGAGCGCCTGCGCCAGCAACTCGGCGACCACCGAGCGCACACTGGGGCGGTTGGCGAAGTGTTCTGCAACCACCTTGGCGGGCATGTCGGCAGGTGCGCCCTTGGGTGGCTGAGGGGCGCCTCGCAGTGCTGGCTGCGAGCGCAACGACTGTGGCGCAACCGGTGCAATGGGCGCGGCTGACGAGGAGGGTACAGATTCGGCGGGCAGGGAGAACGAGTACGGGCGTGAAGCAGTGCTGACCGATAGCATGCAAGCGATTCCTTTGCTTTAGGGATAAAACACACGCCGGGAAAAATACCCGCCCAGGCCCCTCTCGGTGTCGGCAATGCGTTATCAACTGTTTCGTCGCAGACCTTTCAGCAGCGCCGACGCCTTGATTGGCGCGGGGTTGAGGCGTCTGTTTCGGGGTATTTGTAGCATTTGCAGGGTTGAAAGCGGCGCTCGATCCGCCATGCTGGGCTATCATTGGCGCTTTCCCGTAGATGATTGACTGCCATGACTGCTGCCACCCTGAACACCGTCCTCGCCACCAGCGACATGCTTGAAATCGATGGTTTGCACGCGTTTGACTTTGAGCTCAACGCCGAGCGCCTGCTGATCATCGCCATGGACGGCCGCGCTGAAAAACGCTGGAACTTCAGCCTGGAACAGGTGCAGGCCGCTGTCTTTGACGACACATTGCAAAGCTGGACCCTTACCGGTGATTCGGGCGAGCACCGCCTGATCTGCCTGAGTGCTTTCACCGGCAACAATAACGACGAGGACGAAGCGGATGATAATGCGTAAATTCTGGCCCCTGCTGATGGCGGGCAGTGTCGGTGCGATGTCGGTACACGCCGCACCGGCTGACACTTATGAACTGCTGGTGGGCAGCTACACCGCCGGTACCAGTGAAGGTATCTACCGCCTGCAATTTGACAGCCGTACCGGCCAGTTCAGCGGTAAACCGGTACTTGCGGCCAAGGCGGCCAACCCGTCCTGGCTGACGATTTCCAAAGACCGCAAGCACCTGTTTGTGGTCAATGAAAACGGCCCGGGCCAGAAAGACCCGGTCGGCCGCGTCAGCAGCTACAGCATTGACCCGCAGAACCATCAGTTGAAGCTGATCAATCAGGTGCAGAGCCTGGGCAACGAGCCCACCCATTCCAGCGTGGCCGCCGATGGACGCTACCTGTTTGTCGCCAACTATTCGGTGCTGGAGGATCCGGGCGGCAGCCTGGCGGTTCTGCCAATCGATGCGACCGGAAAATTGTCGGCGCCGGTGCAGTTGAGCGGGCACCCGGCGAGCCGCGTGAACCCTGAACGCCAGGCCTCCAACCACGTGCATTCGGTGGTGTCGTCACCGGACGGCAAGTACGTGTTTGTGCAGGACTTGGGCGCAGACAAGGTGTTTGCCTATCACTACGACCCCAAGGCCAATCACGAGCTTCCATTGACGCCGGCTGACCCGGCTTCGGTGCAAATGCCGCCGGGCAGCGGCCCGCGCCACCTGTTGTTCAGTGCCGACGGCAAGCATGCCTGGCTGACCACTGAGATGAGTGCCCAGGTCGCGGTGTTTGACTACAACGACGGCAAGCTGACGCAGACTCAGTTGGTGGATTTTGCCGACGGCCAACCGGTGTCCGACAAGGCCGGTGCTGCGGTGCATGCATCAAGCGACGGCAAGTTCCTGTATGTGAGCAATCGCGGCACTGCCAATCAGATGCTGGTGTTCAGCATTGACCCGGCCACCGCGCACCTCAAGGAACTGCAGCGCCGTTCCGTGGAAGGCGACCACCCGCGCGAGTTCAGCCTGGACCCGAGCGGCAAGTTCCTGCTGATCGCCAACCAGAAAAGCAACGAAATTGTGGTGGTCGAACGCGACCCCAAGACCGGCTTGCTTGGCAAAACCGTGCAGAAATTGGCGATTGATGCCCCCAGCGACCTCAAGTTCCTGGTGCGTCAATAAGCTACAGGCCCCGCAGTGCGGGGCCTGACCCGGTGTATTAATTCTATTAATAGCGGCTACTGTTTCAAAGCATTTCTAAGGTTCAGCCCTCGGGCGTAAGTTTGGTTCCAAGGCCTTCCCCGGCCACCTAACCAAACGAACACAAGGGTTACCGACATGAACTTGAATCTTTTCTCCATCATCGCCGCTTCTGCTGTTTCCGCTACCGTGGCCTTGCCTGCCGCCGCCAGCGTGGACGTTTCCGGTAAAAAATCCAGCACCAGTGCCTACACCCAAAAATACCTGCAGCAAAGCGCCAACTTCTACGCGGCGCTGGATCACAAGACTCAGCACTGAGCTTGAGGAAAGCGACGGTCAAATGTGGGAGCTGGCTTGCCTGCGATGCAA
>NZ_JBARTQ010000004.1:0-7921 GCF_049645325.1 Pseudomonas sp. | reverse complement strand
ATGTAAAGGTACGGCAAGGCCTCATCATCAGTGTGCAGGTCGAGCACCAGGTCGGCACCCGCCGCCAGTTGCACCAGGCTTTTTTGCCAGTGCGCAAGAGTGCTCGCCGGACGCTGCATGGCCAGCGACTGATCGAACGCGCGGTTGAAATTCTGCCCGGTGGCTTCATGAAAACGCCCGAGCAATTTGCCCTGGCGAAACTGGCCGATTCCGAACGGGTTGGCCTGCGGCACCACCGTCACCGTGCCGCGCAACCGGCCCTGGTCCTGACACGCCTGCAAGCGTGGCAGCAACTGATGCAGCACCAACATGCCGGCGATTTCATCCGCGTGCACACCGGCTTGCAGGTGCACCGAGGGCCCGCTGCCGTCGCCATCAAAGCGCCAGGCGCCAATGTGCAGCACGTTGCCAGCATCGCCCGCCACCTGCCACGAAAGGTCTTTTGCCATGCCTTGCCCTCCTCTGATCATTAATCGGTAGAGATTGAACACATGTTCAACTAACCTTGACGTTCTGGTCTTTTATCAAAGGCATGCCCGTGACCGTCGACCCTCCCAAACTGCGCCGCGCCGACCCGGATGAACGCCGGGACCTGCTGATTGCCGCCACCCTCACCAGCCTCGCCAGGGACGGCCATGCCGGGATATCCGTGCGACGCATCGCCGCTGAAGCCGGGGTGTCCGTGGGTTTGCTCAACCATCACTTCGGCACCATCGATGCGCTGATTGCCGAGACCTACCACAAGCTGGCCAACGAGCTGACGACCGCGCTCTGGGAGCAAGTCGAACAGGCCGAAGGCGCCGCCGCGCGCCTGGATGCGTTTCTCAGCGCCTCGTTTTCGCCACGGGTCATGGACCCCGACCTGCTCGGCGTGTGGGTGGTGTTCTGGAGCCTGATCCGCCACTCGCCCCACGTAAACCAGTCCCACGAAAACAGCTACCGCGCCTACCTGGCGCTGATCCAGCAATTGCTCGACGACCTGGCCCGCAGCGAAAACCTGCAGATCCACGACAGCCACCTCGCCGCCATTGGCCTATCGGCGATGCTCGACGGACTCTGGCTTGAGGGCTGCCTCAACCCCGGCACTTTCACTCCCGCTAACGGGCTGCACATCTGCCGCTGCTGGGTACGGGGCTTGCGTCACGGCGCATTCGGCGCCGACCACGTCGTGTGACGCGGGGTGGCGCGCGCTGAGCATGGCCAAGGTGCCGCTGAGCGCGATCAGCACCGCGCCGATGATCAGCGAGAGGTCCATGGAAGTGCCCCAGATCAAGCTCGACAAGAGAAAGGCCCAGATCAACCCGGTGTATTCGAACGGCGCCAGCAACGTCGCCGTGGCGCGCCGGAAGCTGGCGAACAAGAGAAACTGGCCAATGCCACCGACCAGGCCGGCTGCCAACATGCCCAGCCAGGCCGTGGTCGGCGCCGGGGTGTGGGTCCAGGGCAAGGTCACGGCCATGCACACCACGAACACCACGTTGGTGATCAACATCTGTTCCAGCACCGAACTGCTCGGGTCGACCTGGCGCAGCTGGATGTAGGTAAAGGCCCAGCACAATGCGGCGGCCAGGGTCAGCGCGATGGGCAACGGGTCAACCATGTTGCTCGGGCGGCAGGCGATCACCACGCCGACAAACCCGATCAGCAGCGCGACCCACTGGCCACGGCTGGCGCGCTCCTTGAGGATCAGCGCGGCGAGCAAGGTCACCATGATCGGCGCGGAAAAATACAGGGTGGTCATTTCCGCCAGGGTCAGGTCCTTGGCGGCGGTGTAATACAGCAACCACGCGAGCAACGACAGCAGCCCGCGAATGATCAGCAATTTACGGCTGACCGACGTCCAGGCCCGACGCAGCAACCCCAGGCGCCCGGCGATCACGCAGGCGCCAACCACCACCAGGCTGCGCCAGAACAAGATAGTGAACACCGAATAATCGGCCACCAGCCATTTGATCGCCGCGTCCTGCAACGCCAAAAATGCGTAGGCCAGTGAGCACAGGGCAATCCCTTGCAGCGAGCGATCCTGGTTCATCCGGCCGACCTGCGCAGCGGCGTGCCGCGTCGTTCGGCGATGGCGTAGACGCCTTCAATCAGGAACGTCAGGCACAGGTACACACCGGCCACCAACAGCAACGGCTGATAGATCTGCAAGGTTTGCGCACGCACCACGTTGGCCGCGCCCAGCAGGTCGACCACGGCAATGGTCGAGGCCAATGCGGTGGACTTGAGCAGCATCACCGTCTCCCCCGCCAGCGTTGGCAACAACAGGCGCATCGCCCGAGGCAACCGCACCCGCAACAGCGCCTGGCGCGGGGTCATGCCAAATGCCGAGGCGGCCTCCATTTCGCCTTTGGGCACGGCGAGCAGGCCGCCGCGAATCACTTCGCCGACATAGGCGCCCACCGACAGCACCAGGGCGAACACGATGTACCAATAACCGTCGCGCAGAAACGGCCAGAGCACGCTGCCGCGGATCATCGGAAACTGCGCGAACAAGCTGCCCAGGCCGTAGTAGAAAATGTAGATCTGGATCAACAGTGGCGTCCCGCGCAACACACTGGTGTACGCCAGCGCACTGCGCGACAGCCACTTGCGCCGTGACAGTCGCGCCAACGCCACCAGCACCGCCAAGGCAAAACCCAACACCGCTGAAATTGCCAGCAGTGACAAGGTGGTCTGCAAGCCCTTGGCGATCAGCCCGGCGTAGTAACTTATCCAATCAGGCATGCGTCCCTCACTCGACAACCGGCATCCAGCGACGAATACGTCGCTCCAGGCGCCCGGACAGGTAGTTGGAAGCCAGCGTCACCAGGTAATACAAGGCGGCGGCCGTGAGGTAGAACAACAAGTACTGGCGCGTGGAGCCTGCCGCCTGCTTGGCGGTGTAAAGCAATTCGTTGGTGCCGACCACGCTGATCAACGCGCTGTCCTTGATCAGGTTGACCCACAGGTTCGACATACCCGCCAGGGCAAAAGGCGCCATGATCGGCAGCGTCACCCGGCGGAACAGGCCAACACCGCTCAGGCCGAACGCCCGCGCCGCTTCGATCTGGCCGTGAGGAATCGCAAGGATCGCCGCGCGAAAAATCTCCGAGGCGTAAGCGCCCTGCACCAACCCCAACACCAGAATCGCCACCAGCGGCCCGCTGATATTCACCTGCTCAAACCCCAGCCACAGCATCAGCGCGTTGAGGCCCATGGAGCCTGCGTAATACAGCAGCAGGATCAACAGCAATTCCGGCACCGCGCGAAACACCGTAGTGTAGCCGCGCATCAGCATTGCGATGGGGCGTGGCGCACTGAGCTTGGCGCAGGCCACCACCAGGCCAATGACCAGCCCCACGGCAAAAGAGCCGGCGGAGATTTGCAGGGTCATCCATAACCCTTTGAGCAGCGCGTTACCCCACCCTTGTTCGCCGAAGCTTAAGAGCTCGAACATTATTCGCTCTTCTGGGCGATTTGCTGGTACGGGCTGTCACAGGTCTTGCTCACAAACGCCGGGGTGTCGGCGCGTTTGCACGGGCTCACCGACACGCCGAAGTAGTGCTGGGACAGGTCGTCGTAGTCCTTGCTCACCAGCAGTTCGCCGATGGCTTTGTCCAGTCGGGCCTTGAGCGCGGTGTCTTCCTTGCGCATCCCGGCGCCGACGCCACGGCCGATGATCGGGTCGTACGGCACGCTGGCAATGTGGGCGAGGCCACTGGCTTCCGGGGTCTTGACCATCATGGCGATGGCGGTGTCATCGGCCATCATGTAGTCGATACGGCCGGCGATCAGGTCGGCATTCGCCGATTCCTGTGTGTCGTAATACTTAAGGTCGGCGATGTTTTCGTAGTATTTTTTCAGGTAGTTGGCGCTGACCGTGGAGATCTGCACGCCGATCAGCTTGCCTTTAAGGCCCGTCGGCGAGATCTCGACTTCACTGCCTTTGGGCCCCGCCACGCCCAGCAGCGAGTCGTAGTACGCGCGGCTGAAGGCGATTTGTTTTTCACGCTCATCGGTGACCGACATCGAGGAGAAAATCACGTCGATCTTCTTCGCCAGCAACGACGGGATGATGCCATCCCACGCCACTTCCTTGATCTGGCATTCAGCTTTCATGCCTTCACAGAGCTTGTGGATCAGGTCCACTTCAAACCCCGACCACTGGCCGTTACCGCCTTTTACGGTGAACGGCGGGTAGGGTTCGGCCGCCACGGCGAACACGATGGGTTTTTCCGCCGCCAGTGTAAAACCTGCGGCCAACATCAACACTGCACTGCTCAACCACGTTGCCATGCGTTTGGATTTCATGATTTGCCCCGTCTTTTTCTGGAGTTAGCGAGTTTGATGCGCGTTGACGAACTGCCGGCAACGTTCACTGCGTGGGTCGATAAACACCGAGTCCGGCGAGCCGGTTTCCTCGATCATGCCTTGGTGCAGAAAAGCCACTTTGGACGACACATCCCGCGCAAATGCCATTTCATGGGTCACCAAAATCATGGTGCGGCCTTCCTCGGCCAGGGAGCGAATCACCCGCAGTACTTCGCCCACCAGCTCCGGATCCAGAGCCGAGGTGGGTTCGTCGAACAACATGACTTTGGGGCGCATGGCCAACGCGCGGGCAATCGCCACGCGCTGTTGCTGGCCACCGGAAAGGAATGCCGGGTACTCGTTGCGTTTGGCGGCAAGGCCGACGCGGTCGAGCAAGGCTTCGGCGCGCTCGATGGCCTCGGCGCGGCTTTCACGCAGCACCTGGGTGGGGGCTTCGATCAGGTTTTCCAGCACGGTGCGATGGGGCCACAGGTTGAAGTTCTGGAACACCATGCCCAGGGTCGACCGGATGCGCACCAGTTGCCTGGCGTCGGCTACCAGCGGTGCGCCCGGGCGACCGTAGTTGAGCTTGATGCTTTCACCGTCGACATGAATGCTGCCCTGGTCGGGCACTTCGAGCATGTTGATGCAGCGCAGCAAGGTACTTTTGCCCGAGCCGCTGGCGCCGATCAGCGAGATCACCTCGCCTTCGTGGGCCGTGAGGGAAATGCCTTTGAGCACCTCGATATTGCCAAAGCGTTTATGCAGGTCGATGACCTCGATCATCTTCTTGGCCTGGGCCGGTTGCAGCACTTCGATCACAGGCGGCGCCGCAACCCGTGGCTCGCCGGCGAGCTTGGCGACAAATGCGGCAAAGCGCTGGCAGGCTTGCGCCAGGCGTTCTTCGCCGAGGGTGAAGGACAAGCGCACAAAGCCCTGGGCCGGTTCGCCAAACGCGGCGGCATCCAGTACCGAAACCCCGGCTTCGCGGAACAACCGCCAGGCAAAATCCAGTGAGCTCAAACCGCTACCGCGTACGTCTACCAGCACGAACATCCCGGCTTGCGGCGCCTGCACCTTGATCCCCGGGCAAGCGCTGAGGCCCGCCACGACGAGGTCGCGCCTGCGGCGATAGATGTCGCGCATGCCGGCGGTCACTTCGTCATGGGCCAGCACGGCGGCGGTGGCCGCCTCCATCACAAACCCCGGCAAGCCATAGAGCATACTCAGCACCAGGGTTTCGGCGTGCACGATCAGCTGCGGCGCCGCGACGATCCAGCCGATACGCCAGCCGGTCATCGCATGGGACTTGGACAGACTGCCGATGACGATGCAGCGCTCGGCCATGCCCGGCAACGCAGCGAGGCTGTGGTAGTGCCCGTCGAACACCAGGCTTTCATACACCTCATCCACCACCACCCACAGCTCATGGGCGATGGCCAGGTCGGCAATCGCTTGCAGTTCCTGTGGATTCAGGACGACGCCCGTCGGGTTGTTCGGGTTGGAAAAGAAGATAGCCCGCGTGCGCGGCGTAATCGCGGCGGCGAGCAATTGCGCATCCAGGCGAAACCCCGATTTCGGCGAACACGGCACGCGCACCAGCGTCGCGCCGCTGGCTTTGAGCGTGGCTTCGTAGGTGACGTACATCGGGTCGAGCACCAGCACTTCATCGCCGGCTTGCAACAGGCACAGGGAGGTCACGAACAGCGCGTTCTGCGCACCGGCGACGGTGATCACGCTCTCGGCGGCAACCGGGCGTGACAGCGTCTTGCTGTAGCGCGCGGCAATCGCATCACGCAGCGCCGGGCGGCCGGGGATTTCGGTGTAGTGGGTGTCACCTTCGCGCAAGGCGCTGACGGCAGCGTCGGTGATGAACGATGGCGTGGCGAAATCCGGATCGCCAACGCTGAGGATGATGATGTCTTCGCCTTGGCTGGCGGCCTGGAACGCGGCGTGGTGGATGTCCCAGGCGGCGACGCCCTGCCCTGCAATTCGTTCGACGAAGGGAGAAAACCGCATGCCAGAGCCTCTCGTTCAAGAAGAAAAAGCGCGAACCCGTGTGTGTGTGTGTGTGCAAACGGGTGGATGCGGTCAACATAGATCAAACTGAACAGTCGTTCAATGGGTAAGTTTTACCCCGTGTCGTTTATGGATTAAACAGGTCGTTGTGGTGATTTTCGAGGTGTGTACGTGTTTACCGGCCGTGCAAGCCGATAGTGCCGGCGGCCTGGTCATACAGCACCGCATTATCGAAATAGGTCAGCAAACCGGCATTGATGCCGTGGAAGTTATGCGCGCCCTGGGCGGTGATATAGCGCACATAGCGCCCGCCCCCATTGTCGACCTTGAAGTGCTGGCCCATCTGGCTGCCATCAGCCAGGGTCAGGCTGAAATGCGCCGGTGCGCCCACCGGCCAGTTGGCTTGCAGGGCATCGGCATAGACATGAAAACCCGCCGCGCCGGTGTCCAGGATGCTGTCGCCACACACTTGCTGATGGGTGTCCAGTCGTTGCAGGCAACCCTGCACGCCATGGTCCTTCCAGTA
The DNA here is from genome assembly GCF_049645325.1 of Pseudomonas sp. Lineage (GTDB taxonomy): Bacteria > Pseudomonadota > Gammaproteobacteria > Pseudomonadales > Pseudomonadaceae > Aquipseudomonas. Next base: position 1,083 of record NZ_JBARTQ010000004.1, on the reverse strand, counting down.
CGCGCTGGTGTCCCCCGGCTTGGTTGGAAACCGCTGCAGGCTGATGTTGCGAAAGCCCTGGGTTTGCGCCGCCGTGGGGTTGAGGATCAACTGCCCGGTGCTCTGCCCCGGCCGTGGCAACACCACCAGCCAGCGTCCGCCCATGGCCACCAACGGGTTGCTGGCCGGATTGCGCAGCATGCCGACGCCCATGATTGCCTTGAAGCCTTCGCCGCGCTCGGGGTTGCCGCCCATCAGGAAGTCCTTGGCGGCGACTTTGGAGGCCGGGCATTTGGGCCGTGCGTCACTGCAACTGATGCTGTCCACCACCTGCATCGGCACGCGCGCGGTCGCATTGCCCAGGCTGACATCTGCCAATGCGAGCGTGCCGATCAGGCGCACGCCGCTGCCGTACTGGATCATCGCCGGGGTGTCTTGCGCCGCCACGTCCTGGGGTTTCAGTACCCCCGGCAACACCCGCAGCCCTACCGAGCCGGTGTCGAGCTGGGTTTCCACGGTGCTACTGCCGATTTTCAAGGTCACGCTGTAGCGCAAGTCACCATTGGCCATGGTGGCGCTGTGGATCGGGATGACGTCTCGGGCCGCCGCATGGGCGACACCGGCAAACAGGAACAGCGAGGCCAACACAGTCATGCGCATGCGGGTAAGTCCGGTTCAGGTTAAGGGAGGCTTACAGCGGGTTCATCAGGTCACATCGGTAGTCCTGCAACTCGCCGGCAGAACCCAGGTTAAGCTCGGTCAATGACAGGTGCGTGGTCAGCAGCACGAGGCGGCCATCGGCGCGGGGTGTCATCAACAAGCCGTAATCGCTGATGTCATCGGCCTGGGCAGCGACGTATTCGCGCAACACTTGCAATGGGTCAAGCGCGTCGGCGTCCGCCACCGACAGCGTGCGGGCGGCGTAGGTATGCCCTTTCAACCGGGTCGGCAACACGCGCCACTGCTCATCGAGGCTGTTGCCCTGCTGATTGAGGGCGGTGAAAACGTCCGGACGCAGGCAAGCGATGTGCACATGCAACTGGTTCTGCGAGCGGCCATAACGGGAGTTGATCGCCACCGAGACGAATTGATCCGGAATCGGCT
>NZ_JBARTQ010000003.1:0-16104 GCF_049645325.1 Pseudomonas sp. | reverse complement strand
AACATTGACTGATCTACCGCATTCGCGAGCAAGCCCGCTCCCACATTTTTTGTCCTGTATTCACTCAGGATCAGTGCCCGTGGCTTCTGCCCACGTGCGAAGGCTCAGCCTCGCTCGCCGCCACACTCCCGCTGACTTCCAGCCGCTGCAAAATCCCGCATTGATCCAGATCCGGCCCGCCGCCACAGCGCTGGCGCAGATCAAGCAATTGTTCCTGCAAGGCCAACAGCCCGTCGATCCGCGCTTTCACATGGTGGATATGCTCGTCGATCAGCGCATTCACGCTTTCACACTGGTCCTGAGGGCTGTCGCGTAGCCCCAGCAGGCTGCGGATTTCTTCGAGGGTCATGTCCAGGCTGCGGCAGTTGCGGATAAAAATCAGCCGTTCGGTGTGCGCCTGGGTGTACACGCGGTAGTTGGCATCGGTGCGCGCCGGGGGCGGCAGCAGGCCTTCCTTCTCGTAATAACGGATGGTTTCCACCTGACAGTCGGTCAGTTTGGCCAATTCGCCGATCTTCATCGCAGCAATCTCCAAATGGGTGCTTGACCCTATAGTGGCTACAGGGTCTTTACTTGGCAACAGGCACCTTTACGGACGCGACCGAATGAGCGACTCCATCCACACCCCCAAAAAGCATGATCACAAGCACGATCATGACCACAGCCACGATCACGGCGCGAAACTGACGCCGGTCAAACCGCATGACCACGCAAGTCACGGTGGTTCCTGCTGCGCAAGCAAGGCCGCGCCTGCCGTGGTGACGCTGAGCGAAGCGCCGACCGCCGGCTCGCGCCTGAGCACCTTTCGCATCGAAGCCATGGACTGCCCCACCGAGCAGACGCTGATCCAGAACAAACTGGGCAAGCTGGCCGGCGTGCAGCAACTGGAATTCAACCTGATCAACCGCATCCTCGGCGTCACCCATGACCTGCCGAGCACCGCGCCGATCGTCGAAGCGATCAAATCCATCGGCATGCAAGCCGACCCCATCGAAGAAGGCACCCCGCCCGCTGCGCCCCCGGCCAAGAAACACTGGTGGCCGCTGGCGGTATCCGGCGTGGGTGCGTTGGGCGCTGAAGTGCTGCACTTCACCGGCGTAGCGCCGACTTGGGTGATTGCGCTGGTGGCGCTGGTGTCGATCCTCAGTGGCGGCCTCACCACCTACAAAAAGGGCTGGATTGCGCTTAAAAACCTCAACCTGAACATCAACGCGCTGATGAGCATCGCGGTGACCGGCGCGATCCTGATCGGCCAGTGGCCGGAAGCGGCGATGGTGATGTTCCTGTTCACTGTGGCCGAGTTGATTGAAGCCAAGTCCCTGGACCGCGCGCGCAATGCCATCAGCGGCTTGATGCAGATGACCCCGGAACAGGCCACGGTGCAGCAGGCTGACGGTACGTGGGCAGAACAAGAGGTTAAAAGTATTGAACTTGGCGCCATCGTGCGGGTAAAGCCCGGCGAGCGTATTGGCCTGGACGGTGAAGTCACCGCCGGTCAATCCACTATCGACCAGGCGCCGATCACCGGTGAAAGCCTGCCGATTGAAAAAACCGTGGGCGATAAAGTCTTCGCCGGCACCATCAATCAGGCCGGCTCCCTGGAATACAAGGTCACCGCAGCGGCCAACAACTCCACCCTGGCGCGCATCATTCACGCCGTGGAACAGGCTCAAGGTGCGCGCGCGCCAACCCAGCGGTTTGTCGACAGCTTCGCCAAGGTATACACGCCGGCGGTGTTCCTGTTCGCCCTCGGTGTGGCGCTGATTCCCCCGCTGTTCATGGCCGGCGCCTGGTTCGACTGGATCTACCGCGCGCTGGTGCTGTTGGTGGTCGCATGCCCGTGTGCCTTGGTAATTTCCACCCCGGTGACCATCGTCAGCGGCCTCGCGGCAGCGGCGCGCAAAGGCATCCTGATCAAGGGCGGCGTGTACCTGGAGGGCGGTTACAAGCTCGACTACCTGGCCCTCGACAAGACCGGCACCATCACCCACGGCAAACCGGTGCAAACCGACTACCTGGCGCTGTTCCCCAACGTCGAAGACAGCGCACCGGCGCTGGCCGCCAGCCTGGCCGGGCGGTCGGATCACCCGGTGTCGCTGGCCATCGCCAATGCGGCTGTGGATAAAAACCTGCCAAGCCACGTTGTGGATAACTTCGAGGCCCTGGCCGGTCGCGGTGTGCGCGGCGATATCAATGGCGAAACCTACCACCTGGGCAACCACCGCTTGGTGGAAGACCTCGGCCTGTGCTCGCCTGAGCTGGAAGAAAAACTCTTCGCCCTGGAAAAACAAGGCAAGTCCGTGGTGCTGTTGCTCGACAAGTCCGGCCCGCTGGCGCTGTTTGCCGTGGCTGACACGGTCAAGGACAGCAGCCGCGAAGCCATCCAGCAACTGCATGACCTGGGCATCAAAACCCTGATGCTCACCGGCGACAACACCCACACCGCCCAGGCGATTGCAGCCCAGGTCGGCATCGACCAGGCACAGGGCGACCTGTTGCCCACCGACAAACTGCAAGCCATCGAAGCCCTCTACGGCCAAGGCCGCCGCGTGGGCATGGTCGGCGACGGCATCAACGACGCCCCGGCCCTGGCCCGCGCCGAGATCGGTTTTGCCATGGCCGCCGCCGGCACCGACACCGCCATTGAGACTGCCGACGTGGCGCTGATGGACGATGATTTGCGCAAGATTCCGGCTTTCATTCGGTTGTCGCGACAAACGTCGAGTATCCTCAAGCAGAACATCGCCCTGGCGCTGGTGATCAAGGCGATCTTCCTCGCGGTAACGTTCCTGGGCATGGCCACCATGTGGATGGCGGTGTTCGCGGACATGGGCGTGAGCCTGCTGGTGGTGTTCAACGGCCTGCGGTTGTTGCGTAAATAGTCGATGTGAGGGTGGTGTGCTGAGTGCCGAGTTAAAAGCGTTTTTCATGGTCGCCCGCCTGGGCAGCATCACTCAGGCGGCGAAAAAACTCGGCCTGAGCCAACCCACCGTCACCACTCAGATTCGCAACCTGGAAAGCCAATACGGGGTTGAGCTGTTCTACCGCGGTGGTCGTAGGCTCACCGTCAGCGACGATGGCGCGCGCCTGCTGCCGATGGTCAAGACGTTGTTGCAGCAAGAAGCCGACATCGAGTTTTTCCTGCGCAATACCGGCCAGGTGCAAGGCACATTGCGCATTGCCGCAACGGCGCCGTATTACATCCTCGACTTGGTCAAAGCCTTTCGCGAACGCCTGCCGCACGTGGAGGTGTCGGTGGAAATCGGCAACTCCCAGCAGGTGCTCGAAGCGTTGGATGACTACCGCGTCGATGTCGCCGCTTCCTCGCAATTGCTCGAAGACCCGCGCCTGATTCGCCGCGTGCTGGGCACCGACCCATTGGTGCTGGCGGTGCACCGCAACCATCCGTTGGCCAAGCTCGATCACGTGCCGTTGACCGCGCTCGCCGGGCACACACTGTTGATGCGCGAAGCGGGTTCCACTACGCGGCGGCTGACCGAGGACCTGTTGCAGAGCGCCGGAGTGAGTTACGGCCCGTTGCTGGAAATCGGCAGCCGCGAGTCGATCCGCGAAGCGGTGCTGCGCAATATCGGCATCAGCATCATTGCGCGCCAGGAAGTGCCGCATGACCCGCAATTGCGGGTGCTGACCATCGAGAATGCGCCGCAGATCCCGGAGTATTTGTACTGCCTCAAGGAAAGAAAAGGCGCGCGGTTGCCGGCGGCGTTTCTCGGGCTGGCGCAGGAAATGTCTCCCCTCTGAGATTTTGTGGTGGCCCTGAGGGCCATTCGCGAGCAAGCCCGCTCCCACAGTTGACCGAGTTCCAACATGAGAAAGTGATCAACTGTGGGAGCGGGCTTGCTCGCGAAAGCGGTAGGCCAGTCACCGCATCCCGAACAGTCCTACACAAATCCACCAATACCACTATCACTGCCTTTTGCCTTCCTGCCACAACCGCGACGCATTGCCCACCTAGCATGGCCTTCATTCGTTTGATGAGGTGCCTTCATGAACACAGCCCTGACCCAACCCGGCGCGCCCATGACGGTGCGCGGTATCCAGAAACGCTTCGGCGCCTTCACGGCGCTGGACAACGTGTCCCTGGACGTCGCCGCCGGCGAACTGGTGTGCCTGCTGGGTCCATCCGGCTGCGGCAAGACCACGCTGCTGCGCTGCATTGCCGGCCTTGAACGCCAGGACAGCGGTGAGCTGCGCCTGGGCAACCGTGACGTCTCCCTGCTGCCACCCCAGGCGCGGGACTACGGCATTCTGTTTCAGTCCTACGCGCTGTTCCCCAACCTGACGGTTGAAGCGAACATCGGCTACGGCCTTACCGGCAGTGGCCGCGATGAAGCGCGCCAGCGCGTCGGGCAGATGCTCGAACTGGTGGGCCTGGTCGGCAGCGAAAAGAAATACCCCGGCCAGCTCTCCGGCGGCCAACAACAACGTGTGGCGCTGGCCCGCGCCCTGGCACCGGCGCCGTCCTTGTTGCTGCTCGACGAACCGATGTCGGCCCTCGACGCCCGCGTTCGCGAACACCTGTGCACCGAGCTGCGCCAACTGCAACGCCGCCTGGGCATCACCACGCTAATGGTCACGCACAACCAGGACGAGGCCATGCTGATGGCCGACCGCATTGCCGTGATGAACAACGGCAAGGTCGAGCAGTACGCCACGCCGCAGGAAATCTACGACCGCCCGGCCACGCCGTTTGTGGCGGAGTTTGTCGGCCAGGGTAACTGGCTGCCGTTCAGCCGTAACAGCGCCAGCCACGCGCAGGTTGGCGGGATGAACATGCGCCTGGCCGACAATGCGGGCGTGGCCAAGTCCGGCCGTTTGTTCTGCCGCCCGGAAGCCATCAGCGTCAACCCGCCGGTGCATGAAGAGAACCTGTTCCCGGCCAAAGTTCGCGAGGTTACCTTTCTGGGCAACCGCTGCCGCATGAGCTTTGAGCTGGAGCAATTGCCCGGCCATCCATTGCTCGCCGAACTGGCCCCGGAGGCCATGCCGCGTCTGGGCGCCCAGCACATCTGGGTGGCCTTGCCGCCGCGCAGCCTGCAGGTGTTTGCCTGAGATGGCCGTTGAAATGACCCTGCCGATGCCGCGCGAGGTTTCGCGTGCCGAAACGGCCGACCGTCTTTTTGTGGTCGGCGGCAAACTGCTGTGGCTGATGCTCCTGGGCATCGCCGTACTGATGCCGCTGCTGGCGATCTTCTGGCGTGGCTTGAGCAGTGAAGCCGGGCAGGGCGGCGGCCTTGTTGCCGCGCGGGAACTGGTGACCAGCGACAACTTCCATTGGCTGCTGGGCAATAGCCTGAAAGTTTCCCTCAGCGTGGCGGCCATCGTCGTACCGCTGGCCTACCTGTTTGCCTACGCACTGCAGCGCACGTTGATTCCTGGCAAACCCATCTGGCGCGGCCTGTCGCTGCTGCCGTTGATGGCGCCGTCAATGCTGCCGGGCATTGCGCTGGTGTACCTGTTCGGCAACCAAGGCCTGTTGCGCGGGTTGCTCTCGGAGAATATCTACGGCTTCTGGGGCATTGTTCTGGGCGAGGTGATCTACACCTTCCCACACGCTTTGATGATCTTGCTGTCGGCGCTGTCGCTGGCGGATGCGCGACTGTTCGACGCGGCCTCCAGCATGGGCGCGAGCCCTGCCCGGGCGTTTCGCAGCATCACCTGGCCGGCCACGCGTCAGGCGGTGTTTGCGGCGTTTTGCCTGGTGTTCACCCTGACCATCACCGACTTCGGCGTGCCCGTGGTGGTGGGCGGTGATTACCAGGTGTTGGCGCTGGAGGCGTACAAGGCCGTGGTCGGCCAGCAACAGTTCGGTCGCGGCGCGTTGATCGGCATGGTGTTGCTGCTGCCGGCGCTGTTCAGTTTCGGGGTTGATGCCTGGTTGCGCCGTCGTCATGGCGACTCCATGAGTGGCCGTGCCCAAGTCTTCCACCCTGCGCCATCACGGCTGCGCGATGGTTGCTACCTGGCCATCGTGGTGCTGATCTGCGTGGCATTGCTGCTGGTGTTCGGCATGGCGGTGTATTCCTCGCTGGTGAAATTCTGGCCCTACAACTTGTCGCTGTCCCTCAGCCATTACCAGTTTGAAGACACCGCGGGCGGTGGCTGGCTGGCCTACCGCAACAGCCTGACCATGGCCCTGTGCACCGCGTTGATCGGCAGCGGGCTGATCTTCACCGGCGCCTACCTGATGGAAAAAACCAAGGGCCAAAAAGGCCTGAACCTGGCGCTGCGCATGCTCAGCTTTGTGCCGATGGCCGTGCCGGGGTTGGTGCTGGGCCTGGGCTACGTGTTCTTTTTCAATCTCAACGGCAACCCGCTGCATGTGTTCTACGGGACCATGACCCTGCTGGTGGTGTGCACCATTGCGCACTATTTGACCACTGCACAGATGACCGCCACCACTGCGTTGCGTCAACTGGACGTCGAGTTTGAGGCCGCCGCGCTGTCCCTCAAGGCGCCGCTGTACCGCCACTATTTGCGCGTCACCGTGCCGATCTGCCTGCCGGCGCTGCTGGACATCCTGCGCTACCTGTTTGTCTCGGCGATGACCACCGTGTCGGCCGCCATCTTCCTCTACAGCCCCGACACCCTCCTCGCTGCCGTCGCTGTCTTGAACATGGACGACGCCGGCAATGTGGGCGGCGCGGCGGCCATGTCGACCCTGATCCTGTTCACCTCCGGCGGCGTCTCACTGCTGCTGGCGTGGGCCTCACGTGGCGCGTTGCGCCGCTCCCAAGCCTGGCGCCAGACCGCGCCCGGCCAATAACTGTAGGAGGTGTTCCATGTTCAAGCCCCTGGCGCTGGTCGCTGCGGTACTCACGGCATTCAGCCTGAATGCCTTCGCCAAGACCGAACTGGTCGTGTACACGGCCCTCGAAGCCGAGCAGTTGAAGACCTATAAGCAGGCGTTCGAAAAAGCCAACCCGGACGTCGAGATCAAGTGGGTACGCGACTCCACCGGCATCATCACCGCCAAGCTGCTCGCCGAGAAAGATCGCCCGCAGGCCGACGTGGTCTGGGGCCTGGCCGCGTCAAGCCTGGCGATTCTCGACCAGCAGGGCATGCTGGATAACTACGCGCCCAAGGACCTCGACAAGATCGGCAAAAACTACCGCGACGCCGCCAACCCGCCGGCCTGGGTCGGCATGGATGTGTGGGCGGCGACCATCTGCTTCAACACCGTCGAGGCCGAGAAACAGGGCCTGACCAAACCCGTGAGCTGGCAAGACCTGACCAAGCCTGAGTACAAGGGCAAGATTGTGATGCCCAACCCGGCCTCGTCCGGCACCGGCTTCCTGGACGTGAGCGCCTGGTTGCAGACCTTCGGCGAGAAACAAGGCTGGCAGTACATGGACGACCTGCACCAGAACATCGGCCAGTACGTTCACTCCGGTTCCAAGCCGTGCAAGCTGGCCGCTTCGGGTGAGTTCCCGATTGGTATTTCCTTTGAATACCCGGCCGTTCAACTCAAGCGCCAGGGCGCACCGCTGGACATCATCCTGCCGAAAGAAGGCCTGGGTTGGGACATCGAAGCGACGGCCGTGATCAAGGGCACTGCCCATGCCGATGCAGCGAAAAAGCTGGCTGACTTCTCTGCAAGCCCCGCGGCGATGGAACTGTACAAAGAAAACTTTGCCGTCCTCGCTCAGCCGGGTATCGCCAAGCCGCAGACCGAATTGCCGGCTGACTACGAGCAACGGCTGATCAAGAACGACTTTGCCTGGGCGTCGAAGCACCGCGACAGCATCCTGACCGAGTGGCGCAAGCGCTATGACGGTAAGTCGGAGAAGGTGGCCGGTCAGTAAGGTTTTTCGTTAGGGCTGATGGCCTCATCGCAGGCAAGCCAGCGCCCACCTTGGAATGCGTTCCCCTGTGGGAGCTGGCTTGCCTGCGATAGCGGTCTCGAATTCAGGACATCACTACATGACACAACAAAACGACCTGCTGATTGTGGGCGCCGGCATTCTCGGCTTGTCCCACGCCTACGCGGCCGCCAAACGCGGCCTCAAGGTCAAGGTGTTCGAGCGCAGCGCCACGCCGTTGGGCGCCTCGGTGCGCAACTTCGGCCAGGCATTGGTCACTGGCCAACCGCCCGGACCGATGCTCGACCTGGCACGGGAAAGCCGCGACATCTGGGGCCACTGGGCGCACGTCGCCGGCCTGCAACTCAAGCGCAATGGCTCGTACCTGTTTGCCCGCACCGAGGCTGAAGAGCACCTGCTGGAAGCTTTCTGCGCCGGCCGCGCCCAAGAGCACGGCTACAACGTCGAGTTGCTGCAAGGCGCGGCAATGAAGGATCTGTACGGCGGCCAGTTCCGCCATCACCGCGCCGCGCTGCATGGCAAGGACGATCAGCAGCTGTATTCACGCGAAGCAATCCCGGCGTTGATCAACTACCTCAGGCAGGCGCTCAAGGTGGAATTTCATTTCTCCACCCTGGTGCGCGACGTTGAACCCGGCCAAGTGCACACCACGGCGGGCAGCTTTCGCGGCGAGCAAGTCATTGTCTGCTCCGGCCACGACTACCAGACCTTGCTGGCAGAATCGATCGCCGAGCTCAACCCGCAAATCTGCCGCCTGCAAATGCTGCGCGCCCGGCCTGCGGCTAACCTGAACCTGCAACACGCCTTGCTCACGGGCCTGAGTTGCGTGCACTACGGCGCCTTCGCGGACCTTCCCGAGGCCGCGCCGTTGCAGGCGCAGATCCTGCGAGACTCACCGCACCTGCATGAACACGGGATTCATCTGCTGATCAGCCCGACGCCCTATGGCGAGCTGATCATCGGCGACTCCCATGATTACGGCAGCGATGCATCGCCCTTCAATGCCGAGCAGGTGGATGACTGGATGATCGAACTGGCCGAGCAGACCTTAAGTTGCAAGATTCAGGTGGTGGAGCGCTGGCAGGGCGTCTACGGCTCACGTGGGCCGAGGCCGTTTTCGTTCCTGCGCGCGGCGCCGGGGGTAAGTGCGGCGTTGATGCACACCGGTGTGGGTATGAGCGTGGGGCCGGCGATGGCCGAGCGGAATATCACTGCATTGTGGGGAGAGGCGCGATGAACCCGGAACAGACAATTGCCGACGTGTTTGGCTTGTACGAGCAGCACGGTACGGCGGATTACATCGGTGAGCCGGTGTCGCAGATCGAGCACATGTCCCAAGCCGCGCAATTGGCCATGGCTGAAGGTTTCGATGATGAGGTGGTACTGGCGGCGTTTTTCCACGATATCGGGCATATCTGCGGCCAGGGCGGCGAGAACATGGGTGGGTATGGCGTGGTCAGCCATGAATGCCTGGGCGCGGATTACCTGCGCCGCGCGGGCTTCAGCGAGCGCATGGCCAAACTGGTGGAATATCACGTGCAGGCCAAGCGCTACCTGACCTTCAGCCAACCGGACTATTACGCCCGCCTGAGCGAAGCCAGCCGCCGGACGCTGGGCTATCAGGGCGGCGTAATGACCGCCGAAGAAGCGCAGGCCTTTGAGCAGGACCCGCTTTGCCAGGTCAGCCTGCGCATGCGCCACTGGGACGAGCAGGCCAAGGAAATGCACGTGCCGGTGCTTGACCTTGAGGTGCTCAAGGCCAAGGCCCGGCAATTGCTCGCGGCTTAGGTGTCGTCGAGGCGCTGGGCCAGGGCCTCGACCTGTTCCTGGCGCTCGGCCTGGCTCAACCTGGCGTGGGGGTTCAGGGACGACCATTGCGGATGGGCGCGGGCTTTGTGCAGGGCGTCTGGCAGTTTGCCTTCGCGCCAGGTTTTGTCCTGGGGCGTGTCGACCTTGATGCTGTGCATCGCCGCGTGGCCGCGCAGGTTCAATGCTTTGAGCAACTGGCGTTGGCGCAGGGCCAGCAGGCGCAGCACGCTGTCGTCGACGGTCAGTTCGCGTTGGCCCTTGATTTTGCCCAGCAAGCGGCTGCCATAGCTGCGCGCCGTTTGCAGCGCGCCGCCGGCAATCGCACCGGCAATCGCGGCAGCCCCCAGCGTCAAGCCACCGACCAGCAAGTCCACACCGGCCCCGGCGGCGGCGCCTGCGGCGATGCCACCGCCGACGCGCACGCCGAGTTGCTTGAGGGTTTCCGGGTTGAACAGGTCATCGCCCCAGCGCCCGTCCAGCAACGGCAAGTCACTGGCGGCGGCGTCCTGGGGGCGAAAGCCAAACAATTTGAGCAAGGCTTCCACGCATTTTTGTTCGCGCTGGCGCACGGCTTTGCGCAAGTCGCTGATGGCTTGCGGCTCATCTTCGGTGAGCACGCTGCGCCGGCACGCCGCGCATTCAATCAACAGCTCGGCGATCAGGCGCGCGGCGCTTTGCTGGCGGGCCTGGCGTTGGGCTTGCTGGTCGAGAATCAACCGCTCCAACTGCGGCCGCGAGGTTTCCAGCAGCAGGGCGAGGCTTTCATACAGCCGTCGCTCGCCGTCTTCCGGCGGCGCCACGCTGTCGAAACGCACCAGTGCATGCAGGCCCAGGCGGGCCAGGGCTTCGCGCCAATCCGGTTCGCGGTGGTCGCTGCTGCTGACAAAGTTGAGCACCGGCAGCAACGGCTTGCCGCAACTGGCCAGCACTTGCAGCTCGTCGCGGTATTTGGCCAGCACCGGCTCGCGGGCGTCGATCACATACAACCCGGCGTCGGAGGCCAGCAACTGGCGCAGCACCTTGGCTTCCTGCTCAAAACGCTGGCGCGCTTCGCTGCCTTCCAGAAACCTCGCCAGCCGCGCCGGGCCATCGAGGCGTTCGCCGGGGCGGTCCAGCCGCTCCAGGTAATCGAGCAGGGCGATGGCATCCTCCAGGCCGGGCGTGTCGTACAGCTCCAGCAAGGCTTCGCCATCCACGGATAACCGCGCACCTTCGACGTGCCGAGTGGTACTGGGGCGATGGGAGACTTCACCGAAGCCGACATCACGGGTCAACGTGCGCAGCAGCGAGGTCTTGCCGACATTGGTGTGGCCGACCACGGCGAGTTTCAGCGGTTTAGTCATGACCGGTCTCCAGCCACGTGAGCGGCGCGCAGTCGGCGAAGGGCAATTCCAGCTGTTGCAGCGCGGTATGCCAATCGCCCAGGCGATCGGCATCCAGGGCTTGGCCGGGCGGCGCTTGCAGCAGCCAGACGCGGGTGGCGGCGGCGCTGCGCGCGAGCTCGGCGATCAGCGCCAGGCTGCCACGGTCGGGCGAACGGCGTGGGTCGCAGGCGATGACCAGGCGCGCGGGCGGGAAGCGTGTGAGTTGTTCCAGCAGTTTGTGGCGTGATTCGCGGCTGTCGAGGACGCCGGCATTTTTGATGCTGGCCGGCAGTTTGGGCGGCCACGGATGTTGATCGTCCAGCTCAATGGCCACCAGCAGCGCGCCGTCGCTTTCCAGCTCGCTGACGCCGCCGGTGACGTGGTGCAACTGTTCAGGCGCGGCGTCGTTGACCCCAAGGCGTTCGCTGCTTGGCATCAGGCGTTCGCGCAACGGGCTGTAGCCGGGCAGGTTGAGGTCCAGGCGCAGCGTGGCGCGCCCGCGTTTCCAGCGCCACAGGCACAGCAGGGCAAGGATCAATCGAGGTAACAGGCCGTAGACCAGCAACACACCGACCAGCCATGCAGCCCAGGCTTGGCGGGCGCTTTCGATATTCAGGGCGGAATCGCCGCTGGCGCGGATCATCTCGACGGTCGGCACGTTGAAGCCCAACAACGCAGGCAGGCTGCCGAGGGCTTGGGTGACGGCGACAAACGTGTCGGCACCGAGAATGGTGGTTTCCCACACAAAACCGTAGCGACGGGTAGCCAGGAGTGTCAGCAAAATCACCATCGCGCTGAGCAAGGCCAGCAGCCACAGGCTGTTGACCAGCACGCCCACGGCCCAGCGGTTGAGCTTCTGGCGCTGCAACAGCAGTAACAGCGCCGGTGCCAGCTGTGCGGCCTTGGCGTCACGGGCGAGTTTTTCGCTAAGCCACAACCACAGTCGCCCAAGGCTGGCGCTGTGTTCCCCGGCAAAGAGCAGGCCCAAGGCCCAACTGACGAGCAGGATCAGGTTCAACCCGAGCAGGCTGCCCAGGGCCCAGAACACATTCACCGGGGTCAGGCCGTTGCCCAGCGCGGCAAAGGCCAGCCCGGCGCCACTGATCACGGCGAGTACCGCGAGCAGCACCAGCGCCAGCCGCGCGCCTTGCAGCCAGCGGCCGAGGGCGGCGGTCAGGCCATCGCGCTCGGCCAGGTGCAGGGCGCGCTGTTGAATACGCGTCGGCAGGTCGCCACCGGCCGTGCGGGCCAGGCGGTTGGCCTCCAGGTCTTCCAGGGGCCCGGCGTGTTCTTCACGCAGGCGCACGGTTTCCGTCAGCCAGAGTTTGTGCAGGGGAGTCAGTGCTGTCACGCGCCGTCCTGTTGAGCAAGTGAGTTTGGAGCATAACCGCTCTGCGGCTGTTTAGTGCACGCTGCGCGTGGCTGGGGGCTCTGGTATTCTCGTCGCCATGAAAAAAACTCTCCCTTTAAGCCTAATCGCAGCCCTCGGTGAAAACCGTGTGATCGGCGTCGACAACAGCATGCCCTGGCATTTGCCGGGGGATTTCAAATACTTCAAGGCCACCACACTCGGCAAGCCGATCATCATGGGGCGCAAGACCTGGGATTCTCTGGGTCGACCGTTGCCGGGGCGCCTGAACATTGTGGTCAGCCGTCAGACCGGCTTGGCGCTGGAAGGTGCGGAAGTTTTTCCATCACTGGAAGCGGCGGTTGAGCGGGCTGAGGACTGGGCGCTGGAGCAAGGCGTGGATGAGCTGATGCTGATCGGCGGCGCACAGTTGTATGCGCAGGGGCTTGAGCAGGCGGATCGCCTGTATCTGACGCGGGTAGCATTGAGCCCGGAAGGGGATGCGTGGTTTCCCGAGTTTGATTTGAACCAGTGGAAGCGGGTGTCGAATGCCGAGAATGCGGCTGAGGGTGACAAGCCGGCGTACAACTTTGAGGTTTGGGAAAAAGCCTAAGAGCATCGCAGGCAAGCCAGCTCCCACAGGTGATCGAGTATTACTGAAAAAAACGGTTCAATGTGGGAGCTGGCTTGCCTGCGATAGCGGTCTGTCAGGCCTGCGCCAGTTCCGCATGCTCATCGGCATTCAACAGCTCTTTATCCGTCTGCCCCATGATCTGGCTGGTAATCGCGCCAGCCGTCATCGAGCCGTTCACGTTCAGCGCCGTGCGGCCCATGTCGATCAGCGGCTCCACGGAAATCAGCAGCGCCACCAGTGACACCGGCAAGCCCATGGCTGGCAGCACGATCAGTGCGGCAAAGGTTGCACCGCCACCCACACCGGCCACGCCGGCCGAACTCAAGGTCACAATCGCCACCAGGGTCGCGATCCACAGCGGGTCCAGCGGGTTGATGCCCACCGTTGGCGCCACCATCACGGCCAACATGGCCGGGTAGAGACCGGCGCAACCGTTCTGGCCGATGGTCGCGCCGAACGAGGCGGCGAAACCGGCGATGGATTGCGGGATGCCCAGACGGCGGGTCTGCGCTTCGATGCTCAGCGGAATGGCCGCGGCGCTGGAGCGGCTGGTGAAGGCGAAGGTCAGCACCGGCCATACCTTGCGGAAGAAGCGCAGCGGGTTGATCCCGGCCAGCGACAGCAACAGGCCGTGCACCACAAACATCAGGCCCAGCGCCAGGTACGACACCACCACGAAACTGCCGAGCTTGATGATGTCTTGCAGGTTGGAACCGGCGACCACTTTGGTCATCAGCGCCAACACGCCGTACGGCGTCAGCTTCATCACCAGGCGCACCAGGCGCATCACCCAGGCTTGCAGGGTGTCGATGGCGTTCAGCACTTTCTGGCCTTTTTCCACGTCGTCCTTGAGCAGTTGCAGCGCGGCAACCCCCAGGAAGGCGGCGAAAATCACCACGCTGATGATCGACGTCGGCTTGGCGCGGGCCAGGTCGGCGAACGGGTTCGCCGGCACGAACGACAGCAGCAACTGCGGGATATTCAGGTCGGCGACCTTGCCTGCGTAATCACTCTGGATAATCTGCAGGCGCGCCATTTCCTGGGTGCCGGCCACCAAACCTTCGGCGGTGAGGCCGAACAGGTTGGTCAGGCCGATGCCGATCAGCGCCGCAATCGCGGTGGTGAACAGCAGCGTACCGATGGTCAGGAAGCTGATCTTGCCCAGGGACGAGGCGTTATGCAGGCGCGCCACGGCACTGAGGATCGAAGCGAATACCAGCGGGATCACGATCATTTGCAGCAACTGCACGTAACCGTTGCCGACCAGGTCGAACCAGCCGATGGAGGCTTTGAGCACCGGGTTGCCGTCGCCGTAAATCGTATGCAGCACCGTACCAAACACCACGCCCAGGACGAGGGCGAATAAAACCTTCTTAGCGAGGCTCCAGTTTGTGCGGCGAGTTTGTGCCAGGCCCAGCAACAGGGCCACGAACACCAGTAAGTTGAGAATCAGGGGCAGATTCATTGAAGCTCCGTTGAGAAGGCAGCCAATCGCGTGAGCCTGCGATTGCGAACCGGGAAGCCTAACAGCTTGAAATATATTGATTTAATACCGATATGGAATGGTGACTGTCGTTTTTGGAATAAGCTTTTGGCGCTCAGGCACATGGCGTTGACGCGATCACGACGCAAGCGGTCGCGCTCGGGTGATAACTGTCATGCGAATTTGTTAGCGTCGATGTCTTTCACTCAGGGAGAAACTGCTTATGAAGCTCGCGCCAAAATTACTTGCCGCCGCCTTCTGCCTCGGCCTCGTCAGCCAGGCATTTGCCGCCACCGAGTTGAAGCACTGGCCGGCACCCGCCGCCGAGCAACTGAACAAGATGATCGCGGCGAACGCCAACAAGGGTAACTTCGCGGTGTTCGACATGGACAACACCAGCTACCGCTACGACCTTGAAGAGTCCTTGCTGCCGTACCTGGAAAACAAAGGCCTGATCACCCGCGACACCATGGACCCGTCCCTGAAGCTGATCCCGTTCAAGGACACCGCCGACCACAAGGAAAGCCTGTTCAGCTACTACTACCGCCTGTGTGAAGTCGACGACATGGTCTGCTACCCGTGGGTGGCGCAGATTTTCTCCGGTTTCACCCTCAAGGAACTCAAAGGCTACGTCGACGAGATGATGGCGTCCGGCAAGCCGGTTCCGGTCACCTATTACGAAGGTGATGTGGTCAAGAACATGGACGTGCAACCGCCGAAGGTCTTCACCGGCCAGGCTGAGCTGTTCAACAAGCTGATGGAAAACGGCATCGAGGTGTACGTGATGACCGCCGCGTCCGAGGAGTTGGTGCGCATGGTCGCTGCCGATCCGAAGTACGGCTACAACGTCAAACCCGAGAACGTCATCGGCGTGAGCACCTTGCTCAAGGACCGCAAGACTGGCGAGCTGACCACCGCGCGCAAACAGATCGCCGCCGGCAAATATGACGAGAAGGCCAACCTCGGCCTGGAACTGACCCCCTACCTGTGGACCCCGGCGACCTGGATGGCCGGCAAGCACGCGGCGATCCTCACCTACATCGACGAATGGAAAAAGCCGGTGATTGTCGGCGGCGACACACCGACCAGCGACGGCTACATGCTGTTCCACGATGTGGACGTGGCCAAGGGCGGCATTCACCTGTGGATCAACCGTAAAGACAAATACATGACCCAGCTCAACGGCATGATGGCCAAGCACGCGGCTGCTCAGGCCAAGGAAGGCTTGCCGGTGACGGCGGACAAAAATTGGGTGATCGTGAAACCTGACGAGATTCAGTAACACCGAGTCGCCTGCTTCGCGAGCAAGCCCGCTCCCACATTCGACCGCATGCTCATGGTGGAGCGCGGTCAAGTGTGGGAGCGGGCTTGCTCGCGAAAGCGGTATGCCAGGCCATACATGAGTCGGCTGGCCCACCGCCATCGCAGGCAAGCCCGCTCCCACATCCGACCGCATGCTCCTGGTGGGGCGCGCTCAAGTGTGGGAGCGGGCTTGCTCGCGAAAGCGGCGTGTCAGGCCACACATGAGTCGGCTGGCCCACCGCCATCGCAGGCAAGCCAGCTCCCACATTCGACCGCAGGCTCATGTTGAAACTCGGTCAAGTGTGGGAGCGGGCTTGCTC
>NZ_JBARTQ010000002.1:0-2999 GCF_049645325.1 Pseudomonas sp. | reverse complement strand
GTTCAGGGCCTGGTCGACGTCGGCGGCGGTGGAGGCGGGAACCTTCGACAGCAGCGCACCCGTGGCCGGGTTGAGCACGTCGAGGTGCGCCTCGCTTGGGGTGAAGCGGCCGTTGATGTAGTTCTGGTAAACGGGAACGGAAGGCATGGGCAGGTTCCTCAGTAGGTGCGCGACGGCGCTTTCGCGTCGGCGGCCGGGCGATAACGGTTGAGGGTGGAGAGTGCGCTCTGGCGCAACAGGCTGATGTCGATGGCCACCGCGATAAAGCGGCAGCCCCAGGCCTGGTAACGGCGCGCGTCTTCTTCGTTAGGCGCCAGGATGCCGCTGACTTTGCCGGCGGCGAGGGTCGCGTCCACCGCGTGCTTGATGCGTTCCTGCACGTCGGGGTGGCCCGGGTTGCCGGCATGGCCGAGGCCGATGGACAGGTCTGCAGGCCCGATGAACACTGCGTCCACACCTTCCACTGCGGCAATCGCCGCGACGTTTTCAACCCCCAGGCGCGATTCCACCTGCACGATCAGGCACAGCTGTTCGTGGGCGGTTTGCAGGTAATCCGCCACGCCGTCCCAGCGCGTGGCGCGGGTCAGGCCGCCGCCAACGCCGCGAATGCCGTGGGGCGGATAGCGCATGGCGCGCACCAGGGCCTGGGCCTGTTCGGCGGTTTCGACCATGGGGATCATCAGGGTCTGGGCGCCGACATCCAGCAGTTGCTTGATCAGGTTGGCGTCGCCACTCACTGCCCGCACCACCGGCGCGGTGGTGTAGGCCGCGACGGCCTGCAGTTGGTTGAGCACGCTGGGCACGGTGTTGGGGGCGTGCTCGCCGTCGATGAGCATCCAGTCATAGCCGATACTGGCGACGATTTCGGCGCCGTAGGCGCTGGCGAAACCGGCCCAGATGCCGTATTGCGTGGCGTCCTTGGCGAGGGCGGCCTTGAAGCCGTTGCGGGGCATGTTCATGGCAGTTTTCCTCAACGGTTGTAGGGGCGGTGCAGTTGGCAATCCGGGTTCAGGTCAACGCCGAAACCGGGCTTGTCGAGCACCGACAGGCGCATGCGGCCATTCACCGGTACCGGTTCACCGAGCAGTTGCGGATGGAACATCGGCACCACTTCATCCGCCTTGGGCGCCATCATCAGGAACTCGGCGAAGGGGCTGTTATGGCGCGTGGCCACAAAGTGGTAGCTGTAGACCGATGAGCCGTGGGGCACGACCATCGCGTTGTGGGCATCGGCCAAGGCGGAAATTTTCACCAGTTCGGTGAGGCCGCCGCACCAGCCGACGTCGGGTTGGATAATGTCGCAGCAGCCCATTTCGAGCAGCATGCGGAAACCCCAGCGCGTGGCTTCGTGTTCGCCGGTGGTCACGAGCATGCCCTTAGGCACGTTGTTGCGCAGTGCGGCGTAGCCCCAGTAATCGTCAGGTGACAGCGCTTCTTCGATCCACTTGAGCCCGTATTCGTGGGCGCCCAGCGCCAGTTTGGTCGCGTAGTTCAGGTCCAGGCTCATCCAGCAATCGAGCATCAGCCAAAAGTCCGGGCCGACCCGTTCGCGCATGGTCGCCAAGGCTTCGAGGTTTTTGCGCAGGCCTTCTTCGCCTTCGCTGGGGCCGTGATGCAGGGGCATCTTGCCGCCGATAAAGCCCATTTTCTGCGCGAGGTCCGGGCGTGCGCCGGTGGCGTAGAACTGCAGCTCGTCGCGCACTGCGCCGCCGAGCAACTGGTGCACCGGCTCCTGGCGGACTTTGCCGAGCAGGTCCCATAGCGCCAGGTCGACGCCGGAGATCGTGTTGATCACCAGGCCCTTGCGGCCGTAGTAGAGCGTGGACTGGTACATCTGGTCCCAGATCTTTTCGATATCGGTGACGCGCGCGCCTTCAAGGAAGCGTGCCAGGTGTTTCTCGACGATGTAGGCGGCCGGCTCGCCGCCGGTGGTCACGGCAAACCCGACGGTGCCGTCGCTGGCTTCGATCTCCACCACCAGCGTGCCGAGTACGTTGATGCCGAAGCTGCGGCGGCTCTGGCGGTACTCGGGGTATTTGCTCATGGGCGTGCTGATGTGGTCGTCGATCCAGTGGCCGTCGGCCTGGTCGTGGTAATCGGCGCCGCCGCCGCGCAGTACGAAGGCGCGCACGTGTTTGATGGTGAGATGACCCATGGTGTGACTCCTGGAATTAAACAGTGGCCGGCGTGTTCGACGCGTTATGGCCGGGTGAATGGATGCCCAGTACCAGCAATGCAGCCAGGACCGTGGTGGCGGAGAGCAGGTAGAGACCGGCCGCCGGAGAATGGAAGGCGCTTTCGGCCCAGTGCTTGATGACCGGCGCTATAAACCCGCCGAGGGCTCCGAACGAGTTGATCAAGGCGATGCCGGCGGCGGCAGCGCTGCCGGCGAGGTAGCTGGAGGGAAAGGTCCAGAACACCGGTTGCACGGCAATGAAGCCTGATGCGGCGAAACACAGCGCAAGCATGCCCAGCAGCGGGTTGCTGAAGGTCACCGAGCAGGCGATGCCGGCGGCGGCCATCAACAGCGTGAGGCAGGCGGTGTGGCGGCGCTCACCGCTGCGGTCGGAGTAGGCGGGAATCCACCAGGCGGCAAACAGCGCGCAGATCCACGGAATCGCCGACACCAGCCCGACCATCAGCCCGACTTTGGTGCCGAGCAGCCCGCCGACCTGGCTGGGCAGGTAAAACACCACGCCGTACACGCTGGCCTGGATCAACAGGTACACCAGGCACAAATACAGCACTGATGGTTGGCACAGCACATTCAGCAGGCTGCGGCCGTGGGAGGTTTTGTGCTGGTCTTCCTGGTCGAGCAGGGTCTGGATGTGCAGGCGTTCAGTTGCGGTGAGCCACTTGGCGTCGGCGGGGCGGTTATCCAGGTACCAGTAGGCCCAGACGCCGACGGCGGTCGCCATCAGGCCTTCGACTGCGAACAGCCATTGCCAGCCATGGACCCCGCCGAAGCCGTCCATCTCCAACAATAAACCGGACAAGGG
>NZ_JBARTQ010000001.1:0-7507 GCF_049645325.1 Pseudomonas sp. | reverse complement strand
GCCTCGGCAAACAGTCGAATACAATAAAAACGGCCACGCCTCACTTCAAACCCTGCCCATAAAACCTTATGCATCATCCAAATAAAGTGCGGTGTTTCTGTGCGCGCGTTAATTATTCCGGGGAAGTAAAAACATGATCAAACAGTGGAGCCTGTTAACACTGGCGGTGTGCGCCGGTATCAGTCAAATGGCCCTCGCCGAATCGGTCACCGATCAGGCGGATTCCAAGGGCTTTATCGAAGGCAGCAGCGTCACCGGGCTGTTGCGCAATTACTATTTCGACCGCGACCGGCAAAGCGGCAAGGCCGACAACCGCGACTGGACCCAAGGCGCGATGCTCAACTACGCCTCGGGTTTCACCCAGGGCACCATCGGTTTTGGCGTGGATGCCTACGCCTACGGCGCCATGAAGCTCGACGCAACCCACGAAGACAACAACACCGGCAACCTGCCGACCGACCGCAATGGCGACCCCAAAGACGGCTACGGCTCGGTCGGCGCCGCAGTGAAGATCAAGATTTCCAAGACCCAGCTGAAATTCGGTGACATGCAGCCTACCGCGCCTGTCTTCGCCACCGGCGGCACGCGTATTTTGCCGCAGACCGCCACCGGGTTTGACCTGACCAGCAGCGAAATCGCCGGCCTGGACCTGGAAGCCGGGCACTTCACCAGCACCAACAGCGGCATGACCAGCAATCATGACCACGATATCTATGCCACCTACGCCAACGTGGCGGCCAACAGTGCGAGTTTCGTCGGCGGCAAATACACCTTCACGCCGTCCCTGAGTGCCACCGTGTACGCCGGCGAGCTGGAAGACATCTGGCGCCAGTACTACACCAACCTCAACTACGTGTTGCCATTGGGCCATGACCAGTCACTGGCGCTGGACGGCAACCTGTACCGCACCCTCGACACCGGCAGCGCCAAGGCCGGCGCGATCAATAACACCACGTATTCGGTGGCCGCGGCCTATTCATTCCTGGCGGCGCACACCCTGACGCTGTCGTTCCAGAAGGTGCACGGCGACACGCCGTTCGACTACATCGGCACCGGCGACAACGGCGCGGGCGAAGGCGGCGACTCGGTGTTCCTGGCCAACTCGATACAGTGGGGCGACTTCAACGGCCCGGGCGAGCAGTCCTGGGGCGTGCGTTATGACCTGAACATGGCGAGTTATGGCGTGCCGGGTTTGAGTTTCATGACCCGCTACGTCAATGGCTCCGACATCAACGGCACCCACACCCCGGCCAACAGCGCGTATGTCGGCGACTACGGTGCCGATGGCGACCACCACGAGACCGATGTGGAAGCCAAATACGTGCTGCAGAGCGGCCCGGCGAAGAACCTCTCGCTGCGCGTGCGTGATGCCATGGTTTCTTCGAATGCCGATCAGCGCGATGGCAAGCTGAATGAACTGCGGGTGATCGTCGACTATCCGTTTACCCTGCTGTAATCACTCGGGGTTCAGCCGTTGGCGCATGCCTGCGCTGGCGGCTGGGCCGGCTTGTACCGCGCACTGGTCCAGCGCCACCCACGCACCTTCGGCCGTGGCCATCATCGGCTGTACCGGCTGGCCGGTTTCGCGCGCCACCACCTGAACACTCGTGCCCTCCTCGGCGAAATGCCGGTTACCCCACGCAATCAACGCCATCAACACCATGCGGAAATCCTCGCCCCTGGGCGTCGGCACGTATTCATAACGTGGCGGGCGCTCGCTGTAGGCGCGGCGTTCCAGCATCCCGGCCTCCACCAAACCATTCAGGCGCCGCGTCAACATGTTCGGCGCAATCCCCAGGCTGCGCGAGAACTCATCGAAGCGCCGCAAGCCATGCAATGCGTCGCGCATGATCAACATGCTCCACCATTCCCCTACCCGTTCAAGGCTGCGGGCGATGGGGCATTCGTCGCTGATGAGGGACTTGCGTTGCATGGGCGCTCCTGTGTGCGGGTGCAAAGAGGTGTGACGTCATGTTACTTTCATGATGATAGTGACGTCCACAGGTGTGTACCCCTCAACGCTACAGGAGTCGATTGATCATGAGTAAACGTATCGTCGTGACAGGCATGGGCGCGTTGACGCCACTCGGCGCGAGTGTGGAGTCCACCTGGCAACGCCTGTTGAACGGGCAGTCGGGCATTCGTCGCCTGCCCGAAGCATTGATCGGAGACCTCGCCGTCAGCATCGGCGGCCAGGTGCAAACCGTGGAGCAGGACCCCGAAGCCGGTTTTGACCCAGACCGCCTGCTGGCGGCCAAAGAGCAGCGCAAGATGGACCGTTTCATCCTGTTCGCCCTGGCGGCGGCCGATGAGGCGTTGAAGCAGGCCGGATGGGCGCCGAACACCCCGGAGCAACAGGAACGCACCGCCACCATCATCGCCTCGGGCGTTGGCGGTTTTCCGGCGATTGCCGAGGCGGTGCGCACCACCGACAGCAAAGGCCCGCGGCGCCTGTCGCCATTCACCATTCCGTCGTTTCTGAGCAACATGGCGGCCGGGCATGTGTCGATCAACTACGGTTTGAAAGGCCCGCTGGGCGCCCCGGTGACAGCCTGCGCGGCGGGCGTGCAGGCCATTGGTGACGCCGCGCGGATGATCCGCGCAGGCGAAGTCGACGTGGCAGTGTGCGGCGGTGCCGAAGCGGCGATTCATCGGGTCAGCCTGGCCGGCTTTGCGGCGGCGCGGGCGTTGTCCAGTGACTTCAATGACACACCGCAACTCGCTTCGCGGCCGTTCGACCAAGCCCGTGACGGCTTCGTGATGGGCGAAGGCGCCGGCATTCTGGTGATTGAAGAGCTGGAACACGCACTGGCACGCGGCGCGCAACCCATTGCCGAACTGGTGGGCTACGGCACCAGCGCCGATGCCTATCACATGACCGCCGGCCCTGAAGATGGCGATGGTGCACGACGGGCGATGACTCAAGCATTGCGCCAAGCGGGCATCCTAGCCTCCCAGGTTCAGTATTTGAATGCGCATGCCACTTCCACGCCCGTGGGCGACAAGGGCGAGCTGGCAGCCATCAGAACGGTATTTGGTTCCAGCGGCAGCCCGGCGATCAGCTCGACCAAATCCGCTACCGGGCATTTGTTGGGCGCTGCGGGTGGCATCGAAGCGATCTTCACCGTGCTCGCCCTGCGCGATCAGGTAGCACCGGTGACGCTGAACCTGGAACACCCGGACACGCTCGCCGACGGCCTGGACATGGTGCGCGGTGAAGCACGGCACCTGCCGATTGAGTACGCGCTGTCGAATGGCTTCGGGTTTGGCGGGGTGAATGCCAGCGTGTTGTTCCGCCGCTGGCCGTAACCGGCGGTTTGCCCCTGCTGTAATTTTCGGGGACCATGGGCGCCTTTCCGTTCCTGCCAACACGAGGCGCCCATGGCTAATCACGACCTGTCCTTCACTCCCGATCCCGATGCCGATTCCATTTCCAGCGACGTGATCGGCTTCAACGGCATTCTGGTCTCCACCCAAGTGCCGACCCGCGCCGACGGCAGCCTGGAACTGGGCGACATCACCTTGCAAAGCGAATGCACCCTGCAGGCACTTAAGGTCGCGCTGGAGAAAGCCGGCAGCTCCATGGACCGGGTGATGCACCTGACCATCTACCTCACCGACATGGCTGACCGCGCGGCATTCAACGAAGTCTACAAGCGCTTTTTCGCCAAGCCCTGGCCTGTTCGCGCCGCGGTGGGCGTTGCCGCGCTGGCTGTAGAAGGCATGCGCGTGGAAGTCACCGCAATGGCCGCCAAGGCCTGAGTGCTCACCTGCAACATCGATCAAATGTGGGAGCTGGCTTGCCTGCGATGGCATCTACTCGGTATGCCTGACACCTTGATGCCCGCATCACAGGCAAGCCAGCTCCCACACGGGTTCAGCCATACAGCCCTGCGGTAGATGCCGGTCAGGCATTTCACAGCTACAATGCGCGCCTCAACCGTGACAAGCCTGACTAAAAAAACTATGTCCTTGCCCAAGCACCACCTGGAATTGCTCAGCCCTGCCCGCGATGTTGCCATTGCGCGCGAGGCTATCTTGCATGGCGCCGACGCCATCTACATTGGCGGCCCAAGCTTCGGCGCACGCCACAATGCGTGTAACGAGGTGAGCGATATCGCTCAACTGGTCGAATTCGCCCGGCGTTACCACGCCCGCGTGTTCACCACCATCAACACCATCCTGCATGACAACGAGCTCGAACCCGCGCGCAAGCTGATCCATCAGCTGTACGACGCCGGCGTGGATGCGTTGATCGTGCAAGACCTGGGCGTGATGGAGCTGGATATTCCGCCGATCGAGCTGCACGCCAGCACCCAGACCGATATCCGCACCCTGAACCGCGCCAAGTTTCTCGACCAGGCCGGTTTTTCGCAGTTGGTTTTGGCCCGTGAGCTGAACCTGCAGGAAATCCGTGAGATTGCCGACGAAACCGATGCCGCCATCGAGTTCTTCATCCACGGCGCCCTGTGCGTGGCGTTTTCCGGGCAGTGCAACATCTCTCACGCGCAGAATGGCCGCAGCGCCAACCGTGGCGACTGCTCCCAGGCCTGCCGCCTGCCGTACACCTTGAAAGATGACCAGGGCCGCGTCGTGGCCTTTGAAAAGCACCTGCTGTCGATGAAAGACAACAACCAGAGCGCCAACATCCGCGCCCTGGTCGAAGCCGGCGTGCGCTCGTTCAAGATCGAAGGCCGCTACAAAGACATGGGCTATGTGAAAAACATCACCGCCTACTACCGCCAGCGCCTCGACGATGTACTCGAAGACCGCCCGGACCTCGCCCGCGCCTCCAGCGGCCGTACTGCGCATTTTTTCCTGCCCGACCCGGAAAAAACTTTCCACCGTGGCAGCACCGACTACTTCGTCAGCGACCGCAAGATCGACATCGGCGCCTTCGACACCCCAACCTTCACCGGCCTGCCGGTGGGTGTGGTGGAAAAAGCCGGCAAGCGCGACCTGCAAGTGGTCACCCATGAGCCGCTGTCCAACGGCGACGGCCTCAATGTGCTGGTCAAGCGCGAAGTCGTAGGCTTTCGCGCCAACATTGCAGAACCTAAAGGCGAGTTCGAGGAAGACGGCCAGAAGCGCTACCGCTACCGCGTCGAGCCGAACGAAATGCCGGCCGGCCTGCATCAGTTGCGCCCGAATCACCCGCTGAACCGCAACCTGGACCATAACTGGCAACAAGCCCTGCTCAAGACCTCGGCCGAGCGCCGTATCGGCCTGGCGTGGGTCGCACGCCTGCGTGAAGACCAGTTGCACGTGACTGCCACCAGCGAAGAAGGCATCAGCGCCAGCGTCACCCTGCCCGGCCCGTTCGGCGTGGCCAACAAGCCGGAACAGGCGCTGGACACCCTGCGCGACCTGCTCGGCCAACTCGGCACCACCGAGTACCACGCCACGGGTATCGAGCTGGATGCGCCGCAAGCGTTCTTCATCCCCAACTCGCAGCTCAAGGCCTTGCGCCGTGAAGTCATCGAAGCGCTGACCGCCGCGCGTGTCGCGGCTCACCCACGTGGCGGGCGCAAAGCCGAGACCTCGCCGCCGCCGGTGTACCCGGAAGCGCACTTGTCGTTCCTGGCCAACGTCTATAACCAGAAAGCGCGCGACTTCTACCATCGCCACGGCGTGAAGCTGATCGACGCGGCGTTCGAAGCCCACGAAGAAACCGGCGAAGTGCCGGTGATGATCACCAAGCACTGCCTGCGGTTCTCGTTCAACCTGTGCCCTAAACAGGCCAAGGGTGTGACGGGCGTGAAAACCAAGGTCGCGCCGATGCAGTTGATCCACGGTGATGAAGTGCTGACCCTGAAGTTCGACTGCAAGCCGTGCGAAATGCACGTGATCGGCAAGATCAAGGGGCACATTCTGGGCTTGCCGCAGCCAGGCAGCGTGGTCGGTTACATCAGCCCGGATGACCTGCTCAAGACCATCCCACGCGGGATGCACTGACCGCTCCGCGCTTGCGCACCGACAGGCACCACAGCGGAAACGGCAACGTCACCAGCAGCAGCGACCACAACAAGGCGTAGACACTGTCTACGCCTTCGTTTTGCAGGTTGACGAACAGCTTTACCGGAATGCCCTGCGGAAAGTACGCAAACACCATCACAATCCCGAACTCGCCAATCACCCGCACCCAGACAATCGCCAACGCGTTGGCCAGGGCGCGCCGGGTGACGGGCAAGGTCACACGCCGAAATACCTCGCCGGGCGTGCAGCCCAGGCCTTGGGCGGCTTCTTCCACCGAACGCGGCACCGACTCAAACGCCGTGCGCGCGCACAAGATGTAGTACGCAAGCCCCCCGTAGAGTTGAGCGAGGATAAACGCCGGCAGGTTATTGCTCAGCGTGATGCCGACTCGGCCCAGCGCTTCGCCCAAGGTGGCGTAAGGCCCATAGGCGGTGACCAGTAAAATCCCCATCGCCAATGGCGGCGTCAGCAAAGACACCAGCAACAGCGCCTCCAGCACACTGCGCCAGGAGGATTGGCTGCGCGCCAGCCACAAGGCCAGCGGCGTGCCGAGCAGCACAATCAACAGCGTCGACACGCTGCTCAACCCCAACGACACCCCAACCGCAGTGCCGTCGCCATAGGCCAACTGCCAATGCGCCCAGGACGTGGCACCCACCAGCGCCACAAAGGGAATTGCCAGCAACACCGTGGCGGGCACGCCCAGCCACAGCGCTCGACTCAAAGCACGCCGCCTTTCGGCTGACCGTAGCCATTGGCCTCAAACAGCTTCTGCGCGTCCGCCGATTGCAGGAACTTCACAAAGTCCTCGGCCTGTTGTGGGTGCAGGGCGTTTTTCAGCACCACGGCGTAGAACACCAGCGGCTGCGGCTTGAGGGTCTGCGGCTGGCCGTTCTTGTCTGGCAGTTGCAGGTCGACCGTGTCGTACCAGTCCTTGGCATCCGCCGGGTTACTCAGGTTGATTTCATCGGGCAGCGCGACATACGGCAACTTGGCGGAAATCGTCGCGCTCTCGTAACCTGAAGCGGCGTCGATTTGCCCGGCTTGCAGGCGCGTCAGCAAGCCGCCTTCGCCGAAGACCTGTTGCGGGTTTTGTACGTCACCCAGAATGCGCTGGGCCAGGCCCGGTTGCTGGTAGTACTTTTCCGCCAGCTTCATCGTGAACACGATGTTCTGCCCCTGGGGGTCGGTGCCCGCATCCGTACGACCAAACCGCAGGCCAGGGGTTTGCAGCACTTGCCACCAGGTGCCGCTGGCCAATTGCGGCGCGAAACGGCTCTTGGGGTTGTAGGCGATGACCATGCGTGTGCTGGCCACCGGAACCGCGTGATCGGCCAGGCCGGCCTGTTGCAGGATCTCGACAGGCCCCGGCGTGATGGAGACGAACACATCCGCCTGCAGCTTTCTGGACGCCAGCAGGCGCGCCAAGCCATAGGCGCCCTCGCCCTGCCCCTGGTACGTGACGTTTTCACGTTCGGCAAATGCCGGGCCCAGTGCCTTGTCCATCACCACGCCCATGGACCCTGCATAG